>CAWDOZ010000162.1:0-3073 GCA_963803935.1 uncultured Fibrobacterota bacterium | reverse complement strand
ATCGATGCCTACCTGTCTGAGGTCATGGCAGGGAGGCGTGGCGAAGCGTCTGCACGATGCATGGGCGCTCATGCAAAAAAGCTCATCGGAACCTGGCGGCTGGAAACAATCGATCGGAACCCATCGCTTATCGTCAACCATTTCCGGGAATTCCCGCTCGATGGATGGTCTCCTAAATACCGGTACAATTACTTCATCATTGTTCGCGCGGCAATCAACCGCTGGATCCGGTTTCGGCGCCTCTCGCTTCACAATCCGTGCCAGCTGGTTCGTATCGATCGGGGAATCAGGGTCATGGATTATGTCCCGACCGAAGACAACCTTGAAAAAATCATTGTCGCCTCGTTTGAAGTCGGCCTGCCGGACTGGATCCGGCGACTCTTTGTTGTCGTCTGGGAAAGCGGTCTTCGGATCGGCGAGGTCATGGGTTTACAAATTGAAGACATCGTACTCCACCCCGGAGAGGGCCTGCCCTACCTCATGGTAACGGTAAGCAAGCAGAAGCGCATTATGCGAAAACCGCGGCCGCTTTCGGCCCGAAGTGCTGCCGCCCTTGCCGCACAGATCGGTGAAGGAACCGCCGGCCGGTTGTGGCCGGTCAAGGCACCCCCCTATAAGCTTTTACGGAATTCGGGTCTGCGCGAAGCGGCGGGGTGGGAGCACCGCTGGTTCCATGACTCCCGGAAGAAGGCAAAACTCGTATTCCGGGCGGCAGCCGGCAAGGAGATCGCAAAGGAGATGCTCGGTCATCGCACCGATGCTATGGATGATTATTACACCCACTATCAGCGACATGACCTGGAGGCGGCGGTCGCTTTAACGTACCTCGATCATGGCCGGAAGAATGGCCAAAATAAAAAGGCGGCAGAAAATGATCTCTTCCACCGCCCATAACCCCCGACTATTCAGGGACTTGTATTGGTAGCGGGGTCAGGATTTGAACCTGAGACCTTTGGGTTATGAGCCCAACGAGCTACCGGACTGCTCCACCCCGCGATTGTTTCCTTCATAAAACCGAACTGCACTAATATATATAAAGCCCGTGGGGCGGTCAAGGCAGGAACCGGTTAGTCTTCGAATCCACCATCACCGTCGTAGAGCGTCGGAAAGAATTCGTGCGGTGATCGCGGACGCACCCGGACCTCGCGGCAGCGCTCAGCCACCACCTCCCCGGGAGGTGCATGGCGCCTTTTGTGGACAAACCGCGCTTCGGTGACATGAACGCCGGCATATGAGGTGTGCTTTGCCTTTGAAAACCAGACTGCGAGCGAAGCGACCTTTTCAACGATATCCGCAGGAACCGGGACGGCGCCTTTCGGCCTCCGGATTACAACATGCGAACCGGGGTGGCCGGCAACATGGAGCCAGAGATCCTGTGATCGGGCAAACCGCGTCGACAGCTCGTCGTTCTGGGTATTGTTCTTGCCGATGAAGACCTCCCACATGTCAAAGCTGAAATGCCGATAGGGAACCCGCTCTATCCGTTCGGGTCCGGCTGCCGTACCCTGCTTTACCGTACCTGATCCCGGAAGGCCGAGGAATTTCTCGATGCGGGCTATGCAGGCGAGCGTTTTTCGATCGTCTGCATCGGAAAGTGCCGCCTCCAGCTCCCGGATCAGCGTTTCGTGCTCAGTGATGGATGCTGCCGTTTCGGCAATCTTTTTCCGGTTGATATCGCCCCCGCGCGCCCCTTTTCTGGCCTTTTTGTAGAAAAGCTCGGCATTCCCGCGATAATCAAATTTCGGATTGAGCGAAACTTCTTCAACCTCCTGCGAGTGAACATTGAGCACCACGGTCTTTGCAGATCCCCGTGGCGCCTGCCCCGGATCGGCGAGCAGGGAATCCGCAATCTGGCGATACCATTCTACCCGATCGGTCTCCGCAAGTTCCTGAAGCTGCTTTTCACGCTTTTTATTGAGAAATTTCAGGGCTTTTGCAAGCGAATTCCTGAGCAGAGCGCCGTATGCCCCGGTTTCAGGCAGTTCAATTTCAGACATTCCTTGACTTCCTTTGTACTTCACGGTAAAATAAAAGTGGCGGGGTATGGTCCATTTCCGCCCGGTGCCCGGCAATTTTATAAAAGAGTAAAAAAATATTCAAGGAATAAACTCTTCGTGGGGGGAAGCACCATGGTCACCACCTTACACATCAAATGTCCTCATTGTAAACAGTCCTCGGAGATATTCCTGAGCACGTCGGTGAGCGTTATTATTCTTAACTGTCCATCATGCCTTTCGCCTATCATGTATTTCAAGCGAAAGGTAGTGCTGCTCGATTCGCATGCGCCCGCCGCAAGCGGGAACTCCTGTTGCGTCGATGCCGTACCGCTTATGGAGAAAAAAGCAAAAACCGAAATCGCGTCACCCTCGCCGGTGAGAAAAAAACCGGCGACGATCGAATGCGGCAGGCCTGCCATCCAGCCGGACGAATTGACCGGCGGTCGGAATCAGAAAAAATATATTACCGAGGACGATTGTACCAATCTGCGCATAGATCTTGAACTATGCGCCGATTCAAAGCATTTTATCGACCGGCTGTAATCATTTCCATCCTTTTTGATCTCGGGCCTCCGCTGCCGGAGGCCTGCTGTAATCCGCCTGAAAACCTCATATTTTCCGGTTCTGTATCAAGAACGTTGTATTTTCTAATTAAATTCCCCGTCAGGAATACCCGATGCCGCTTCACTATGAAAAATATCCCTTTACGCCAACCCTTGGCTGGTCGATTTCGCGTAACGAGGTTTTTGAAAAATGCAAACGCCAGTACTTTTATGCCTATTATTCGAAGTTTGTACAGGGTGTCCCGCACTTCAAGCTCGCCATGCTGCGCGAATTGACCTCGGTACCGCTTGAAATCGGAAATGTTGTGCATGATGTCCTTGAAGCATTTCTCAAGCGGCTCCAGAAGAGCGACAGCAACCTCGATGAACAGAGATTCTTCTCCTATGCCCGGCAAAAGACCAACGACTATTTTTCGCAGAAAACCTTCCTTGAAACCTATTACCGCTATACCGATACCATTGACCGGGAGAAGGCTTTTGGAAAAACTGAATTGTGCCTCCATAATTTCATCG
>CAWDOZ010000161.1:0-5486 GCA_963803935.1 uncultured Fibrobacterota bacterium | reverse complement strand
ACCTTGAACGGGGACAAGCTTCTAGCCGCCAAACTCCTCGGCATCGGTAAGACAACTCTCTACCGCAAGCTCAAAGAGTACGGCATCGCGGATCCCATGCAGGATGAGTAGCGAGCGGCCACCAGCTCCACTTTGACCCGACAACAAAATTGAAATTCGCCATTGCCTCTACTGAAGGTGTGGCCAACATCCAAAGGAGGATGTGTGATGAGTATTCTGATGGTTACAGGAATGGAAGGCGCACGGAATTGTGCTTCAGACGATTGCCACACAATTGGGTCTTGATAATAAAGTAATCAAAGGACCCTAGCAGGCTCTCTCTGCACTCCGCCGCAAGGAGTATATAGCGGTCGTCGTCGATGAAACCGTCGTCGAGTGCGACCCGTCAGGCGCTGAAGCCAGAGGTGGCCCCCTGGGACGAGACGCATTATTTCGGCATGGGCAAATATCTTCTGCAAACCGGCCGCTGGGATGCAGAGGGGTGCATTCTCCACCCTCCGCTCTCGTTTTACCTGAGCAGCCTTCCGTTACTCTTTTTCCCCACCGACGACGCGCTCTGGCATCACGACCCGGCAACCGGGCAGGCGCCGCTCTTCAGGATGACCGCGGATATCGGGCGAGGGCAGGCGCTCCTGTCCAGCCCGCTCAACCGGGACGACCGGCTTTTAACGCTTTCGCGACTCATGATGGTGCTCGTTGCGCTCATCCTGTGCTGGTATGTCTTTTCCTGGAGCTACGAGCTCTACGGGAGCTCCGGGGCAATTGCCGCAACGCTGCTCTGCACCTTCTGTCCGAATATTCTGGCCCATGCCCGGCTCATCACGCCCGATATTGTCGTCACGACATTCTCGTTCATCACACTCTATTACTTCCGGAAAATGCTCATCTTGAACCGCTGGTCAACCGCCGTCGTCGCCGGTGCCGCTCTCGGCCTCGCCCTGCTTGCAAAGTTTACCGCGGTACTGCTCCTTCCCGTTTGCGCCGCGCTTGCATTGCTCTGGTTCGCCCGCTTCAAATCGCTCTCCCTGCGCAACTGCCTCATTCTCGGAGCGGTCGCATTTGCAGTGCTTTTAATCGGCTACCGCGGAAATCTGGAACCCTACTTTGCCGGAATCCGGTTCCAGCAGGAGCATGCGGCCCAGGGCCAGTGGGGTTTTCTCAACGGCGACTATTCGCGCAGCGGATGGTGGTACTACTACACCGTGGCATTCCTCCTCAAAACGCCGCTCGCAGCGATACTCTCCCTTGTAATAGCACTGTTCTTTTATTGCAGGAGGTTTTTCAAGGGAAACCGGATGCCGGAGCTCTTCCTCCTCCTCCCCGCCGCGGCCATTTTCATATTTTTCAGCGTAAATTCTCAAGCCATCGGCTTGCGCTACCTCCTGCCGATCTACCCCTTTCTCTTCGTTTTTGCCGCAGGAGGGATATCTTCGCTTTTGTCCACAAAATTCGGGCCTATTCCCTGCGGGCTTCTTGCGCTCTGGTATATCGGCGCCTCCATATTTATCCAGCCGCACTTCCTCGCCTACTTCAACGAAATCGCCGGCGGACCCGGGAACGGGTACAAGTATCTCGTGGATTCCAACCTCGACTGGGGCCAGGACCTCAAAGGCCTGGGCAGGTACATGCGTGAGCATAACATTCCGAGGGTCTGCCTGAGCTACTTCGGGTCCGATACTCCCGACCGCTACGGCATAGCCTACGACTGGCTGCCAAGCCTCGTGCTCAACAACCCGACGCCGGGAAAGAGCGAGGTGACGATGCACGACTACGTCGCCATCAGCGCTACAAATTTACAAGGGGTTTATTTTGACAACCACAGGACCTATGAGATGCTGAAAAGTAAAGTTCCGGTTGCTAAGATAGGGTACAGCATATTTTTGTACGATTTGAAAAATTAAAGATGAGTAAAGAAATTTTGTAAAATATTTTTTTCCCCTGTCCCCCCTAATAAGGGGGCGGCGAAGCCGGGGGATCAGTTTCGGCAATGCAGCAATTATTTGCAATTACCGGCATTGTGCGGTAGCGGTAAAACACCATGAAAAACGGCTCCATTGCACCCGGGAATAAATCAACCGATTATAATCCGCAGCTTATTTTTTCGATCGCTGCGGCGATTATGGTCGCCATAAATTATTTATTCGTCTTCGTATTTCCCGGGCATTTAAAGCCCGATTTCATCTTTACCCGCACCTGGGGATTCCATTTTGCCCTGTATTATCCGGTTCCCTGGCGGATCGCCATCTATGCCGTTCTCCTTATTGCCTGCCTCCCGCCAGTAAGCGCGTTCGCAGCCCGGGGCGGTCGAATCCTGTACCGGGAAATATCCCGCACCCGAAAAAAGCAAACGCTTTTTATTGCAATGTCCCTGCTTTCGATTGTCATTTTCAGAGTGTTCCGGTGTAAATACGGACTCCTTGGCGATAACTTTGTTCGCGTCAACGATATCGTCCATAACAATTTCATCTGGCACGATTCCGGCACCATTTTTGTGCTCCACTATTTTTACCGTGCGCTGCACGCACTGCTCAGGCTCAGCGGCACCCAGGCGCTTATTCTGGCAACCAATATCTGCGGCGCCGTGTATGTCTATTGCGCCTTGTCAATGGCCGACTCGCTCGGGAACAGCCCCTTTCGCAAAACCGCGATCTTCGCCGCCATGGCGGCATCTCCCCTTGTGCAGCTTTTTTTCGGCTACCTGGAGATCACCGCCCCGGTCTATGTCCTGCTTACCCTGCATCTTCATGCAGCAATTCGGTATGTTAAGGGAGAGTGGCCGGCGATAGTTCCCGCGCTTACGCTGCTCTGTGCCATTGCCTTCTGCCTCGCCGGGCTATTTTTCGTTCCCGCGTTTATCTTCATTCTGTGGATCAAATGGTCGGCCGAAAGACCGCTGCTTAAAAAGCCATGGTTTATCGGGCTGTGCCTGATTGCGGCTGCCTGCCTGGCCTGGTACCCTGCCCGCAGGATCATCGAATTCGACTGCCTGCCTATTTTTCCCAATGCGGATAATCCCATGACGCTCTTTTCGGCGCGGCGGCTGTGGGAGTACTTCAACGGAACAACTCTTGCGCTCGGCGCGGGTACAATTCTGTTTCCCGCACTGCTCCTCTATGCTTACCGTAAGCGGGCCAAAATTGACCTCATGGCCCGGTTTCTTGCGGTGGAATGGGCAATCGTTGCCGGAGGCCTGCTTGTCTTCAATGAGATCCTCGGAAGCGGCGATGCGGATATCTATTCGGTTATTGGAATCATCGGCCCCGTGGCGCTGATGCTGCTCTTTCTCCGGCTGTTTGACATCGGATCATCGCGTAACGCGGCACGTCACGGCGCATTTATTCTCGCAGCCTTCCTGGCAATGCACACCGCCCTTTATGTGGGCATCAATGCATCGGATAAATCAATCGCCCGCATCAAGGACATCCTCCTCACCGATCCGGCAAGTTTCTACATTCGCCACCCCGCCCCCATGGTCCTGGGAATCATGTTCGACCACATATCGGAATTTCTTACGTACGATCCCACTCAATAACTTCGAAGAAGGCCTCGCGTCCCCCTCCCATAGGGCCGACGGCTGGTTACACGATCGTGCCGATCCCTCCTCCTCCCCCTCCCCCTCCCGCTCCCCAGGTCGCTTCCCTCCCCTTCGGGGTGGGCGTGGCAACCTTCGGCCGACGGGCGCGCCCCAGCCGCCATTCAATTGTGTGGAGCCGTTCGGCACCAATCCCCAGAGCACAACACGCAAGAATGGAATTTGAATATCCAGCAGGAGCTCAGCGATAAGGTCGTTTTTCAGATTGCGTATGTTGGGAACCATGATCTTCACCAACTTCAATTGCTGGATATTAACCAGCCGCCTCCAGGCGCCGGCTATGGACCCGGATGTGTGAATGCACAAGGGCAACCAAGCAGACATGCGAGCAAGAGCAATCTGACGTTGTGCTGTTGGTGGCGCGCTTCATTCATCGTATTGCTCTCCGCGTTGGTGATGGTGAGCACGCCGAAGGCATCGCGCGACACACGAATCGGCGCCGACGACGAAATCAGGGTGCTTGTCTCACCGTTATACAATCCCCTGAACTGACGCAGGTGGCGCCGCGTCTCTGAGTATGGCGGAATTGCGTTATTGCGGGTCACTGCTCCCTCTCCCGCATTATAGGCCGCCAGAGTTAAACCTACGTTGCCGCCAAAGTCGTCCAGCAGCCGCCTTAAATGCTGGACCCCGGCATCCATGTTTTGCCGCGGATCAAACGGGTTGCTGACGTTGAACTTCCGCGCCGTGGCAGGCATCAACTGCATTAATCCCATGGCTCCCTTGCGCGAAACCGCCGCAGGGTTGAAGTTTGATTCGACTTTAATGACAGCCCGAACGAGGTTCGGATCGACATGATGCCGCGCGGCAGCTTCTTCGATGATGCTGTCGATCTCGGCAGAGCTGGAACGATGGCTCACCGCTTGGCGCTGCGAGTTCGGACTGGTCGCCACAGGCGTCTCACTCGCAGATTTTGTCTCGGGAGCTGCCTTTGCGAAGGTCTGCACTTCGGCGGCTGCATCTCGCGCACGCCGCAGCAGATCAAGGATGCCGGTGGCAGAGGCTTCCAGCGCCGCTCCGTGTTGCTCCAGTATTCGTAGGCAGACCGATTGCCGTCCGCGGCATGGCTGGCGGGTCTCGAGGCGACGGTGCATCGTTGACGAAAACCGTGCGTCCGCCTTCCTGAATCGCGCGAATTTGCGCGAAAACCGAAGACCACGGCGAAAGCGATAGAAGGACAGACGCCAGCAGCTTCCAACTGATTGAACGCCATGCGAGCCGCGCAGTGCCGGGCGGAGGCAAACGGGGTTCACGGCTGTGGCGGTCTTTGCTATGGCTGGCGCAAGCGCTTCGCCTTCGTTCGTTCCGCCGGATTGCGTGAACCACATAAAAGTCACCTTGTTCGCCGAAATCATCAGCAGGGGCACAGCCCCTCACACGCACAACACGGCGCGATCGTAGAACCTCGCCCGCCCCAGGCGAAGCACCCGTTCGGCGTTGCCGGGGCGGTCTCCGTGCTGACCGAAACCGGCCAGAGTACAGGCATTTTTAAGCCGCTAAAGCAACTAAGGCAATCAGTACTAGCACTGGGAATCTACTAAGTGAGGGGGGTAAAACTGGTGGAAAAACTGAAAAACACGGCGATTAGCCGGTGTAGAAGCGTTGGTGCATGTACTGTCGGTGAATGTACTGAAGCTTGTTTCAAAACCCGGCGTCGGCAATCCGCTCGCGGCCCGCGAAACCTACACGCTCAAGGATATGGACGAGGCGGCGCTGCGCGTGCTGCGCAGCCGCGGCGACATCGCCTGCGTGCTCGTCAATCCGCTGCAGGCACTACACCCGAACGCCGCCGCTCCGGGCAATTCCACGCTCGTCGACGGCGGCCGCGGCACCGAGTTCAATCGCGCCGCCTATACCGTATGGCTGGGAAAGCTGCGCGAGGTCTGCACCCGGC
>CAWDOZ010000160.1:0-5390 GCA_963803935.1 uncultured Fibrobacterota bacterium | reverse complement strand
TGTTTGGCTTTAATGTTCCCACCTTCAAATTGCTTGATGTATTAAGTGTTGAGGGAGAGTACTATGGAAGCCCCTATCCTGATGATATGTCGGCAATTGTGGTTAATGGTGTGCCGACCCCTTTGAATACAATCACCGAGAGCAATAATAATCCCAAGGGAATTGAATTATCCGATTATTCAGACAGTTTATCAGGCCATTGGAAATGGAGCGTCTATGCCAAGAAAACGATCCTTAACCACTTTAACATAACGGCTCAGGTAGCCAGGGATCATTATCGGTACGAATTCGGCGGCGATTATGGCAGCCAGGCAACCTATGGAATGCTGGCTGCGCTGACGAAACCCGGTGATTATTACTATATAGCGAAGCTCGGCTACGATTTTTAACAGAATTCACCATTGTTTAAAGGAGAAAGTCAATGAAGTTGGTTAAAATGTTTCTGGTCGCGGGATCTCTTTTTGCCGCCGCCAATGCCCAGATCGACACCACGCAGCAGCATTACTGGATGATGACCTATTTCATCAGCACCCAGGAGGGCGTGGGTGCCCGTCTCGCTTTCAGCTCCGATTCCAACGGCATAAACTGGGAGTATTACAACAACCAGGCAGTTTTTCTTGCTCCTACCCTTACCGGCGCCGATGGGACCGAACTCATGCGCGACCCGATGATCGAATTCGACTCCACGAATAATAAGTTCAACTTCGTCTGGACGATTTCCTGGGTGGGAACCACCATCGGCTGGGATACCAGCTCGGATCTTATTAACTGGGGCAAGGAAGTCGCGCTCAATGTAGGGGCCGCTATTCCTGGTTGTTACTGCTGCTGGGCGCCGGAGATATTCTGGGATGATATCAAGGGTGAGTGGCAGATTTACTGGGCAACGGCCATCACCAGCGGCGGGGATAAAGAAATTTTTTATTCCGACATTCCTGGCCAGGACTTTACGAAATTTACTACTCCCAAATTGCTCTTTTACCCGAAATTCACGGTTATCGATGCCGATATGATGAAACTCGGCCCCAACAGCTATGTGATGGATTTCAAGGATGAGCGCAACAGCACCGGCGCGACCCAATCGAAAAATGTCCATCTCGCTTTTTCCAAAGCGCCGAGCGGTCCGTTCAAGGGGCCGGATCTTTTCGGCAACGATACGACCATGTCCAGGTCATGTACCTATGATAGTATCCAGGAGGCCGAAGGACCGACCCTTGTCAAACAGGGGGGGCAATTCCATCTATTCTTCGATCCTTTTAACCAATTTAATTCAACCTACCGCATGGTGAAAACCAGCAATATCGACACCACCGGTTATCCGTGGGCTCCTTCGGCAACTCTTATGGCGGGAAATTCAAACTTTTATTATAACCACAGCAATGTCATCGAAGTCCCGCGCAGGTTTGTCATGAACCTGCTCTACGGCCAGGCTCTTCCGACCCCGCCGGTCGCGCCCACGCTCCAGCTGCCGGTCAACGGCGACACGGGCCAGACCAGTTCAAGTACTCTTGCCTGGGCGGCCTCACCGGGCGCCACGGGCTACAATGTGCAGATTTCCACCAGCTCCACCTTTGCGGTAACCGTTTACGGCAGCAAGGGCGGTCTCGCGACGACCATGCTCGCACCGGCCCTCACCGCCGGGAATACAACCTATTACTGGCGTGTCAATTCGGCCAATGCGAACGCAGGGGCGGGCCCGTGGTCGCAGGTATGGTCCTTCACGACGGGTGCGAGCGCGGTCCTTCCCGGGGCGCCGGAGGCCATCAGGCCGACCTGTTTCTCGGTGGCGAATGGTATTATTTCCTACTCGGTGAAAACTGCCGGACCGGTCGAGTTTTCCTTCAAGGATATGCTCGGTCGGACAGCCCTGATGCTTAACCGCACCCAGGCTGCCGGGAAGTACTCAATAGCGCTCAACGGATATAATCTTGCCTCCGGCCGGTATATCGTCAGCTTCAAGAACGCCGGGATCGAGGAGAGCGCATCGGTAACGCTGGGTAAATAAATTACCGGATACCGGAGGCAATAAGCGCCTTATGCGTATTCGATAGCGGGTCATGGGCCATTCCTGCAAGGCAAAAATTGCAGGAATGGCGGCTATCGCCGCCTCCCGGTGCACGCAGCTGCCTCCTGCGATTCGGTTATCGGCCGCTGCAGGGATGCCATAACGACCGAACCGGGCATGCAGGGGTACTCGGGCAATTTCCTTAAGGTATTCCGTTCAAACGAAGTCTTTTGTCCCCTTTCGGCAGGCAGGAACCCATGCTGGAAACTCTGAAGCAGGAATCACTCGAAGCGAATATCCAGTTGCCCAAATACGGGATTGTGAATCTGACGTTCGGCAATGTCAGCGTCATTGACCGCGAAAGCGGCGTCGTGGCGATAAAGCCGAGCGGTGTTTGTATGCCGATATGAAGGCGGAGCATATCGTGCTGGTGGATCTCGACGGCATGCGGGTCGAGGGTTCCCTGAACCCTTCGTCGGATACGCCGACTCACTGCCGGCTCTACCGCAGCTTCCCTGAAATCCGGGCTGTGGTCCACACCCATTCCGTTTTCGCAACCGGCTTTGCCGAGGCGGGCAGGGGAATCCCCTGCATGGGAACCACCCATGCCGATTATTTTTTCGGCGAAGTCCCGGTAACCCGTCCCATGACCCCCGAGGAAATTCGCGGGCAGTATGAGCTTGAAACCGGGAAGGTGATTGTCGAACGGTTCAAGGATCTTCGCTACCAGGACATCCCGGCGGTGCTGGTGCACGGCCATGGTCCCTTTGCCTGGGGGCCGTCGGGCGCCAAGGCCGTTGAAAACGCGTTTGCGCTCGAACTCGTGGCGCAGATGGCTTATCGGGCGCTCACCGTCAACGGGGAGTCCCGCCGATCCGGAAGGAGCTCCTGGAGAAGCACTTTCTCCGGAAGCATGGAACGGGAGCGTATTACGGGCAGGGGCAAAGCAGGAAGTAACAAAGTGACACGTTGAAAATAGTCCAAGGTTGTGGACGCTACTGGTACAACAAGACCCGGTTTAAAACTGCGGGCACCGGCCCGGGATAGAGTGGAGAGGCCATGACAGAGCATTTCACCATCGGCGTCGATTACGGAACCAATTCGGTCCGGTCGATTGTCGTCAGCACCGCCAACGGTCGCGAGATCGGATCGCATGTTTTCGATTATCCTTCGGGCCATCAGGGAGTCATGCTTGATGAGAGCGATCATCGGCTCGCCCGCCAGAATCCTGCCGACTACATCGCAGGTGTCGAAGAAACGATCGTCAATGCCCTGCGACAGGCGAAGAAGTACGAAGGTTTTTCTCCCGACCGGGTGATCGGCATCGGGGTGGATACGACCGGATCGACGCCGATACCGGTTGACCGGAACAATACCCCGCTCGCGCTCGACCCTCGCTGGGAAAAACACCTCGACGCTCACGCATGGCTCTGGAAAGATCACACCTCTGCCGATGAGGCTGCACGCATTACCGAATATGCACGTACCACCGCTCCCCGGTATGTGGAACGGTACGGCGGAACCTACTCATCCGAATGGTTCTGGGCGAAAATCTGGCACTGCCTCAATGCCGCTCCCGAAGTGTTCGATGCGGCATGGTCATGGGTCGAACTCGCCGATTTCGTTCCGGCGCTCCTCGCAGGCATCAAGGACCCCGCCGCCATAAAACGGGGGATCTGCGCCGCAGGACATAAGGCGATGTTTTCCCTGGATTGGGGCGGTTTGCCCGACAAGGAGTTTCTGGCCGGGCTCGATCCTAAGCTTGCCGATCTGCGCGACCGGCTTTTTGCAACGGCATACGACGCGGCAACGCCCGCCGGAACGCTCTGCCCCGAATGGGCGGCGAAGCTCGGGTTGCCGGCAGGCATTCCCCTTGCCATCGGAGCATTCGATGCGCATTACGGGGCAATCGGAGCCGGAGTTGCGGAAGGCACCCTTGTCAAGATCATCGGCACGTCGACCTGCGACTGCACCGTGGTCTCGCAGGAGCACAAGAAAGGCGAGATTCCCGGTATCTGCGGGACCGTGCTGGGATCGATTCTCCCGGGATTTTTCGGTGTCGAGGCGGGGCAGTCGGCTGTGGGCGACATATTCAAATGGTTCGTCGAAGTAGTGTGCGCAAACGACGGATCGCATCATGCCGTATTTTCCCAGCAGGCAAGCGAGCTGGCGTTGGGTCAATCGGGGCTTATCGCGCTCGATTGGAATAACGGCAACCGGACCATCCTGGTCGATCCCCGTCTCTCGGGGCTTCTTATCGGACAATCGCTCTACACGACCCCTGCCGAGATTTACCGGGCGCTCATTGAAGGCACGGCATTCGGCGCCCGGGCAATCATCGAACGAATCAAGGAATATGGCGTTCCCGTAGAACGCATCGTCTGCTGCGGCGGCATTGCCGAGAAAAATCCGATGTTCATGCAGATCTATGCCGATGTCACGGGTTGCACCATGCTGGTATCCGGTTCGGCCCAGACCTGCGCGCTGGGATCCGCTATTGCGGCGGCCGTGGTGGCGGGTAAGAAACACGGCGGCTATGCTACCTTCGCCGATGCGCAGGCGGCAATGACGTCGGTCAAACCAATCACCTATGTTCCGAATAGAGCGGCTACAAAAACCTATGACGAACTCTATGCGCTGTATCGGCTTCTGCACGACGGATTCGGTGGTCTTAACCGGTCGGTCGATTTATCCCAGGTGATGAAGAGCCTGATTGCTATCAAGGAACGGACGGCTATAGCCGGGTAAAACCGGTCGTTCGTGCTCGCTTGAGGTACTTTGAGAGGGGCGTTCATAACGAACGTTCCTCTTTTTTCATTGGGGCGGCCCGTCGTAGTGCTATATTTGATTTTCGGCACGCTCAGGACAAACGGCGACCGGGTACTTATAAAAAACAATGCCGTTCGTGGTGAGCCGGTCGAATCATAACCTGCATTATCATTTTGACAACTTCCTATGACCATCATCTACTATGTCACCAACCACGGCTACGGCCACGGGGTCCGGACGGCTGCAATAGTCAACTCCCTTCCGGAAGACATCCGCATCATTTTCCGTACCACCCTTCCCGAGTCCTTCTTCCGGGCCGAGGTGAAGCGTGATTTTACCTATGCGCCGGCGGCATTCGACTGCGGCTGCATCCAGCACGACAGCCTCAGGTCCAACATCGCCGCAACTCTCGCCGCCTACCGCGACATCGCAAAGCGCAACGAGGAGGGGCTCGACAGCGAAGCCGCGTCATCCCGATGAGTTTCCTGCCGGCATCTTACTGGTTCGTTACGTATTGCTAAGCAATAGGTCGAGCGCGGCACACACCTGCGTGCCTTCGCGCAGTTTCGCTTCGTTCAGAAGGTAGGGCAATCAGCGAACTGTAAAGAGTTTTTGCGGG
>CAWDOZ010000159.1:0-29288 GCA_963803935.1 uncultured Fibrobacterota bacterium | reverse complement strand
AAAAAAAATAAATATTTTGAAGTATTTTGCGCAGGCGATCCGCTGCAATCTCTCTAATTGATTTTAGGTTAAAATCTTTTTTCCTCACTCATCCTTCCGCCTTCATCCTTATCATTTTAGTATGTTTTCTACCCTGAAAGAGGGCGTTGCGGGAGGGGGAGAGCGTTTGCCAAAGGCAAACATCGCCTCCCCCTTCCGCAGGAAGGGGTGCGTCGGAGACACGGCTTTGCGTGGCTCCGACCAGGGGGAACCGCCATAGCGGTTCCCCCACCAGAAAAGCTGCTATCGAAGCTCCCCGAAGCAGAGCTTCGGGGAATCTTCTATAGGAGAGGAAATATTTGTAATGCGCTCGCTAACCCCGGAGCAGAGCTCCGGGGAATGCGCTCGCTGTACCTGTTCAATTCCAGAAACCTGGACCGAAGATACAAGCAACACTTCTTCCTCGACAATTCAAGTTTTCTTCTCATCTCCCTTCTTTATCCATAAATTACCGGCATGCGAATTGCTGGTTTACTCCGCAGCATGAATCCCGTCAAAGGAGGAGCCTATGAACATCGAACGGCCCATAAAGTTCTGGATTGTCGTCGTGTCAAAAGACCATATGGAAATCGGGAAACGGCTCAACATCGTCCAGGCCAATCACGGCAAAGCCGCCCCCATGAAGAGAATGGTGCCCGGTGATTTGATCCTGTTCTACTCCCCGAAAATTCATTTTGAGGGAAAAGATCCCCTGAAGAAATTCACCGCTATTGCACGGGTAAAAGACGGAGAAGTCTATTCGGGGGATATGGGTGGCGGGTTTATCGCCTACCGCAGAAATGTCGATTACCTTCCCTGCAAGGAAGCGGACGTTGTGCCGCTCATCCCGAAGATGACCTTCATCAGAAACAAGAAAAGCTGGGGGTTTGTCTTTAAATTCGGTTTTTTTGAAATCCCCCGGGAGGATTTCGAGATGATCGCGAAAGAGATGGAGTTAAAGGATTAGCCTGCGGTGACGGCTTTATCGATTGCTATTTTAATTGCCGCTACTCAGCCAGGAAGACAATTCTTACCCATTAAGACTTTTCTTTACCGCCTCAATAACATCCGCAACATCCTCGTCGCCCAGCTTTGGCGAAAGCGGCAGCGACAGGGTACTTTCCCCCACCGCCTCGGCATTCGGAAAATCCCCTTCCTTATACCCGAACGTTTCCCGGTAGAATCGGTGCAGGTGCAGCGCCGTGTAGTGGACGCCCGTGCCGATGTTCCGCCGGTAAAGCTCTTCCATGAGACCATCCCGGTCAAGCGGTGTATCGGCCATTGTCCGCACAGCATAGAGGTGGCGGCTGTGGCGCGTGTCGGGGAGGGGCTCGGACGGAAGAATCAGGGGAAGATTTGCAAAGGCATTTGAATAGGCCCGCCAGATCTCTTCACGACGAAGAAGATTTTCTTCTATTTTGTCCAGCTGGTGGAGGCCGAACGAAGCCTGCAGATCGGTCATGTTGTATTTGAATCCGGCGCCGACGACTTCGTAATGGCGGTACCCCTTGTCCGAGTAGCGCGCCCAGGCGTCCTTGCTCATCCCGTGAAGCGCGAGCACCTTGATCCGCTCGGCCCAGTCATCGCGTTCGGTCGCCACCATCCCGCCCTCGACCGTGGTCAGGTTCTTCGTGATGTAAAAGCTGAAGCAGGCCGCATCACCGAAATGGCCCATTTTTCTTCCATGGTACTGCGTCTCGATCGCATGCGCGGCGTCGTCGATGATAAGCAGGTTATGCTTCGCCGCTATAGCGGTAAGAGAATCCATGTCCGCCGGTCTGCCATGGAAATGCACGGGCAGAATGGCGCGTGCTCTGCGGAGTGATTTTCCGCAGGACATCGGTGGGGTCAAGGGTCATCCCGGGGAGTTCAATGTCGGCAAAGACCGGCCGCGCCCCGGCATGAATGACGGCATTGGCGCTGGAGCAGAAGGTCATGGCCGGTACGATCACCTCGTCGCCGGGCCCCACTCCCGCGGCCAGCATGGAAAGGTGCAGCGCGGCGGTGCAGGACGACACGGCTATGCAGTGTTTGACGCCGAGGTACTCGGCAAACTCTTTTTCGAACCGGATCGTTTTTGGACCGGTCCCGAGCCAGCCCGAGCGGATGGTATCGACAACTTCATCGATCTCCTCCTGCCCGATGAGCGGGCTGCCGAACACCAGGAATTCTTTTCGCATAACCCTTATAATCGCCATCTTTTGGATGAGGGACCGGTATAAAACACCTTTTGCTTGTTTGCGATAAAAATATATTGAGACGCGGGGAAGATTGACCGGGGGGGGGGGGCTATGAGAATTGAATTGTTTTTTAGTTGTTTCTCTGGTGGGGGAATCCAGCTTAAATCAAAAGCCTTTGATGGGGAAACCTCGCTATGCGGGTTTCCCCTGTCTGAAGCCCCCAAAGCTGGTCTTCAGACACACCCTTTCCTGCGGAAGTACGCGGCGATGCCTGCCTCGCTCTCGCTCATCAGGCGCTCGCGTACCTCCGCAACGCCTCTATTTGGTAGAAAAAACAGGGGAAAAGATATCATGGAAAAGTCTCTGGTCGAATCTGATAGCTATGGTAAATTTCACTCGCGGCTGTCTTTTTTGCTTCTCGCAGAGGCCTCGTGGGTCCCCGCCGCAGGGTGCCTGTTATGAAGCACTCCCACCTCGTGCGGCTGGTTCAATTGAAACTATAAATAATCCGTCCATTTTGTCTGTTGGACAAAATGGGTTGACCCGGCTCAGCCATCCAAATGAATTTGATCTTTCTTTTGCTTTTAGATTTCGGCTCAGCCATCCAAAAAGATTTAAATGTTTTTAATATTTTGGATTCCGGCTCAGCCATCCAAATGAATTTGAATTTTCTTTTAGATTCCGGCTCGGCCATCCAAATTAAAGAGAATTTATTACCATCCGAGCGTATATTAATTTTAAAGCCTCATCCAAAATCTATTATTATCGGGCCGCCCCCATGAACGCTCAAACGAAAAAGAACAAATCCTTCCCCCTGCGCATCGCCAGCATCGACACCGGATCCAACGGCATCCGCTTCGAAGCTGCCGAATTCTCGGGCCCCGACCAATGGCAATCGCTCACCTCGGAGCGCGTGCCGGTCCGCCTCGGAAAATCGGTGTTCATTTCGGGCCTCATGGAACCCAGGGCAATGGATGCCGCTATTGCAGCCTTCAGGGGTTTTGCGCGGCAAATGAAGGAGCTCCGCATCGGGCACTATCGCGCGGTAGCGACAAGCGCGGTACGCGAAAGCGCGAACGGCGAAGAGTTTGCAAGGCGGGTTACGGAGGAAACCGGGATATCGCTCCACATCATCACCGGGTCCGAGGAAGCACGATACGCGCACCGGTCGGTGCGACACGCCCTGGCCCTCGGGAACGGCAAGTGGATCATGGCCGACCTCGGGGGCGGAAGCCTTGAGGTGTCGCTCATCGACGATTCCGGCATTTTGTGGAGCGAGTCGCATGCAATGGGCGCAATCAGGCTGGCGGAATCGCTTACCGGCATCAAAGACGACCGGAACCTGTTCCAGCGGCTCCTGACGGAATATGTTTCAACCCTGCGCATCCCGCACGCCGCATATTTCCGCTCGATAAACGGGCTCATCGCAACGGGCGGCAATATCGAGGCACTCGTGAAACTCGCCGGATCGACGCGGAACAAGGACGGCGTGGCCACCCTGAGCACCGCAAAGCTATCGTCCCTGGTCATGCGGATTTCAAAGCTTACCTACCGCCAGCGCGTCCAGAAACTCGGTCTGAATGCGGATCGTGCGGATGTCATTGTCCCGGCTGCCATGGTTTTTCTGCGGCTTGCTGAAATGGCAAACGTCAACGGATTCATAGTCCCCTTTGTCGGGCTCAAGGAAGGGATCATGCTCGATCTCATGGACGAGATCGTGGGCAAGGAGGACCATGCGCTCCAGATGGATCGAAAGATCTCCGCGGGCGCGCTGGCAGTCGGCAGGCGGTACCAGTTCGATGAGCAGCACGCTATGCATGTTTCCAAGATAGCGCTCTCGCTCTTCGACCAGCTTCGGGAGGTGCATGGGCTCGGCCCCGAACATCGCCCGCTGCTGCTTGCCGCCGCAATCCTCCACGACATCGGAATGTTCGTCAGCCGCGAGAAGCACCACAAGCATTCGCACTATCTCATACTCAACAGCGATATTCCGGGTTTTGCCGTGCGGCAATTGCGCATAGCTGCCGATATCGCCCGGTATCACCGGAAAAGCGAGCCTTCGCTGCGACACGAATCCTTTGCCGCACTCTCTAAAGTCGACCGGAGAGTCGTGGAAGCGCTCACATCACTACTGCGGCTCGCCGACGCGCTCGACCGCGAACACCTGCAGAATGTTACGTCGGTCAAGGTGACCATCGACCCGCGCACGATCGTCCTGCGACCGGCCGGGAAGGGAGATCTCCTGCTGGAGCAGTGGGCTATCAGGAACCGCTCGAAGCTCTTCTCCCGGCTGTTCAGCCGCGCCGTTAAAATCCGCAGCGCCGCCGATTAACAGACAGTATCATTTCAATTCAAAGGTATTTTCGTACTTGACAATATTATCGGCCAGCCGGTCGATGACATAGGGTCCGCTCAGGTTTTCCCCGTTTTTGCCGATTACCGCCTGAACCTTCTGTGGCTGAGCACCCGGGGGCGGCGTCAGGAAGCAGAACGAATAGGCGCCTCTGGGCAGGGGCCGGTAGTGCGCCGAAAACCATTTCGATACAAATTCGCCGTGCGATACCACAACGCTGTCGCAGTCATAAAATGAAAGCGCCGGGCTTTTGAGCTCCAGAACACCGGCCATGCCGCTTGGAAGGTTGGTTTTCCCCACCATACGAAGCTGCCCCTTGGTATCGACCTGCATGGCAATATCGAGCGACACCCCGATTGCCCCGGATGATGACGGCATCGGCCTCGACGATACGTAGGGCTTGCCGCTTTCAATCCGGTCACTGGAAGCATTATAGACCATAAAGGCAGTACCGTCCGGCAGGGGCAGGCGCGCTTCATTGAGGAGGGCGACTCCCATGATATCGGTACGGCGGCCTGAAAAGGCCGCCGCCTGCCTCAGCTCCTGGCTGAGGATCGATTGTACCTGGTCCGGTGAAACAAGCGACGAGAAATGTATCCTGAGGTCGGCAGCACCGTCGGCCGGCTTCTGGAATTCAATCGTGTAGTAGCAGTTGTTTGGCGCATCGTTCAAAGCTGTCCTGACTTGCCCTGAAATCGCCGCAATTGCAAGGAATAAAAAAAGTTGAACACGAATTACTGACTTCATAGGTCCTCCCTTTTTAGAAGGTTCAATAAACTGCAAAAGCAATATTCATGCCCTGTCACGGTTACAGCATCCACCCCCTGAGGGAAGATTTTTACGGCGCCGGATTCTGCATGAACGAAAGATTGAAGCTCCCCGAAGCAGCCTGAACTGCGCTCGTTTTGCCTGTCCAGTCGGCCGGAATTATGAAATAATATAAATAGGGAGTGCCGCCGGCGCATAGAATTCCCCGGCACGGTGCTCAAAATGGTAATTTTCAGGGATTCAGCGATATTGTATCAACGGGAGGAATAATCATGAAAATTACCGCCGTTCTGGGAAGTCCCCGAACAAAGGGCAACAGCGCCACGATTGTCGCCATGGTTTTGGAGAGCCTGCAGAAGGCCGGCCCGCAAACCCGGATCTTCGAGCTCAACAGGATGTCGTATCGCGGTTGTCAGGCGTGCATGGCGTGTAAAACCGCCTCCGAAACCTGTGTTGTCCGGGACGATCTCAGCCCCGTCCTCGAAGAGATCACGATTTCGGACGTCGTCCTCATCGCTTCGCCGATTTACATGTGGGAAGTTACCGGACAGATGAAAGGTTTTATCGATCGCTGCTACTCGTATCTCAAGCCCGATTTCCGGACAAACCCCCTGCCCGGCCGCCTTAATCCAGGTAAGAAACTGGTTTTCATTCTCTCGCAGGGAAATCCTGATGAAGCCATGTATGCCGATATCGTCCTGCGACATACCAACATGTTCAAGAGGCTGGGGTTTTCCGAAATCTATCCCATTCGCGCCGTTGGGGCCGGTCCGCAAAGCGAGGTGAACCGCAACAGCGCCATCCTGGAATCGGTTGCGCGAACCGCCGCCGGAATACTTGCCTCATAAGAGGAATCGACCGGCGGAGCCGCCGCAGGCGGACGCGCCGTTGCTATTTGCCGATAGTCCCTTTGTCATGCACTGATATGTAGAGTTCCACCTGATCGTGGAGCTCTGCGGCGATTTTATTCTCGCCTTCGCGCCGGGCCAGTTCAAAACCCTGCCCTGCAAGCCGGACCGCCTCCGCCTGCTTCCCCAGGTGGAAATACGCCTCTGCCAGGTTCGCCAGGCAATAAGGGTTGCCGGGATCGGCTTCCACCGCCGCTTTAAACTGATCGACAGCATCGCCAAAGCGTCCGGATTTCATCAGCGCCATCCCGAGAGTTCGTCGATAAACCTCGGTGGCCGGAGCAATTGCAACCGCTCTCCGATAATTATCAATTGCCGCATCCGGATTCCCGGCCTGCGCATAAAGGCTGCCGAGAACTTCATATGCCGGGGAATTTCCGGGATAAAACTGCACCGCTTTCCTGAAAAGGGCGATTGCCTCCTCCCTCCTGCCAGCCTGGATCAGCCTGCGCCCGTTATCGAAATAATATTGGATGCTGAAATTGAAATAAGCATCGTCGTAGTTGTTGTCAATTGCTTTCTGGAATGCGACGGCGGCCTCGCCCGAAGCCCCTCGCTGCAGGAGTTCGACACCAAGGTTATTCCAGGCCATCCCGGCCGAAGGATTCCGTGCGACAATGCCCCGATAGAAGGCCTCCCCGCTTTTGTACATCCCTGCCTGTTCAAATGATACGATGCCGAAGAAAAGGACTATTGCCGCCGAAAAAACCTGGACCAGCCGGCGTAACGGGATGTTCCGGGTTTCCATCAGAACCGCAAGCCAGGAAGATGCCAGCACGATGGGTCCGGCGCAGGCAAGGTGCTGCCAGCGGTCGGCAACGAAGGTATATCTGAAGCAGGCGATATTGACAAAACCCATAACCGGGGTAAGCATGGCGGCATAATAAATATAGGTAGTCAGGAGTTCCGGCCGACGGCGCCGCAGCATCCAGAGCGCCGCTCCGCAGAGCAGGGCGGCAGCGGGAAAAACGAACTGCCACGCGGCACCGATGCCGGGGTTCCAGCGGGGGTACATGGCCGTCAGGCGATCCGGCCGGAAGATCTTGGCAAGGTAAAACCAGAAGACCTTGCCGGCGATGATGCATCGCCCGGCAAGCGGAATGGCGAATGCAGCTCCCTTCGCTTTCAGATGGGTAATCTCAAGAACAACGGTTATAATGCTGAGGAAGATCCCGGCGAAAAGGAATGGAACAAACGGCATGAGATCCCTTTTCCATTCGAGGCTTCCCCGCTTCCACCAGATGAGAGCAAGCGCCGCTGCCGGCAGCGGTAATACCGAGGGTTTCGACAGCATGCCCAGTACGAAAAGAAAGAGAGCCAGCGCGTAGAGCCTCCGGCTGCGTATCCGGTCGAATTCAAGCCAGGATAATAAAGCGCCAAAAAAGAGGACCGTCGACATGGTGTTCTTCTGTTCGGCTATCCAGGCCACCGATTCGACCTGAACCGGATGCAGCGCAAAAATCGCTGCAGCGAGCCAGGCTCCCTTGACTTGCAACCGGCGCAGCAGGATTAGAAGCAGGAAAACGGCAATGAGATGCAGCACCACATTGGTCAAATGATAGCCGAGGGGGGAACTTCCCCAGAGCAGGTATTGAACCCAGAATGAGCTGAACAGAACCGGAAGGTACTCAAAGGTCGCTCCGGGCTGGGTCCAGTACACGATAAGACGGTGGAGCGTATGGGCCCCCGGCTTGACGATAAATTCACTGTCGTCCAGAACCGGCGTACCGTTCCAGGCAGGCTGGTAGGCCAGGAAGGTGAGGACCGCCAGGAGCACGCCGAATAGTATGTCGCGATTGCGGGAGGTCAGGGATATGCCGAAAAGATTACATGGCGGAGCCGGGGGTTGGATCTGCCGGAAATTGTCTCCGGGGACCCCATTCGATGGGATCATTCAGGAATTCTCAATATTTGCATCAGCTATGGCTTATTCTTTGGTTTAAGGATTCCTCATATCTAATCTAATTTCCGGAGTTACTGCTGAGGCGAGGGAACCTCAATCGCATTACAAAAATATTGAAACCCCAAGCATCCGGCAGTATATTATAAATACTTTATTCATATCGTAACGTGACAAACTTCTTCCCAAAACCGTTTGGAATCGGTCAAGAAAATCGACTCGTTTCCAGCCAATGAAAAGGAGGTATAAAGAAGGGATATTCAAAATCATAGCATAATCAACCTGATGATGTCGGCAAATTTTCTGAACAACTACTTGAAAAACTTCTGCGGAGGGAGAACAAATGTTCCGGAATAAAATGTCGGAAGTTCTAACAAATGTCATCAATGGTACGGTGTGTTATCGATTCGTACGAAAGCTGCCGGTTACGGCCCTGCTTGCTGCCGGGCTTATGCAATCGGCATGGTGCACAAATTATTCCGCCTGGAAGTATAACGAGCAGATCGCTATAAATCCGGGAACCGGAGTCACCGCTGCCGTCACTAATTTTCCTGTCCTTGTTTACCTGACTTCCGCAAATGCCTCGGTATTTGCTAACAGCAAGTCCAACGGGTATGATATTCGATTTGCCACCCTGGGCGGGACAACGGACCTTCCCTTTCAGCGCCAAAGCTATAATCCCACCGCGAAGACGGCCGAATTCTGGGTTTTAGTTCCGAGCATTGCCGCCAATCCGGCAAAAACCACAATCATGATGTATTGGGGCAACAGTTCGGCAGCCGATGACCAGAACCCGAGCGCGACGTTCGATACCGCCGCCGGATTCAATTATCGCGCAGTCTGGCATATGAGTGCCGATACCGGTACCAATGAACTTGATGCAACGCAAAGCGGCCATGACCTGGTCCCCGCTCCCGGCGCATCGCCTGCATTGTCCCTCGGATCACCGGTCGGCGCCGGCATAGCAAAGAGTTTCGACGGGGCCAGCCAGTACTTCACCGCCAATAATTCCGGAGGTACCAGTTCGTCCCTTATTTTCCCTCAGGGCGGACCTCTTACGATTTCGGCCTGGATCAATCCAACCAATTCCGACGCAGGCCAGGCAATTCTGGGAAAAATCAACACCGGGTCCATTGGAACCTGGACCGGATCCTACGGCTGGGTGTACAATGGCTCTACCGCCGGCGACCTCCGGTTCAACGACGAAGAGGGAGCCGCAGGTTTCGAGCGTTGCGATTACAATATCAGTTCGGGCAGCTGGACCCATGTCGTCTGGGTGCTCCAGGACACCGGTACCACCGCCACGAGCAATAATGTGTATATAAACGGTGTCCTGTCAGGGACAACCGGAGATCCCAACAATACGACCGCAACCTCCCGAGTCGACAGCCTGTCGTTTACCATGGGAGCCGATGCGTTCCAGACAGGGGGAACTCCAGTGTACTGGGCAGGATCCATCCAGGAAGTCCAGATTGCCAATGTGGCATGGAGTCCGAGTTGGATCGCTCTGGCCTACCAGAACCAGTCAACCCCTTCAACCCTGCTTTCCTTCGGCACGGTGAGTACCCTGAAAGCCGCTTTAACGGCGTTGCGCCCGCAGCTTTCTCTGAGGGGGAATGCCCTTGACTACGTTTTGTCGAAGGCGGCTCCGGTCGAGATTACGTTTTATGATATGAGCGGAAAAGTCGTGCTCGATTTCAACCGGTCGGAAACGGCCGGCAGCCATTCGGTGCAGCTCAATAAGATGAACCTGTCGCAGGGAGCGTACCTGGTCGGCATGAAGACGGCGGGTTTTGAAAAGACCATGACGGTCAATATAACGCGGTAGCCGGGAATAAGAACTGCCGGAGGCATGACACTATTTTTTATTGACACCTATTGCCGCCGGAAATTATATAATCATGAGCAGGCAGCCGTAAGGGCTGCCTGCAATTCAAAACCCTTCCCAATCAACTGGGACTCCTGCACAGGGAAACCGGCAGGAAACACGATCAGGGAGACCTTGCCATAAAATGCGGGGTCTCCTTTTTTATTTATTACAGCTGGGGCTAAGGGTAGCATTTTACTCGTGCAAGCGGGTCAACCTGTCGGACAAGTTGGACCTGTCGGACTGGTCAGACTGGTCCGACGAGTCAGACGGCTGTTTCTGGTTGGCGGGGGAACTATGCTATCAGCCTTCGGTGGGGAAACCATTTACAATGGTTTCCCCTGGCCAAAGCCTCCGCGCCCGCAAAGCCGGGCTGCGGGGTCTTTGGCTCACCCCTTCCTGCGGAAGTGGGCGGCTATGTCTGCCTCTGGCAGACGCTCGCCCACTCCCGCAACGCTCACATTAGGTAGAAAACACAAATCGCCTATTATGTTTTTCAATTGCAATCCCGTTTTGAAAAACCTTGGAACCTTTAAATATGCCGCCGGTTTCGACGGATAAGTTCTGGCTTTCAAAACCCGTGGGCGAAATTGGAATTTCCACTATTATCACCCTCATTGTTGGAATTTCTCTTCCTGCTAAAAACACCTTGGAGCAACAAACCAACTTTTATTTGATCCGTTGAAAAGGTCTTCTGAAATTTTGCGCTTTCTTATGCAATTTATGCTTTGTCAATCTTTTAAGTATTTCCAATCCGGAATTTCTCCTGAGCGGGCTTTATCCAATAGATTCAGAATATCTTGGTTTTCTACCAAAAGCTTATAAATATTATACTTGGCGCAAAAACGGATTTCGGTTCCGAACTTACATGCTTTTTTCAATTTTATTGTTACCATATATGGGCCGATTTTTTTTGACGCGGATTGAGTTCTGAGTAGTTAATCTTTTCTATTTCACTAAATGGGACGTTATCCTTATCATCGCCATTTTTTAATAATAATAATGAGCTACCCTCCCATACTTCATCTACCATCGTCCAATAGACCGTTTTCCAAGAAACAGAATAAATAAAACATCCTAAAAGCAAAAGAGCTATCGACCCGTTCTGTAATACTTCTGAAATTGGTGACGAAATGCAAATAATGATAATAATTAATAGCAATATAGACACAAGTATCGGAAAAACTCTTTTCCACCAAATATTGCTTCCAGAAGATAGCCTTATTATGTTTTTCTCTTCCTTGGTATCGGTTTTTTCTGCCTTATCGCGACAATCCCCGCATAGAGGCACTTCATCGGTTCCATAATTTTCTAGAAATTTAAGTTCATTTCCACATTTTGAGCATCTGTTTGGCATATATATATTCTTCTATTTTTGAAGATTAAATCGCAAAATGACAAAACTCGGTTAAGCAGAAAATCTTGCAGGTCTCCAAAAGCCTCTCCTAATTTACACTGCTCATCTGTCTACTTTCAGTTGACATAACCAATGCCGCACTATCGGGCATCTTTTGAACCCGAATCGGGAACGACGCTTGGGTGATTCTTGTATTTATAAAGCATAACATCCCAGGTGCACTGCACAATAATACCTTCATTGCTTTCGCAACTCTGATTTATGATAGAGACGATATCCGCTCCTTCCCTCAATGCGAGGACTCGTGCGTTGGAATCAAGTTTTCCTGGAGAGTCGCTCAGCAGCGCGGAGTGCAGGGGTTGGCAATTCATGTGAAGCCACTCACTTCTTTCCTTGGATGCCATTTCCACCGAAATCCGAGCTTGCTCAGGTGTCAATAAACGGGGCAGTGGTTCGCAGCAAACAAGCACCATAAATAACACGAAGAATGTTCTTTTTCCCACTATCAGTGTTCCTTTTAATTCCAGAGTATAATTGCCGGTCAGTCGTTCTGTTTAGCTCTAACAATATCGCCTTGAAAATCAACAATAATATAGCCGGGCCAGACCGGGAGTAGATTTGCGCCCCAGATGTAATTAATAAAGCCATTATTAACGCGTACGGTAAAATTTGTGATGGCCTTTCCGTGGACTTTTTGGACCTGATCATTGATGGCTTGTGAAAGATCTATTGAGTTAAGAGGAACCATGGACCATAGAATTCCCCAGCCATAAGCACGTTGTTTGAAGGCGCCTACCACCTCCAGTTGATCCGGGGGAAGAAGCTTTCCGCTGCTGTCGCGAATCGAACCGGACATTGAAACATCATAAAGGGATGATTCTGCCCTTATGACTGAATGGGCTCCTGCACATCCGCCAAGCAATCCAAATAATAGAGCCGCGGCAATCAAGAGGTATTTCATCATTATGGTTTCCCCGTTACGCCTTCGATGGATCCGCCCTGAATTCTTGCATAATTCGCAGAGCCGATATCAAAAAAGGTATTTGTGCTGAAAGCACCGACGGTCATAGTAGATACCTGCACATCCAGGGAATTCTTGTCGTTAGTAGCTTTCAGGATCGCCGCCGAAACCTTATTCGAACTTTCCTGCACGTTTTTCGTGACAAAAATAAAGATGCAATTCAGGCCCATGCTCATGTTTTGTACGGTAACATCGACATCCAGCGAATCGGCCTTTTTATGGCTCGGTCCCCATAGTATTACCGGGTTGGAAACGAATTTTGCCGTCAGCTCCGAGCTTGATGCACACCCTCCAAAAATCGAACCGGCCAATAGTGCTGGCAGGCACCATGTAAGCATTCGGATTATCATCCGTTTCTCCTGTGTTTTCAATAATCGATCGAATTTTATTGCAAGATACCACTTATATCTTAAATTATCCCTATCGCATCATGTTAAAATACTAATCCCACCATGCCAATTCAATTAAAAACGAAATCCCACCCACCCATAAAAAAAGCCCCCGTCGATTTTCATCGACAGGAGCTTAATTTCCCGCACTACTACTACATCTTCAACTACTGTTTATAATTAAAATGCGGATGACTGGACTTGAACCAGCACAGGCTGACGCCCACTACCCCCTCAAAGTAGCGTGTCTACCAATTCCACCACATCCGCAATACTGCACTTATTTCTTCTGGGCCCCTCCGGGGTTACCCGTCGGCACAGGACCTGTCGGGAGCGCCCCGCCTGCCGGCATCGCGCCATGCTGCGCCGGCGCCACACCCAGGCCGCCGCCTGCAGGCAGCCCCGGCTGACCCGGAATTGCGCCCTGGCCCGCTCCCTGGCGAACCGGCAAGCCGCCCCGGTCGAGTACCGAGGACGGTGAGAAACTCTGCTGCTTCTCCGCCCGCTTCTGCAGCATCGATTTTTCGGTCGTATAGGTCTGCTTGGTCATGAGAAAAGACATGAAGATGCAGAGGATAAAGAAGGCGACCCCGAACCCCACTGTACCGCGGGTAAGGATGTTCGCCGTATCCTGCGTACCGAGCAGGCTGTTTGCCCCGCCCAGTCCGCCGCCGATCGCGCCCGAAATGCCGCCTCCCTTGTCCGACTGAATCAGGACCAGGAAGCAGATGCAGATACTGACGACGACAAAGAAAAAAATAGAAACCCAGAACAGAATCATCATGGTTACACCGCCTTTAAAGGCTTATGCCGGTTTAATGATACCCAGAAAATCCGGCGCCTTGAGTGCCGCCCCGCCGATGAGCCCGCCGTCGACATCGCTCAGGGCCAGGAGGTCCTTCGCATTATCCGGCTTCATGCTGCCGCCGTATTGAATACGTACCGATTCGGCGACCTGCTTGCTGTAGATTCCCTCAACAATACTTCGTATAAATATATGTGCTTCGTTGGCCTGCGTCGGCGTCGCTACCTCGCCGGTGCCAATAGCCCAGACCGGTTCGTAGGCGATGGTGGTCTTCAGGGCGTCGGCTTCGGAAATGCCGTTGTAGGCGCCTTTTACCTGGCGCTCGACAACCGCATGGAGCAGGCCCTTCTTACGCTCGTCGAGGGTCTCTCCCACGCAGATGATGGGCAGAAGCCCGGCTGCAAGGGTCGCCTTGACCTTTTTATTGACCGTTTCATCGGTCTCGTTGAAATAGCTGCGCTGCTCGGAGTGGCCGATGATGACATATTCGACGCAGACGCTCTTGAGCATGGAGGTTGAAACCTTGCCCGTGTAGGCACCCTTGGCCTCCCAGTGAACGTCCTGGGCACCGAGGTGGATGGTGGATCCCTTGAGGATCTCACCGACCGCGGCGAGGTTGGTATAGGGCGGGCAGACGGCGATGTCGACATCGGCGATCTTCCCTGCCAGGTCGACGAGACTCTTCGCAAGGGCGCGGGCCTCATCGATGGTGGTATTCATCTTCCAGTTACCGGCAATGAATTTTTTACGTGCCATGGTTCTTCTCAGCCTTTCTTCCGGAAAAAAAACGCAATAAAAAATAGTCTGTGGCCCGATACTAATTCAACTCGAATGGCCTTTAAATAAAAAGTTCGTTGCTGCTCTGGTGGGGGAACCTCGCTACGCGGGTTCCCCCTGGCCAAAGCCTCCGCGCCCGCAAAGCCGGGCTGCGGGGTCTTTGGCACACCCCTTCCAGCAGGGGTGCTCGGCTGGTCCCGCCTTCGGCGGGGCCTGAGCACCCCCGCAACGCCCCCGTAGGGTAGAAAAAACACATTAACAACACCAATTCCTTGAAAGATCCCCCTGCCAAAGCTGGCTTTTCGCCGGCGGCTTGATCCCTTAGTAAGGGGGCGCCGAAGGCGGGGGATCTGCAGACAAATTCAGCAATCCGGCCATCTATGTAAGCATTAGCACATCTTTCATGTTTTTTCTACCCTAAAAGAGGGCGTTGCGGGAGGAGGAGAGCGTTTGCCTTCAGGCAAACATAGCCTCCCCCTTCCGCTGGAAGGGGTGTGCCTGAAGACGCGTGCCTTTTGCGGCTTCAGGCCAGGGGAAACCCGCGTAGCGAGGTTTCCCCCTCAAAGGCATTTGAATTAAGCCCGGTTTCCCCACCAAAGCTTTTACTCTTCCCTTTTACCTATCATTTAACGCTTTTATCCCCGGCAACTCCTTACCTTCAACTAATTCCAACGATGCCCCGCCGCCGGTAGAAATATGGGACATCTTTGCCGACAGTCCGGCCTTTTTCACCGCCGACACCGAATCGCCGCCGCCGATAACGGTAATTGCACCGGGGAGCTCGGCGAGCGTCAGGGCGATAGCCGTCGTCCCGGCCGCGAACTTGGGGAACTCGAACACGCCCATGGGCCCGTTCCAGAACACCGTCTTTGCCCCGGCGAGCGCATCCTTGAAAAGCTTTATTGTCGCGGGCCCGATATCCATCCCGAGCCACCCCTCTTCGATCGCCGCACCGCTGGTAATTTTGGATTCGGCATCGGCAGAGAACTCCTTTGCGACAACGTGGTCGATCGGCAGGAGGAGCGAAATTTTCTTTTCCGCAGCAGCGGCCAGGACCTTCTTTGCGGTTTCGACCTGGTCGTCCTCGACGAGCGACTTGCCGACCGCGATCCCCTGCGCCCTGAGGAAGGTGTAGGCCATGCCGCCGGCTACTATCAGTTTGTCCACTTTGTTGAGCAGGCTTTCAAGCACCGCTATTTTCGACGAGACCTTCGCTCCCCCGATGACCGCAACAAACGGCTTCGCCGGGTTCTTCAGTACCTTTTCATCGAGGAACTCGATCTCCTTCTCCATGAGGAACCCCGCGACAGCAGGGAGATAGTGCGCGATCGTTTCGGTGGAGGCGTGGGGCCGATGGGCGGTGCCGAAGGCATCGTTGACATAGACATCCCCGTATCCGGCGAGGGTTTTAGCCATTGATTCGCGCTCCGGGGCCTCCTTGGAGGTCTCTTCCTTATGGAAACGGGTGTTTTCGAGTAGCAGCACGCCGCCCTGCGGGAGCGCGGCGACCATTGCCTTCGTTTCGTCACTCAGGCAGTCGGGCGACAGGCCTACCGGCTTATTGAGCAGCTTTGCAAGATGCGCAGCGACCGGGGCCATCTTGCACTTGCCTTCTATGAACTTCTTTTCGTCAAACGGCTTGCCGTCCTTGTCCGCCTTCTCCTTCGCCTTTTTGGCGTCCTTCTTCGGGTCGCCCAGGTGGGACATGAGCACCAGGCTGCGCGCCCCCTGCGCAAGAACGTAGTTGATGGTCGGAAGCGCGGCGGTGATGCGCGTGTCGTCCTGAATGACCCCGTCCTTGAGAGGAACATTGAAGTCGACCCGCATGATCACCCTTTTTCCGGCAAGCGGAATATCGCGAACGGTCTTTTTGGCAATTGCCATGACTACCTCCTTGTGATGCGTATTTGTCGAGAGGAGCAGCTCCTGAAAATAATGCCGTTCCTGGTGAGCAGCCGGTGCTTATGCGGGCCGAAGCAAACCATGAACGGCATTTTTAATAATCTTGCTGAATACTTAGACCTGCCGACTGTTCGCACCCCCTTCAGGGGCGCGAACAGGGCAAATCCGTATGGACTTACTTCGAGGCCATGAATCTCACGAGATCGACGACGCGGTTGGAATATCCCCACTCGTTATCGTACCAGGAGACGACCTTGAAGAAACGCTTCTCGCCCTTCAGGTTGTTCTGGAGGGTTGCGAGCGAGTCGTAGATCGAGGAGCGCTTGTCGTGGATAAAATCGGTGGACACGAGCTCTTCGTCGGTCACGCCGAGGATACCCTTCAGGTACGTCTGCGACGCCTTCTTGAGCGCGGCATCGATCTCTTCGATCGAGGTGTCGCGGGCGGTGCGGAAGGTAAGGTCGACAACCGAAACGTCGGCCGTCGGAATACGGAACGACATGCCGGTGAGCTTGCCTTTGGTAACCGGAAGCACTTCGCCGACCGCCTTGGCTGCGCCGGTGGTCGAAGGAATGATGTTGATCGAGGCCGCACGGCCGCCGCGCCAGTCCTTCTTGGACGGGCCGTCAACGGTCTTCTGCGTTGCGGTCATGGCATGGATCGTGGTCATGAGACCGGTCTCGATGCCGATACCCTCTTTCAGGATCACGTGCACGAGCGGGGCGAGGCAGTTTGTGGTGCAGGAAGCGTTGGAAACGATGTTATGCTTCGCAGCATCGTACTCGTTCTCATTGACGCCCATGAGGAGCGTTTTCACGTCGCCCTTGCCCGGCGCGGAGATGATGACCTTCTTTGCACCGGCGGTCAGGTGACCGACGGCCTTATCGGAACTCGTGAAGAGCCCGGTGGATTCAATGACGTAGTCGACGCCGAGAGCCTTCCACGGCAGCTCGGACGGGTTCTTCGTTGCCATGATGCACTTGGTCTTGAAACCGTTGACCACGAGCGTGTCGTTGTCTTCGAGCGACGGATCGCTTTTTTCCGTGGTGACGGTGTGCTTGAAATGGCCATGGACCGAGTCATATTTCAGCTGATAGGCGAAGTAGTCGGCATCGATGGAAATATCGACGACCGCGACGACTTCGATCTCATTCCCCAGGAAACCCTGGTCGGCAATCGCCTGATAAACGAGACGGCCTATGCGTCCAAAACCATTAATACCAACCTTTACTCCCATGACATCCTCCTGATTTTAGTGTTTATAGAACGTGTTGTACTGGTATACAATTTAAGGTGTTAAGAACCCCCGGTGAACATTAAAATATACCATATTTCGGGGATTTTTTCAAGGGAACAACTTTTAAGATAGGAAGTTGGGTTGCCAGTTCCCCTGGTGGGGGAACCGGGGATATATTCAAATATGGGCTTTTTTCTGAGGGGGGAACCGCCTATAGGCGGTTCCCCCTGGTCGGAGCCGCGCAAAGCCGCGTCTCCGACTCACCCCTTCCTGCGGAAGGGGGAGGCGATGTTTGCCTGAAGGCAAACGCCTTCCCCCTCCCGCAACGCCCTCTTTTAGGGTAGAAAAAACATAAAAGATTTTAATATGTGGGGGTTCAAGATGGTGAACCCCAATTTTTTCTCAGCCCGCGGTCGTCTCACCCCCGGCCCCTCTCCACAAGTGGAGAGGGGCCGGGGGAAAGGCGGTTTTGACGTTGCGTTAGCGAGGACAGAGGGTGTCGGGAGGCGCGATAGCGACCCCGACAGTCTGGGGAGCCACAGGCGCAAAGCGCCGCATGGCTCCCCAGACCGGCTCGGCTCTGCCGAGAGCCCGGCGGAGGCGCGCCGTTGGGGTGCCCCTTAGGGCACCCCAACGGAACGCCCAGATGTTGACTTTTCCTTTGACTTTGCTTTTGACTTTTTTATTGTATTCCGCAAAATTATTTTACCCATCATGCACCCATCCTTCTTTCATCAAGCTGCCGGTACCGGCAAAGGCCCCAACCGCCTGTTTTTCATCGCCGGACCCTGCGTCATCGAATCCGAATCCCTCTGCTTCAAAATCGCCGAGCGGCTTGCCGAACTCAAAGTAACACACGATCTTGACATCGTGTTCAAAGCCTCCTACGACAAGGCGAACCGGATTTCCGAGTCCTCGTTTCGCGGCCCGGGCAGGGAGAGCGGGCTCAAAATCCTCGAAAAGATACGCAATCAGTACGGCCTGCCCGTCCTGACCGATATCCACGAGACTGCGCAGGCAGCCGAGGCTGCCGCAGTCGTCGACATCATCCAGATCCCGGCACTCCTGAGCCGCCAGACCGATCTCCTCGTTGCCGCCGGCGCTACCGGCAAATGGGTCAACATAAAGAAGGGCCAGTTCATGGCCCCTGAAGACATGGAGTTCGCTATTGCCAAGGTCGGTGCAAAAGTCTGGATCACCGAACGCGGGACCTTTTTCGGCTATAAGCGGCTCGTGGTGGACTTTGCCGGGATTCCGGTCATGAAGCGGTTCGGCGCGCCGGTCGTCTTCGATGCCACCCACAGCGTCCAGCTGCCCGGCGGGGGCGGCAATGTATCCGGAGGTAAGCGCGAGCTTGCGATCCCCCTGGCGCGCGCGGCGATCGCGATGGGCATTGACGGGCTCTTCTTCGAAGTCCATCCCGACCCGGATAATGCCCTCTGCGACGGCCCGAATAGTTTAAGATTGGAAGATTTCGAGCGGGAAGCGCCGAGACTGAAGGAGATGTTTGAGAGAATGAAGGGTTGACGGTTGGGGAATAAATTATTGCTGGAGCAACTTCAAATGCTTCTGGTGGGGGAACCTCGCTACGCGGGTTCCCCCTGGTCGGAGCCGCGCAAAGCCGCGTCTCCGACTCACCCCTTCCAGCGGAGGTGCGCGCCGATTCCTGCCTTCGGCAGGAGGCGGCGCACCCCCGCAACGCTCCCATAAGGTAGAAAAAACATAAAGGATTGTTCAAATCCTTTGCAGCTCCACATTTTGGCCCAATTTACTTCCATATTGAGGGTTTTCATCTTTTCGCAGAGGCCTCGTGGGTCCCCGCCGCAGGGTGCCTATTATGAAGCACTCCCACTTCGTGCGGGTGACCCGGCTCAGCCATCCAAAAGCATTTGAATTTGCCTTTGAATTATCCATCCTCACCCTTACCTCGCTAAAAATCTCGCCGAATAATCCTCCCCGTCAATTTTCGCCGATACGCTGAAGCATCCCTTCCCCGGCGTTTTCGGCTGCCAGAAAACCGAATTCCTGCCGATGACCGTGATTTTATCGACTATCCTTCCGTAAAGGTCGTAGAAAACGAGGTCGGCGCGGCGTGCGCTGCCGGGAAAAACGACCACGACTCCGGACTGTGAGGGGCGGATCCGGAGAACGCCGGGAAGTTTCCGGTAGGGGTCCGGGGCATGCCGGACCACGGTCCCGGCCGGGAAATCGTAACTGAAAACCGACAGATTCGAGGAATAAAGGATGTAAAGCCTTCTCTTCACCGTATCAACGAGAACATTCTGGCGGCCCGAAAATGAATCGGTCAGCACCGCGTTGTTGTCGACGGCAGTCTGGTAGGCATTGAGGTCGAGGGGGTCCTCGGCATAGACATGGCCGGCATCAAGGCTCAGGAACTGGTCGGCGGAGAGCCGGTAGCCCGAATAGTTCCGCCATGATGCTTCGCCGATATTGGAAGAGGAGAGATACTGCATCGAGTCAAGGTCGTAGGCGGTCATGTAGTGCCAGGTATTGTAGGGATAATCATAGAATGTTTCCGCAACGAGCAGGGTGCGGTTGACCGTTCCCCGCAGGTTCGGGGAGAGCGATGCGGTCCTCGTCCCGTAGCGGTAGGAGCCGGTTTCGACAAGGTTCCCGATGCTTACGCCGCCCGCGGCCGATACCTGCAGCGGGTAAAGGTAGCTGTACGACCCGTCGACGGCGCTGATATTACCGCTCAGGACGCAGAGGAGCGAATCGTCGAGCGGAACCACCGAGGCGATGTTCTCATCGCGATAGCTGCCGGTGCGGGTAAAAGTATTACCGCCGAATTTATACAGCGAGATGTCGGGAGAATTGACAATGACCGCAACATCGTTTTTCATACAGAATGCGCCTTGTCCGCCGGCGAACCCGTAGTTGTTGACAGTATGGAATTTGAGGTACATCGGGATGAGCGTCGCGAGAGGATACGACGTGAGCGCGGCGGAATCGGTTAAGCCCTCACGCCGCGGAGAGGAGGGGCGGTGAACGTCGATCACCGTGAACAATCCGGCCGGGGCGGTGCTTTCCTGCAGGATAATCGAATCCCCGGCCAGCGCAGACCAGCCGCTCTTAAGCGAGATCGGGAAGTTTGCCAGCCGGGTAAAATGGGCCGGGCCTCTCCGCACAGCAAATTGAAAGGTATAGACGGTCGAGACCATTGAGGCGACGGTGTCGCTTCCCCGCCAGGCGACAGCCCGGTAGCTGTAGAAGGCATTGGGAATAACGGTCGAATCGTGCCAGGTGATGGTATCATGCCGGGCGGGTTGCGCACTGATGATAGTAGCGAGCCGGCTCCAGGCAAACGAGTAGCCCGGTGACCGGTATATCCGGTACCCGGATTCGCAGTTCGCGTTGTCGCAGACGGTAATATTTACCGCATGCGCGGAGTTATCGCTCCACTCCGCAACGATATCGGGTGCAGCAAAGGTGTCGGCAACCGCAGTCATTCCGCTGGAATAGAGAGTCAGCACCGCGATAGGGATTGCAAACAGGGTACGCCGCATCAGCTCCGGCCTCGTTAAAAACGACCTGCATGGAAATCAGGAACCAAGAGGAAAAATATCGGTTATGCCGCGGGTTGACACTCACCGCCCACCCAGGCGGGGCCTTCGCCATGCCTGTTCAGCCTATGCGGCCGGCTGCAGAGAGCTCTGCAGCTTCTTCGCAAGTTTCTGGGCGTGATGCATCTTCGTTTCTGCAATGGTCCGGATGAGTTCAATCTCCGGATTTTTGTTGGGCCGGTCTTTGATCAGATGGAAATAATAATCACGCGATGAGTTTTCAAATTTCAGCGCATGGAGGAGAGCAACCTTTTTTGCCGGAGGCATGAGCTCATACTGCGCCATTATCTCGTCGATATTAAAATTGATGTTGCCGATATCCAGGAGATCGGGGCCCATAGCTTCCCAGGGGAAAAGCCCGGCTTCAAAAAAATCATCCTTGGAACTGTGAATCAGCACCGCATAATTTTCCTCGTCGTCCGCAAGTTCGGTCCAGAAACTCTCGTCTTCCGCGAATAAGACCGAGAGAAGGTGATAAAACTTTGCCACTTTCGTTTCCATTAATATTGTTTCCCAATAAAGGGACTCTGTTCGATTTTCCATACTTCCCGCCCCGGCTGAAGCAGATCCTCTCCTCATGAGATTACGCACAACTCATGCCGAAAGGGTAAACCTTAAACCGATCTTCCAATAGGGCTTATCTGCAGAGAATCTTTGATTCGAGACAGATGTGAAAGATCCAAAAACGCTTAGAAGTAAAAAAAAGGCCGGAATCGCTTCCGGCCCAAAAATCCAAAACTCTCCGCAAAACTCTTTTAATGGCGCTTACGGCCGAAATGAATTTCCGTCTCCGGACCGCTCTCTGCCGGTGATCCTGCTTCCGGCGCAACCGGCTCCGAGGCAACCGGCGCACTCCCGGCTTCAGGCTGCATCTGCGCGCCCTCACCCGACTGCGGTGCGTCCCCGCTGAGCATCCGGCGCCGTACCATAATTTTCCGCCCATGCTGAAGGTTCTCTTCAGCGGTGTAATCGGCAACAATGTCGGTCTGAGGTGCCGCTGCCTCCTGGGATGGAGCAACGATGTCCCTCGGAGGAATTGTGCCGGTTATCGGCTCTCGCGGTAACTCCGATGCTTCGGACTCGCTTCCCGACTGAGTCGCCCCGGAACGACTCCGGTCCTGCCAGTTATCCCGGCGGCCGTTGCGCTGGCCGTCACGATCCCGATCGCGATCCCGATCGCGGCCACGGTCCCGATGCCCGCCTCGCCGATCCCGATCGTTCCGATCTCCTCTGCCGCCTTCGCCACGCGGATGTTCGCCGCGGGACGAAGGATCCTGAATCCTTTTGCGCGCAGTTTCCTGATCCCGCTCGGCATGCTTGAGCCGCATATTGATATCGCGGAGGGATTTTTCCACCGGATCAGCAGCAGGCACGGTTATTTCGGGTTCGGCAGGAGCCCTTTCCTGTCGTGCTCTCGGCTCCGGGAAGTTACGTTTCTCAGGCCTCCTGAATTCGCCGGCCTTCCTCTCCTGACGCTCATGGGGAACATGGGCAGGCGCGGTCCGCACCTCTGCGAGACCTGCGATTTTTTTCTTCATCCCGGCGATTTGCGCAAGGGAGATGATCTGCAGCACAACGGCTGCCGCTACAATGACGATAGTAACAATACTTATTAACAAGGATAATTCCATAAAGGTGACACTCCATAACAGGTAGATGTAATTGTTTTCGGCTGAGCGCTCGATTGCACTCCGGCATATCGTGCTGCCGATACAGGGACCGCTAAATGCCGTGCATTCGCGGCGTGTTTGGATTGAGGCAGCCGTTTTTTCGAAAGGACTTTAATCCTTCACTGCGGCTCCTCAAACGCACCCTCCAGGTTCTGTGGGAAGATACAGCAAAGCATGGACCCGGCTGATGTATCCGGGTGCCGAACAATTTCGCCCCTGCCGATGGGCAGTTAAGAGGGGGACGGCCTCGCCGCCCGCGCCTGCAATCGGAGCCGGGCACAGGGATCGTGATTCGCACGATTTGCGCTCTTATTGCAGCGCCCCGCAGCCCGCGGCATCCATTGTCTGCTCCTGGAAATGGTCAGGGATTGCCTGCTTAATTCGATCTTCTCCGTTGGAACCGGGTGCACTTTAAGATTACATAGGATCAGCTTCCACTTCCCCGCAACGCGCCCGATCAGGCTATACCTGACCTGCAGCGGGGCTCTTTGGGAGGCTTCCCGTACTTCACCAACCCGCTCGGGCATTGGTGCCGTCGGCGGGCATTGGCACACCATTGTGCCTTGATACCCTTACGTCTCCCGGTCATTGAATGACCGGAGGTGCTTATGTACCGTTTGTTTCAAAGAGCGCGTCTACCCCTTTTTCGGGGTATCGACGGTATTTTTTACTTCCAGGCTTTCAATCGAATCTACCATCGCCTGCAGGTGCCGCACCCTTCCGGCAATGATGAGAATCTTGCTCCACGCGAAAATCAGCACCAGCGAGAATAGGAAAAAAACGGCAATCCATGCGGCACTGATAATTTCCATGATGCTTAGCTGGGGAAGATGTTGTGCGGCTGCATCCCGGCAACAGTATATCCCTAATATAGTATTAAATCAAGATATCTGCAATTATCACCCTACTGGGGCCGCCCGGCCTCCACCCTTTTTTTAAGGTATTGAGGCAGGAGAAATGCTCCCGCATGGATATCACGGTTATAGTAGGAGAACCCATTCGCCAGCGCCTCATAGCGGGCGGAATCGAACCGATCGGCAAAATTCTTCTCCCTCCCGGCCAGAATAAAGCTGCATATACCCTCGGGAAAAGAGCTCAGCATGCAGATATACGGTCGCGCCACCTCGAAAAGGGGCGAGAGCAGCGAAAGCGTCTGCCGGAGATACTCGGGCCTGACAATCGGGGAATCGGTCTGAAAGACGGCCAGCCCGTCCTTCTCCAGCCGCTGTGCGGCAACCCGGTGAAAATCCGCAGTTTCAAGGGATTGCACCGGACCACCGGGATCGTACGAGTCGATAATGATCACATCGAACATCGCCTTGGTGGTTTTTAAGAAATGGAAGCCGTCATCGATAACCACCTCGACCCGGTTGTCTTTGAAACCTGCCGCCAGGCGGGGAAAGTGCTTTTCAATCGTATCCCTGACCATGCTGTCGATATCGACGATGGTAACCGTTTCAACGGAGGGATGCTTGAGAACCTCCTTGAGGCACCCTCCGTCCCCGCCGCCGATAATACAGATTTTTCGAGGATCCGCATGTGAAAGCATGGCCGGCTGAACGATCATCTCATGATACACATCGCCATCCCGGTCTGTCAGCACGACCGATCCGGCAAGACAGAGCACCTGGCCGTAGTGATAGGTGTCGAAGACCTCGATCTTTTGAAAGGGGCTTGACGCACAATAAACCGCATGCTTGACTTTGATGGTAATTCCGGCAAGGCCGTGAACCAGATTGTTGATCCAGAGCGATGTACCGACATCGGACGAGTATCCTGCCATTTTATTCATACTGCCGCCTCCCTAGGCCACAACTACAATTTTGGCTTTTTCAAACCCGTTAAAGTTGGAAGCGCTCGCCGTGGTATAGGCGCCCATGGCTTCGAACACCAGCAGATCGCCGATTTCAAGAATCGGCAGCGCAATATTTTCATAAGGAATATCGACGGAATCGCAGGTTGGTCCGGCAAGAACCGAGTTGAAGCGTTCGCTGCTCCGTGCAATGGACATCGGATAATCCGCATGGTTGTAGATCTTACCTGAAAATGAACCGTACACGCCCTCATCGCAGTAGTACCACCAGATGCCGTTTCGCAGCGATTTACCGACGATGCGGGTGGCAAGGGTCATCGACGGACCGGAGAGCACCCGTCCCGGCTCCGCGATGATCCGGTAGTTTGAAAAGTACCGTTCGAGATATTCGTTGATCGGTGCACAGAATTCCGCCAGCGGCGGAACCGGGTCAGGTAGTCGATCGGGAATCCGCCGCCGATATCGATGACCTCGATCCTGATGCCGCGGAGCGCCGCCTTGCGGCAGATATCCCGGCAATACTCGAGAGCTTCGATGTATTTGAGCGAATTCTGGTTCTGGGACCCGCAGTGAAAGCAGATCCCCTTGATCCGCAGTCCCATGTCCGCACCCTTGCGGATCAGGTCGAATGTCAGTTCCGGAGCCATGCCGAATTTGTGCGACAGGTTGACCAGGCAGTTTGGATTCTGGATGCTCATCCGGATGAGCACCTCGGCCCGATCCTTATAGGGAATGAATTTCTTCAGCTCGTACTCATTGTCCGCCACGAACGTCGTAACGCCGAAGTCGAGGGCATAGCGGATATCGCCGTCGCGCTTTATGGGGTGCGTATGGATGCACTGCGACGGGCCGATGCCCGCCCTGGCGACGATATCGATCTCCCCGTTCGTGCAGATATCGAAATTGCTCCCTTCGCTTTTCAGAATTGAAATGATTTCGCTGCCGGCATTAGACTTTACTGCATAGTAAAGCGTCACGCCGGGAAGCGCCGATTGGAGCTCGCGGTAGCTTTCCCGCAGCCGGCTTTCGGAGAGAAAGAGCGTCGGGGTGCCGTGCACGGCGGCCAGCTTTTGTACCTGCAAAAAATCCATAGACGAAACGGCTCACTTTCGATAGGGGTTGCGGACCTTTTCAATCATCGGGAAAGCGTGGCTTTGCATCGGTGATGAGGCGACCGCCTCGCTGCAACAACCGGGTGATAAAGGGATACGGCGTCTGCATGGCACGGTGCATGGCCCCGGAGTACACTTCAAGGTTCCCGATGCCGTACCGGGAAAGCCGTCGATCGATTGTCGCGGCCGTCGGCCGGGAGCTGTCGATTGTCGGCGAGCACAGGGTAATCGACCAGAGTGTGCCGTACATCGGAATGTAAAGGTAGAGCGGCGTTACCCTGGCAAATGATGCACGCAGCGTCCGCTGAATGCAGGAGAAGGCTTCGGGCCGCGATACCGGGGACTCGGTATGCATGATGAAGATGCCCCGGGAATTCCTGAACGACCGGGTCACCGCCTCGAAAAACTCACGGGTATAGAGAAGAGCCGAGGGGCCGCAGGGATCGGTCATATCCATGATGACGACATCGAACTCGCCGGGGTGGGCCTCGACGAACGGACGGCCGTCGGTCACATTGACATGAACGCGGCTGTCCGAAAAAGCGCCGCCGTGGACCCGCGGCAGGTGCTTTTCGGCGAAGGCAATGACCCCCCTGTCGAGTTCGGCCACTTCGACCCGCTTTACGCAGGGGTAGCGAAGCACTTCACGCAGGATGCCGCCGTCCCCGCCGCCTATGACGAGCACCGTTTCGGGCCGCGGGTGCGAACAGAAGGCCGGGTGCACCATCGGCTCATGGTAATGGCCGTCGCACTTGTCGCCGAGCTGGGTAATGCCGTCGAGGAGCAGGACTTTGCCGAACTGGTCGGTTTCAAGCAATTGCATCGACTGGTACTTCGAGCGGCGGCGCGCCGCAACCTTCTTTACCGTATAGAAATAGCCGAAATGGGGGTTGAGCGCCTCCGCATGAACGGCCATATTGCCCGCAAGCCGGCCTATATCGCTTATTCCTGCGAGAAGATGTTTCTGCATTCGAAAATCTCCTGCATCTCCCGGCGAAGCAGCGAATTGGTCAGGGTAAGTTCTTTTCTGGAAAGCTTTGATTTTTCCGAGCCGAAGAGGTAATTCTCCAGCTTGAGGTCCTTCAGCATCATCTTCGTATGGAAGATATTATCCGAAACGATGTTGATGTCGTACGCCATATAGCGCTCGAGGATCTCGTCGGAAAGGTAATCCTGGATCGAAGTAATGTCGTGGTCGATGTAAATTTTACGCCCGTTGATGTCGCGGGTAAATCCCCGCACCCGGTAATCCATGAGCACGATGTCGGAGTCGAAACTGTCGATGAGGAAATCGAGAGCGCGCAGCGGGGAGATCATCCCGCAGGTTCCGACGTCGATGTCCACGCGAAAGGTCGAGATGCCGGTTTTGGCGTTATTTTCCGGATAGGTGTGGGCCGTTATGTGGCTTTTATCGAGATGGGCCACGAGGCCGTCGCCCGACTGATCGAGCGCCTGATGCCCCTCATTGATGAGCACGGTCACGCTCGCTCCCCGCGGGTTGTAGTCCTGGGTCGAGATATTGACGATATTCGCCTGGATAATGTTGGTCACCTCTTCGACGATGCTGCGAAGCTTCTCGGAATTGTAGACGTCGTCGACGTACTCGATGTAGTCCATCTGGGAAGCCTTTGACCGGGCATAGCAAATATCATAAATATTGAAACTGAGAGATTTGGTAAGGTTGTTGAACCCCTCCAGTTTGATTTTGCGGCCGCGACATCGATTGATCATACCTGAAGGAAGTCCTCCTGTGGAATAGATGGGAATCCACCCGAAGGCATTTGCCCCGGGAGCAGTAAAAATAGAACATTGCAGGGAAGCCGAAGGCTTTTTTTCCGGAACCCGGGATACCCCGCCGGGAGCTCCGAAGCGCTACAATTCATTGATATAAAGCGGCTTGTACCCGCGATAGGCGGGAATGGTGTAATTCATGAGGATGACTTCGGTCTTTTTTCCCCGATCGATGTTGATGATCATCCGATCCGCAAAGAGCCGCGACATGTGGATGCCGCGACCGGAGGTATCGCAGAGGCCCTCGCCGCTGACCTGCCGATGAATTTTTGCAAGCACCGTTTCTTTGGTCAGCCGCCCCTTCTGGTCGGTAATGGCAACGCCGCATTTCTCGTGGTCGCAGCCGCATACTATCCCGACATATTCATCGGGTGAAAGTACGATGTCGGTATACGCCTTATATTTATCCAGGCCGTCACCGCCCTCCGAGGCATGATAGACCGCATTGGTAATGATCTCATCGAGCGACAGTTTCATATCCCCGGCGGAATTAAATCGCTGCTTCATGATGCACGCAATTTCGTCCCGCACCGCGCTCCCTTCGGACGATGAGGTTATCCGGTACTCTGCAAAAATGGTCCCTTCGCTCAGGAGGTAGCGCGGCAGGCCGAAAATCTCCCCGGTAATGAGACCCTTCACTACCACGGCGACTTCGGAAAAATTAAAGGGCACGGTCTTGGGAATAATGTTTGCAATACCGTCTATCAAGGCGAGCTTGATGAACTGATCGATATCGTTCGCGGTCATGAGCACGGTTTTGATACTCGGATAAAGCTTCCTGATTGTCCGGAGCAGCTCCACCCCGTCCATGCCGGGCATGCAGATATCCGATATAACCAGATCGAAGGTCCGGGCGGAGAGCATTTTGAGCGCCTGCTCGCCGCACTCCGCACTCTCGACGTGATACTGGTCCTCTAGAAAATCAACTACCATAAGCCTGAAGGAGACCTCATCGTCGACGATTAAAATGGATGGCATAGGACTCCCTCTCTTCAATTATCGCATTCCGTCAGCGGAATTGCAACATCCCTTTTACGTTTTGCGGGGAGGTATCCCGGCACATTGCGCGATGCAGGCCGCGGCTTCCCGCGCACCATCCGATTTTATTTCCGGCGGGCGCCCCCGGGCAATCACGCGGCCCAGGGCGTCTGCCCAGTCAACTCCGGCGAATGCTTCCGTGGTCAGGCACTGGCCTCCCCCCCATTGCCGGACGGCCGATTCAAGTGCCCGGAACTCCATAAAATCGTCACGGGGACAGTAGATCATCGGCGTACCGTGCAGCATCGCCTCGACAACCGCGCTGTATCCGAGCTTGCCTGCCATGCAGTCGGCCGATGCCGACAGGTCCTGGTAGGGAAATTCGGACTTTTCGATGCGATGGTAATTCGCCGGAGCATCATCGAGGGAAGACACGCCGAGGAACTCCCATTCGGCAAATCGCCCGAGCCTGCTCCCCTCGAACCCCTCGATCCCTCCATCACCCACGTAAATCAATCCGAGGTGCTTCGCAGGATTAATTCCATAATGCAGCATTATTTCGCAGCGCCGGGCATGGCCCAGTCTGCCGACCGGGGGTATGGCAATGCGTTTCGGGAAATAACCCATGGGGAGCGCGGGCGCAAGGGACAGGAGCAGGCCTGCCGAAGCGTACTGCCGCTTCAGGACTGCCAGGAGCGGGTAAAATGCAGGATACTCACGGCAATAAGGCTCATAGATGTCAAGCCAGGTAAAATTCGCCACTGCCACAGAGGGAATACGGCACGCCGCCGAAACATCGAATGCAAAGGGCACGATGTCGCTCACGATGAGCGCGGGATTTTGCTCCCTGCACCAGGC
>CAWDOZ010000158.1:0-11814 GCA_963803935.1 uncultured Fibrobacterota bacterium | reverse complement strand
ATGTATTGCTGCATGGCATTTTTTGCGAGTATGATGAACCTTTCGTGGCCTTGCGTTACTCTGGCCGACTCGGTGGGAATATCCATTACGGCCTCGGATTGAAATTCAAGGCTGAAAAGCAGTATGAAAAAGCAGTTGAGGAGTTCCGCAAGGATATAGCCGATTGTCCCCAGGATTTCGATGTGTACCTGCAAATAGCCGAAATTCGTGCCCTGCAGGGGAATGCGCGGGTTGCTATTTCGGATTTGAAGCAGGCGATAGGGGCAAACCCTTTGTGGGGTCGGGCGCACCGGATGCTTGCCGCGGCGTATGAAGACGGCGGTGAACTCTCAAAGGCAGTGGAGCAGCTCCAGCTTTACCGGCAGTTATGCGATTCCGCGGAGGGCATGGGGGTGCAGGCGGACCTGACCAGGCTTATTACCAGGATCGGCAAGGGTCCATCGGCTGATACTACAGGCAAAGGCGCCCCTCGGGCGGCAATTTCTACCCGGGATTCGGGAAGCCCGAAGGCTGCGGCGGGAAGCATCAAGGTGCACGCGGCGTTGCCGGTGAAACATACTGCGAAGCTTACGGCGGATCGAGCCATTCCCGGAGCCGAAACGGTATCGGCCCGAACCGGCCGGGATAGCGCCGGGGTTCCCGGAACCTTGCTCAGGACCATTGAAATCCGCATCGATTCGCAGTTTGCCCTGGTGACCGTCGATACGCTCACCGAGCCGGGTCAAACCATGCTTTCCGGGATTCATGAATTTCAGAATGCCGATTATGATAAGGCGCTCAGGGAGTTCAAAGCGGCATCGGCCAGGTTCGCCTCAGGGCCGGTCGGTGCGCAATGCCTTTACAATACCGGCGTCTGCTATCTGCGGCTGCATCTGTTCCAGGAAGCTGAAAATCAATTTCAGCAGGTATTGAACCGGTTCGGGCACGATTCGCTGGCAGGACGCAGCCTCTTTCTCAAGGCAGTAACCTATAGCGAACGTAAAGAACCGGCAACCGCCGAACTGCTGCTGCGGGATTTCCTGGTGAACTACCGGAACCACCCCTGGAGATCGGCAGCCTGGATGCGTCTGGGCGATGTCTATGCGGGAATGCAGCAGCCTGGAAAAGCCATCGATGCCTTGCAGCAGGCGCTGGCGTCAACAACCGATTGCCGGGAGCGATCCGTCGCATGGTTTAAAATCGGGAACTCCTATTCGGCTATAGGCAACGATTGCCGTGCGAGGGCAGGGTTTGATTCCGCGGTAACCATCGGTGATCGATGCGGTTCAGAGTGTATTCCGCAGGCATTCTATTCCCTGGGAGATGAGGAGTACAAGGCAAAAGAGTATCAGCCGGCCCTTGCCACCTACTCCGGGGTCGTCTATAAGTACCCGAGCTTCAGGGAAACCCCATGGGGCCTCTTTCAAATAGGCAGCATCCACCGGATCCTGCACCATTATGCCGAGGCGGGTGACTGGTTCCGGGGGCTCATCAGGCGTTTTCCCGAGTCTTACTGGGCAAAACAGGCACAATGGAAACTTGACGATACCGCATGGGAACAGGAGTATCGGACGAGCAGCAGGTAACCGGAGAGCTCCGCAGCGGATGCTGCGGAGCAGGTTTGACATGAGGGGTTGCAGGCAATGAACGAACATGATACAATGGTAATCCGGCGCTTGACCGGCTCCTACCGCCGGCAGATCGGTTGGTATACTACGCTGTGCGGCGTGGTGGAAAAAATTCTCGGCCGCCTCATCCTCAGCAGGGGAGATTTTTCCGGAGTGAAGGCCGATTTCGATGAAAAGAAACGCCTGCTGGACCGGATTGAGCAGGAACGGGCGGAAACGATCCGGGAGGTTGAAAGCTGGAAAACCCGGAAGGGTGCCTTGCTGAATGAACCGGAAGCATGCGACTTCGATCGGGTGCTGCGAAACACCGAAGAGGCAATCGGCCGGTTCCTGGAGACGGAAGGACAACTGAAAAGGTATATCGAACAGCGAATGCCGCGGCACTCCCCCGGAGTGGTCGGCCGGTACCCGGAAAAGATCGTATGATGACGGCAGGCAGAGAGGAAACGGCGCAGCTGCCGGTTGAACTGATCGCATCGCTCCAGAAGGCCTTCGGCGACTTTCAGGTTCGGTCGGAGGGTCTCCGCCGCGCCTATGACGGCATGCGCGCCGATTTCAAAAATGTCAACCTTGAACTTGACAAAAAAAACATCGAGCTGCGGAAGAGCCTTGCGGTCCAGGAGGAGATGCGGACCTACCTCACGAGTATCCTGCAAAGCATGGATAACGGGGTGATCGGGATCGACACCACGGGCGCCGTGACTCATTTCAACCGGGCTGCCGCCGACATCACCGGATTCGATCCGGAGTCGGTTCTCGGAAAATCCTATGAGGAGCTTTTCCGCTGCGGCGGCTCTGAACCGTCGCTGCTTGCGGCCCTGCGAAAAGGGGTTTCTCAGAAGCGCGAGGAAAAGGTACTGTGGCGTAAGGACGGCCATCCGGTGCCGGTATCCTACCAGACGGCGATCCTCCGCGACCAGACCGGGAGCTGCCTCGGGGCGGTGGAAATTTTCAGCGATATATCCCGGATCAAGGCGCTGGAGGGGGAAATGCAGCAGGCACGAACCATGGCGGCGCTGGGCGAAATGTCGGCCACGGTTGCCCACGAAATCAGGAATCCGCTCGGAGCAATGGGAATGTGGGCGGGACTCCTCGAACGCGACCTGCCTCCCGGCGACAAACGCGGCAAAACCCTGAAGAAAATCATCGAGGGACTTTCGAGGCTCAATAAAATAGTCTCGAATCTCTTGATTTACACGCGACCCATCCGCGCCGAACTGCGCAAGATGGCTCTGGAAGACAGCCTTTCGGAAATTGTGGATTTTGTGGATATCGAAATAGACCGTCTCGGCCTGAAAATCGACCTTGTCAGGGATTGGGCGGTTCCGGGCAGGACCTTTGTGCTTGCCGATCCGGAAAAAATCGAACAGGTGGTCATGAATCTCTGTCTCAACGCCATGCAGGCGATGCCGGATGGCGGGGCTCTTACCGTGGGTATCGAAAGCAACCCGGATAAAGCGTCCGGGTATGTCTGTTTTGCCGTCCGCGATACCGGCGTCGGAATTCCCGAGGCGGACCGCCCGAAGATTTTCGACCCATTCTTTACCACGCGGGAGAACGGCACCGGCCTCGGACTTGCAATTGTAAAGAAATTCGTGGAGTTCCATGCGGGATTTATCGATGTTCAAAGCGAGGGAACGCGCGGCGCGACGTTCCGGATATTTTTACCGAAATTGAAAGAGTAGGCGGGAGAGCCATGGACAGGAAAAAAATTCTTGTGGTCGACGATAACGAGCTGTTCAGGGATTCGATAGCGGATATGCTCAGCCGCCAGAACTTCGACGTCGTGCAGGCGCCGGACGGCCGGAGTGCGCTCAATGAAGCATCGCATCGCCGGTTCGATCTCGTCATATCCGATATGAAAATGCCCTACATGTCCGGCATCGAACTGCTTGATAAGATGAAGGTGGTCGATCCCGACGCGCCGTTTCTCATAATAACCGCGTTCGGTGCGGTCGAGACGGCGGTAGAGGCCATGAAGAAGGGCGCCTACGATTTCATCCAGAAATCGGATACGCTCATGCGCGAGCTGGAGCTGACCGTAATCCGGGCGCTCCAGTACCAGACGCTGGTCGATGAAAACCGGCGGCTGAAAACTGCGCTCAACAGTAAATGGACCTCAATCGGGAAGACCGCAGCCATGGAGGAAGTCCGGGCCATGGTGGCCCGGGTTGCCGACAGCCGATCCACGGTCCTCATTACCGGCGAGTCGGGAACGGGCAAGGAGCTTATAGCCCGGTCGATTCATTTCCAGAGCCGCCGGAACCACGGACCATTCATTAAAGTCAATTGTGCGGCGCTTCCCGACGGTCTTATCGAATCGGAGCTCTTCGGCCATGAGAAAGGCGCCTTTACCGGAGCCATCATGCAGAAGCGCGGAAAGTTTGAAGCCGCGTCGGGCGGGACGCTGCTCCTGGATGAAATAGGGGAGTTGCCGATGGCCGGGCAGGCGAAACTGCTGCGCGCGCTCCAGGAGAGGGAAATACACAAAGTGGGAGGCGACCAGCCCATCGAGATCGATGTCCGGATTGTGGTCACCACTAACCGGAAACTCGAGGAGGAGGTCGGCCGGGGCAATTTCCGGGAGGACCTCTACTATCGCCTGAATGTGATGCGAATCCATCTTCCGACACTGCGCGACCGGCGCGAGGATATTCCGAGCCTTGCCGACCATTTCCTGAAGCGCTATAACGAGGAGAACGGGTTCAGCGTCGAGGGTTTTGCCGAGGGGTGCCTGGACACCCTCATGCGCCATCCCTGGCCGGGCAATATCCGGGAGCTTGAAAATGCCATCGAACGGTCGGTTGTGCTCACCCGGACCGGCAAGATCCGGCCCGACATATTTCAATTTGCTTCGCCGGTCGATTTCGGCAGGGACGACGGGGGAGCTCTTGAGGCCGGAATGACGGTCGGCGAGGCGGAAAAACAACTCATCATGAAAACGCTCAGCCATTGCGGCGGTAACCGTACCAGGGCGGCCGACATGCTGGGCATCTCCATCCGGACCCTGCGCAACAAACTCAACGAATATCATTCTGTCAAGGAACTGGAGCTTATGGAGGCTTAACCGGGCGGGTTGGCGGTCCCCCTTTGCAGCATTGGACCGAGTCCCTGGTCCCGGCAAGCTCAACGGTGATTAATTCGCATTGCCCTTCCCGTCGGCGTTTCCAGTTACGCGAAGGGGGAATCCTCGTTGCTCTGCTATGCTTTTTCTGGACTCTCGCGCAAGGTCATTAAAATAGGTTGGCGGACCTGAAGAAGGCTCTTCCGCCTCAGAGGTCAATTCAGGGAGTTACCGGGGATCTTTGCCGCGAAAAGGTTGGGTTTTCGGAAGCGCAACATATATTAATATAGTGTAGATTTTAATCGTCCGCAAATGGAGGAATTATGAAAAGGACTAAGTTAGAAACAGCCAAGGCCTTGGCAATTGCCCATTTAGGGGTAGAGGAAAAACTCAGGAAGGTTTTCTTGTTGAATTCTGTCAATGAAGCGAGCCCGGATGAGCCGATCAAACTCCTGGAAGTAGTAGAGGGAACCATTGAACGCGGCATTGAACCGATTGCCTTTACTGCTGATCCAAAACACGGGATCGATTATCCATCACTTATCGTCGAAATATCTCCAAATGAGTATCAGCAAATTTTAGACAAGAAACTTGGTTTTGGAGCTTATCCCTGGACTCTTGGCGACGATCTGCTGGCTGCTTGAGGAAGAGTTAATAATGTCAACAAATAATCGAGACTGGGCCGAAGGTTTCGCTAAGCAGGCGTTTTCCGATCTCGATGCCCGCGAAGCGCTTGTTACAGCAAAATCCATCAAGTGCCACAGGCTTCATTTCCTCCAAATGGCAGTTGAAAAGACCTGTAAGGCTTATCTAACAACAATGAATGGCCACGAAAGCGTGAAGAATTCGCACGCTTATATATCTCGCACCCTTCCGACTATCGCACGCCAATTCTATGCCGCTATCAACGACAATAATCAAATTACACATTGGGAAATGGCGGAGATACGCCGCGTTTCCCATGAGATACAGGTTTTGTCACCAGCGTGCAATGATGGAGGCGCCCGGGAAGACAATAGCGAATATCCTTGGGAGGATGGTCAAGGTAAGATCCACATTCCCTGCGAGTACAACTTCCCCAATATTGACGATGGCAGCAGGTTGATTATTCGGTTAATCCGACTGATTCGAACAGCATCCGAATCATACTTCCGATAAAGCGTTGTCTGTAAAGTCCGGTACAGCAGGCTACAATATAAACTCAAGAAATGTGCTCCTTGGATTATACCTGAAAAGTACCCTGATAAAAGAACGCGCCTTTATCGTGCGGGTCTATGCAGAGCGCAGGTTATTGAAGTTATAAATATTTTTTCAAAAGATACAAAGCAGGCCCCGGCCAACGGTGTCTTTCGCAGCTTTTTCGCATGAGCGATAGTACATATCGTAAAACGCGGGCGGTATGTATGCATAAGCGCCGGGGTATTCTTCGAACGAAGTACACCCGGATGCTTCGGGAGCGGGAACAAGCGCCGGAGGTTTCGCCGGATCATTTTTGCCGCAAGCACAGGATTTCCCTCAGGACATAGTATCATCGGAAGAAGCGACTCGCCGGGACTCCTCCGACGCAGTTCATGCGAACCGAACCCTTTGTGCCGGTGGTCATGGAGAGGTTGGAGCCGGAAAGCGTTACCTGGGCGGAGATACGCTACCCGAATGGCATTTCATGACGGTGCACCCAAATTACAGCGATTTTTATTGACTGGAAATGCCTCTGAAGCTATTTTCATTCCTGCGCAGGTGATTGATTTACCTCGTAATAATCCCGCCGGGCAGCCCGATCGGGGTATGTCCAGGATTCTCTGATTTAACTTATAGGGCAGCAACAGCGACGCTGGAACAGGTTCCCGGCTGAAGAAACTTTGCTGAAAGAGGGAGAATGACGATGATGACCAAATTTGCGGCTGGCAGCGCATTTATTCTCGGGCTTTGCGCACTTCCGGTGAGCGCAGACAAAGTCAGTGCTTCGAGCCATGCCTTTTCATTCCCGGCATTCACGGCCGTTAAGCAGGGCACGGTCGTCGCCCATCCATCGTACTTTAAGTTTTTGCAGAATCCCGCCGGCGCCCGGGTGATGACGTTCATGTGGTCCTTTCCGGCACAGCCGGCCATGCAGCGAGGTTCCATCACTGTTTACTCACTGCGCGGTCAGGCCGTTAAATCCTTTCCGTTCACCGGCTCATCGGGCATGGTGAAATGGAATGCAGCGAAGGATGGGGCTCCCGGGATCTATGTCGCCAGGCTCGTCTACGGATCGGTCCGGCAAAATATCCGGATGATGCTGTGCAATTAAGGGGCGTACGATGCTGAAAAAGGCAATCAAGGGAATTCTCCTGGGTTCGCTGCTGTTTACTGCGGGTGCGACGAGTGTATCGAATGTCCAGGTGAGCCTGGTCAAGGGGTATTCCGCCGGTTTGAATACCTCGGGAGACTCCGTATTCTATTACATGGGCCGGATAACCTATACGTTCAATGCCCAGGGTATGGATTCGGTGATTGTCGGAGCGGCAATAACCGACCAGTCGACCGGAACGCCTCTCACCCTGTCCGAAACCAGCGGCGACGTCGGACTCGTAGCGCAGAAAAACGCCACCGATACCCTTAAAATCGTGTATTTCCGCACGGCACTGGGAAGCAATTACGCCGACTCCTATGTGGCGACCGTGACCGCGAACGGCAATATGAGCCGGATGTGGCTGCTCGCCGATTCGCTGGTGCAGCAGATGACGGTGACCCAGCGGATGTCCCAGCTGTTCAATGCCGCGGATAAGGAGTGGTTCGGCGGGGATGATCAGCGATTAAGTAATGGTAAACTGGTGCTCGGCTGGGCGTGCTCCGACGGCCCCAACGGCGTTCGGTGGCCCATAGGAGCCGGAGGCTATGATGATACCCTTGCCATCTACGGCGCAGGAAATAAGGCAACGAATTTTCCCACCGAGGTTGCCCTCGCGAGCACCTTCGATACCGCGTTGATTGACAGTGTCGGGTGGGCGATCGGACAGGAAACCCGCGCAAATGACCTCTACTGCAACCTCGGCCCGATGTGTGACCTTGTTGTCAATCCTCGCTGGGGCAGGACCTTCGAGACCATGGGGGAGGATCCCATCCTTTCGGGAAAAATGGTTTCGAGCCGGATCCGGGGAACCCAGAGTGCGCAGTGCATCGCCTGCCCGAAGCATTTTTCGCCATACCTGATGGAAACGGATCGTACCAACGGTTTGCGGGTAGTGGTAGCGGAGCGCGCGTACCGCGAGCTGTTCTGTGTTCCCTTTGAAATGGCTGCCACCGATGCCGGGGCCCGTGCGTTAATGACCTGTTACAATAAAGTGGGTGTCCCGGGGTATACCACCGGTAATCCGGTTTTTTTATCTCAGAACCTGGATATCTCCGGCGTCAATAAACATCTTGTCAACGATATAGTCAGGCATGATTGGGGGTTCACGGGAATTATCATGACCGACTGGGGCGCGCTTGCCAATGTCACCAACGGAGAATATGCGTACGATACCGCCGGTCTCGATATGAGTACCCCGTATGGCGACGGCGGGTACAGCAGCATTGCCGCAAATATTGCCGCCGGGGCACTGGATACCGCTTCCTTGAACCGGAAAGCCGCCGATGTCATGTATGGAAAACTGTGGGCGTGGGGCGGCACGTTGCTTCCCTCCGACAGTGCAATCAACAACCTGCCGCCCAATACGATTCTCAGTCCCCGACATCTGGCCATTGCGCTGGACGCGGCAAGAAAGAGCATCGTGCTTGCGAAAAACGATACCATTGCGGGAAGCCCCATCCTTCCCCTGAATGCCGGTGCAACGTTCAATCTTGCGGTTGTCGGGCCAGACGCCGGTTATGGTCGGCCGGGAGGAGCAGGGAGCAGCTATGTCAACCCGGACACCATAATTTCACCGCTGGCGGGTATTCAAACACTTCTGGCTTCTCATCCGAATGTCACCCTGGTCGGCAATTATACTTCGGCAACCGGACCCAACGATGTAGCGGTTGTCGTTATCGGAACGTTGACCGGGGCTCTCGGCGGAGAGAGCGAATCCGAGGATCGGCCCAACCTGCAGCTCACGTCCGACCAGCTGGCACTGGTTTCGAGCGTTATGAAGGTGGTTCCCAGAACCGTGGTCGTTTATACCGGCGGAAGCCCCTCGGATACGGGAAGCTGGTCCGACGCACCGGCCATCGTCATAGAACTTTACGGCGGTCGGTCCCAGGGCCAGGCCCTTGCCGAAATCCTTTTCGGCATAACCAACCCCAGCGGCCATCTGAGCCTTACCTGGCCTATGTCTGTAAACGATCTTCCGCCCTTCGCAATTGACCCTTCGACCTTTGATTATACCGTTCAATCGGCCGATACGGCACACGGGTACTTTTATTTCGAGAAGACCGGTAAAACCCCGCATTTCTGGTTCGGCCACGGACTCAGCTATACGACCTTTACCTACAACAGCATTACGACGCTGGGTCCTTCCACCATTACCGCCGGAGACCGGATCGACTTTGCGGTTAATCTCGGCAATACGGGTACCATGGCCGGCGATGCCGTGGTCCAGCTTTACGTGAGGCCTTCCAGCCTCACGATTCCGCATAGAGTCAAGGACCTCCGGGGGTTTCAGCGCGTGACCCTCGCTCCGGGCCAATCCTCGACGCTCACCTTTACGCTTGGTCCGCGGGATTTTTCCACGTACTATGCCGATTCGGCGAACAAGACCGGACGGTGGCAGGTCAACCCCGGAACCTACGATATCATCGCCGGCTCGACCTCCAATCCCGCGGAGCTGATAAACGGCAACGGGAAATGTATGATAACGTCAATTACCGTTCAGTAGCATAGAACCGGCAGGAGGGCCAACCATGAAGTTGAGGTCGATGGCGATACGTCTGGCAACGGTGATGGCTGTAATCTATTCACCGGGCGCCAGAGGGGGAGGGAACGATGACGTTGTCCTGACACCCTTCGGAGATGCTTATTTGTCTATCGGTCAAATTGTAAATGGGTATTATCAACCGCAGGGTAATACGCCGGTTTCGATATTCAATATGTGGCAGCAGCAGGCTTACGCGCATATCGGCTATGATGCACTGGTAAATAAAAAGCTCGACATCAATATTAGTGTCGGCGGAATTCTTGCATTCTCGGACCCCCAGGCCATCCTGGATCCCGCGACGTTGCTGACGGATCAACAGTTTTTAATCAACTCCGCCTATGCCAGCTATCCGCTCATCCAGGATTCCCGCCGCTTTTCCCTCACCGTGCAGGGCGGGTATTTCCCGTATAAATACAATCCCGATGTCCGGAACCTCGGCGAATATCTTTTCAGGACGAATACCTATCCGATGCTGGTTTACAGTTCGTTCGATTATCCGCAGGTCCGCCTGCTTGGTGCCCGCATCGGGATGCAGGCGTTCGATACCCTGGTCACCAATGATATCCTCCTGCACAGTGAAGTGCTCGGCGTTCCGGTACAGGACTGGTCGCTGGGAGACGTTTTCAACGTTCATCTCTTCAACATGCTCGATATCGGCGGCGGGGTCGATTTTACGCATCTTTTTTCGGTGTATCCGGGCCCTTACAATGCCGGTTTCAATACTAATTTCTATGATTATTATTACAGCATCGATTCTGCAAACGATGAACATATGATCTTAAGGGACACTATAGCGAATGCAAACGGAACGAAATCGGTGATTGTCGATACGCTCAATTGGAAGGCGATAAAGCTGATGGGCAGGTTCGGTTTCGATCCCAAAAATCTGCTTGATAATTTGTTCAACTGCGACCGGTTGGGCAAGGATGACTTCAAGCTGTATGGTGAGGCGGATGTTATCGGAGTTACCAACTACCCGAGCTCCAACCCCGAATTTGCCGAATTGTACAACCGTAACATGCGAACCCTTTACTCCATGGGCATCAACATTCCAACCTTCGGGATTCTTGACGTAGCTAATGTGGAAATGGAATACTGTGCCGATACCACGAGCGCCTTTTCGGAGTTCAGTATAGTGAACGCCCAGGGAACGGGACCTATATTGGATCCCATAACGTTGTCGAGTACGGGTGCGGGTTTTATGCGGAGTCCGTGGCGATGGTCGATCTATGTAAAAAAATCGGTGTGTAACGATCACGTCGCTTTTATTGCGCAGGCCTCGCGGGACCACACGAAGATCGATTTTAATTATTGGGATACGAAATTCATGTCGCTCATGGAGGCGCTTCCCGCATCCCAGAACTGGTGGTGGGAGTTCAAGACCGAGGTCAAATTTTGATATCTAAAGGAGATGGCATGGTGTTCAAAAGCTGCGTGCAACTATCGGTTTTGCTGCCAGCACTATTGTTTTTTTTCTGCACCGCCGGCTCCGAATACAATCTTCCGGGCCCATCGGCGCCGCAACTCCTGGCGCCTGCGAATGGCGCCGCGGGTCAAACTACAGCGGCCGTCCTGAGTTGGGAGGCGGTACCGGGTGCAGCATCGTACAGCCTTCAGATTTCGACGGGTGCGACTTTTGCGACCATTGTCAAGAGCCAGACCGGCCTGACCGCATCGTTTGCTTCGATCAGCGAACTTTCAAACAGCACTACCTACTACTGGGAAGTACGCTCTGTCAACGAGGACGGATCGAGTGCCTGGTCGGGAACCTGGGATTTTTCCACGGCGTCGCTGGCTACGCCGGTCCTGATTTCACCAACCGTTGCGTTTCAAACGACGGGCGATCGCGCAACTGAGCTGAACACGGGTTCGGGAGATTGTCTTTCCAGCGCGTAGCCGAGGGTGTCGTCGCTGATCGGTCCGATGCGTTTCGCCAGCGCTCCCTCGTGACACTCGGCCTCGATCTGAAGCAAGCTGGGAATCTGCATGGCGGCGCCCAGGAAGACGGCCGCAAACACTTTCTTCCAGGGGTGCTGGGGAAATTGGCGGCCCTCGGGAAGAGCGCTCACCAAATCAGAAAAGCCGAACACCTTGTCGAGATAAACCTCGAATCGGTGTCGGCTCAAGACTGCCGCTCTTCTTTCTCTTTGAGGAACCGCTTCAGGTTGACGTCGCAGATGGTAGCCGCGGCGGCATCGAAGCGGCGGCGCATCTCCGTTTTCTCTCGCACCTTGTCAGCCCAGTCGGCAATTATGAAGGCCACGATGCG
>CAWDOZ010000157.1:0-16629 GCA_963803935.1 uncultured Fibrobacterota bacterium | reverse complement strand
GTCGTGGTCGACGAGGTCCAGATCAGCATGTGGGTACTGTTTTGGAGTTGAGCACGAGCCAGTGCAATGAGGAGGAAGAGATTTATAGCTGATTGAATTCCCATTGTCTTGCATTTATATTATTGAAACTGTTCTCCAGTTGCTATAGACATGGTTCTACATATTGATCTCCATGTGGAGTGTTGCTCCAAGGCATATCTGGGTATGTGCTGAATCATTGCAGTTGCAGCACCAGCTGATTGTATCCAGTCACTGTCCTGAGAAGCCTGCGGGAAGATGTTTGCATGATGGTGACAGAGCAATGGTCAGGTACTGGTGGCTGCCATTCTACGTGGTTGAGCTCTTTAGATCAGGCCATCTTCCACATGGTGGTAGCAGATGCTCCCTGCATGTTATCTCAATTCCAGATCCATAATGAGGTATTAATATCCACAGGTGAACCCTGGCCAACATAAATTTATTGTGATGGGACTCAAAGCCCAGTTATTTTTGATGCACAGATTGCTGCTTGTGGACAAGGTGGCCTTAGAGGGCAACAAAACTGCTTATTTTTTATTTATGTAATCATTATGATTGTGTCTTCCAGCTCTCCAGTGGTTCCCTCAACACGGGACAAAGTAATTGCATAAGGTGTCTTGGCTTCAGTTAGGATTTTGGTTGTTGCATCAAGCCTTGGGCATTTATTGCACAAATTCATCTGCAGACACCCACCAATCATCATGCTGTCAGCATTGCAACTCAAGGGCAAGTCCTCTGCTTGCTTTTGCCTCGCAGATGCACAGCCCCACCACCAGGGAATTTGATGAGGAAATAATTGTCAATACCGCCAGAATCCGACTGTCTTGCCCTGGCATCATCCCATTGCTCTGTCTTTGGCTGTAGTCCCATTGAAGGCCAGCCCAGTTAACCCTAATCTAGACAATGACGTGCATACCGCTGCTGACTTGATCATGATGCTATAGGTTGTTGTGAATGATGATGTCTCCTTCTGATCCACTGTACTGTGTTCTTAGTTGTGGTCCTCATGGCGGCCGACATTCTGCTTTACCAGAGCAATCTGGTGCCGGTGGGGCGTGACCAGAAACAGCATGTGGAGGTAACCCGGGATATCGCCCTCAGGTTCAACAGCACCTATGGCGAGGTTTTCGCAATCCCCGAGCCCGAGATTACCGAATCGCTGGCGGTTATTCCCGGTATCGACGGGCAGAAAATGTCCAAATCCTATGGAAATACCATTGAAATATTCGGTGATGAGAAGGCAATCCGGAAAAAAATCATGAGCATCGTTACCGATCCCACCCCGGTCGAAGCACCGAAAAATCCCGATGCCAGCACGATTTACTCACTATACCGGCTGTTTGCCGCAGCCGACCGGGCAGAGCTCATGGCCGAAAGGTTTCGCGCCGGCGGCTACGGCTACGGCGATGCCAAGAAAGAGCTTTTCAGCGTTCTCTGGGAGTACTTCAAGCCCTTCCGGGAGAAGAGGGCAGAGCTTGCAAAGGACCCGGAATGCGTTGCACTGGTCAGGGCAAAGGGGGCGGAAAAAGCGCGAGCCATTGCAATGCAGACCCTCAACAGGGTGCGGGAGCTGGTCGGGGTGCTATAGGGAAGCAACTGCCTTTTCATTCCCTCCCGAGGCACGATGTGTCCGGCTCAGGCGTTTATCCGGTGTCAATCCGGCAATGGCGGCGATTATCCAGGCAATGCCGTAGAAAATACCGAGCAGCACGACATCCGCCGGCCCGACCGGAAAGTCCCAGGCATAAGCTATCCAGAAACCGATAAGGGAAGCGACTCCGCCCAGGAGCGAGGCGATCAAAAGAAATTGCCGCATGGTTCGTGCAAAGAGATGCGCGACGAGCGCGGGAATAAGCAGAAAACCAAAGGCAATGAGCGGTCCGACGCTCAGCACCGCCAGTGATACCGTAAGGCCGAGCAGGAGATACAGTATAATATCCCAGAATACCACATTTTTGCCCAGGGTTAATGCCATTACCCGGTCGAACGATACGAGAAACAGCTCCTTGTGAAAAAGTGCCAGCGCCATGAGCACCAGCGCAAGCATGATTGCAGTCAGCGAAAGATCGAAGTTGGAAATGGTAATAACCTCGCCTTTCAGCAGATCGAGCCACCCGAGCTCTGCATACCGGTTCTTCGACAGTATTAATATGCTCAGCGCCGCCGCAACGACATAGGCGGTTCCCAGCCTGCCTTCGGGTTGCCCCCGGCCGCGCCGTTCAAGGAATGCCAGCACCAGAATAGCGATCAGCGTGAAAGCTATGGATCCGGCAAATGCCATTGCATGCTCAGATTGAGAGCTCTGAGCGGCATGGTTCATACCGAGCCAGAGTGGAATCGAAAGGGCTACCGCCACCCCGGTCGAGGATATCTGCGGCAAGGCGACGCCCATGAATACCAGCCTGCGCAACACGAGAAAAACCCCGACCAGCGGGCATGCGAAGCCCACCAGGATGCTCGTATAAACCGAGTTCCGGAGAAGAAAGTCCGGCGATAAAATCTGAAGCAGCGATTCCATGCTTACTGAACCTCCATTTCAAAAATCGACATCAGACGTTCGGGCATGAGCATTTCGGCAACCGGACCGTTGAGCGCCCTGCCCTGATGCAGCCAGATGACCTGCTGTGCATGCCTGCGGACAATGGGAAGATCGTGCGTTACCAGGAGTACCGTAATCTCCTTTTCCCGGTGAATCCTGGAGATAAACTCAAGAACCGCGCGTGTCGCCGCAGCATCCACCCCGGAGGTCGGTTCGTCAAGCACCAGGATATCCGGCCTGGTAACAAGGGCCCGGGCTATGAGAACGCGCTGTTTCTGCCCTCCGGAAAGCTCGGCGAAGCGTTCCCGGGCAAAGCCCTGCGCGCCGGCTGCCTCCAGGCACTCCCGCGTAAATGCCCGTTCCCCGGCCGGCACCGGAAAGCCAGGCTTGACACGTCCGTAAGCTCCCATGAGCGCAACATCGAACCCGGTGAAGGGAAAGAGCGGATCGAGATTGGTCGTCTTGCGGAACGTAGCCGAATACGAACGATTTGCCGCGGTCGGCCGCAAGCGCGATGCGTCCGGCAACGGGGGGAATGAGCCTGAGCACCGTTTTGAGCATGGTTGATTTTCCGGAGCCGTTGGCACCGAGGATAGCGGTAAAGCTTCCCCGGGCAATGGACAGGGATATATCGCCCAGCAACGGCCGGCCCTGGTAACCGATGCTCAGATTCTCAAAAGTAATTATGGCGTTTGTCATTTTTTATCAATAATCCTTTAACCGGCCGGCCCGTTTGACCGGCCCGGGACGGCCCTGCAGGGAAGCGGCCTACTTCACCGCAACGGCGGTTTTTATGGATTTGATTATGTAATCCATCATGGCGATATAGGTATCGGTACCGGAAACACCACCCGGCATGATCGGCAGGGTCACGAGCGCCGCGCCGGTTTTTTCCGCAATCAGGCGGGGAACCTTTTCAGGAAATTGCGGTTCACGGACGACAAGCGGCACATGGTCGGCTTTCATGGTCCTGATGAGCTCCTCGATATGCCGGGGCGTCGGATCGATGCCCGGGCGCAATTCTATGGTGCCGAAATATACCAGGCCGAACCGATCGGCAAAATACGGCCAGTGCTCGTGGTACGATACAAACTGCAAGCCTTTGAGCGGCTTCATGGTTTCCTGCCATTCGGCAATTTTGGCATCCAGCGCCGCAAGGTAGACATCGCGATTGTGCATGAACTCGGCCTCATCCCTGGGATCGAACGCAACGAGTGCTTCGCAGATTTCCCTGACTGCCGTTTTGGCAAGCACCGGGTCGAGCGTATAGTGAGGGTTGCCGTAGGGATGCACATCGCCCGCGGAGTGGTCGGTGGACCGGGGTACATCTTTTGGTATAATGTCCCGCGAACAGTCGACATACCCCGGGTGGCCGGGTTGTATTCCCGGATTTTTGCTCGCTTCGAGGAGCGCCGGCAGGAAGGCGTGCTCGCAATCGAACCCGATGCAGATGAGTAAATCGGCCCTGTTGAGCATCGGGACGAAGCTTGGCTTCATGGGAACACCATGGGTATCTTCGATGCCGGTGGCGAGGCTGTGTACCTCGACGTGGTCCTTCCCTACTTCGCGCGCAAAGTCCGCCAGGTCGGTCAGCGTCGTCACAATGCGAATCTTCGAAGCCTGGGCGGGGAGAGCCCATGCGGCCAGTGCGGCAAATGCCAGGACAACGAACTTGAGCCATAGTAATTTCATTTTCATAGTGTTCTTCCTTTCAAAAGTTAACGTTGCTGCCAGCCGTGGGAGTGTGCACCGATGATCCACTGCCACTGCAGCGAAAGCTCATCGTTATCCGCCAGGCCGCGCGCCTGGTCATCGGTATTTTCGGTGTGCGTGTATTCCAGCCGCAACTGGTTCCAGTGACTGAGCGCCCAGGTAATATACGGAGAATACTGGGTGGTATGATAGGTCGAATTCTGGGCATTCTCGACCCAGTTGACAAGAAACGACGCCGACCAGACACGGCTGAATTTCCACGTGAGGTACGAGTAGAGGCCCCATGCCCCGATCGACGTATCGACCGGAGTAGTGCCATTACCGGGAAGGGTACCGACGTAGCGATTATCGCTGTAGAGTACTTCATTGCCCCATGTCAGGCTCTGGAACTGATTGTTGCGCAGGGGCGCCCACTTGAGCGAAAAATCCACGCAGCCAAGACGTCGTTCCTTCTCTATCAATGAATCGTACACCATGGTCGGTATGCCGTTCAGAGAATCGGTCGATGGATTAAAAAGGCCCGAAACCCCCATTTCAGCCTGCCAGTCCGGCGTCAGGTCGAAGTAGGACGACAGGCGGCCCCAGTAGTTCAGCTCGCTGAAATTCCGGAAATTGCCGATGGAATTCGCCGGGATGTCCCCGCCGAAACGGTCGCCGGCACCGGCTGTCAAGCTCAGGTACCGGGGGATCGGCACCAGCCAATTCACCTGAAAGCCGTCGCTCTGGGACTCTCCGCCGACAAACTGGTCGAGAGCAAGCGGCCGATAAATCATCGGCAGTTCATGGTCGTGGATATCCGACAGCCGTCCGAATTCGCCGAAAAACCGTCCCGCCTTGAGTTCGAGGTTCCCCGGAAGCCCGGTAGTCTGGAGAGCCGCTTCTTCAATTTCCCAATTCAGCTGCCCGGTAACCGGGTCTGCCGATACATTCGCAACCAGATACCCTTTTGCAAAGGGATCGATCGACGAGGCAACGTTGAGTTCCACGGACCGCAGGTCCACATCGATCCCGCCAGGACGGCCGGAGCCGTTTTCGGGCATCCCCCTGGTGTTATACGACGTAATCTCCTCGCCGACGACGCCGATTGCCGGGTTGAACTCGCTCGGCAGAACTTTCTTCTGGGCGTCGGAAACCGAATTGACCTTATCGCTGAGGTCCAGAATCTGGCTCTGCAGCAAATCCTGGAACGCCTTCTGCACCGAGGTCATCATAGTATCCACGGTGAAGGAGCTGTCCTTAAGATCCTGAATCTGCTGCTGTAATTCCACAATCTGATGCCTGAGCGAATCCAGGGGCGCAATGGGTTTTTTGGCATAAGCTCCGGGTGCCGCCGCAAGGGCAAAAAACCAGCATGCCATGAGAAATGCCTTCATCGTTTTCATCGTAGCTCCGTTGTTCGGAAATTAGGTTCCTGCCCGTGTACGTTTCCTATGGGCAAATGGTTTTGACAAACGGATCAAAGGTTCGATTTCCCTGAAAATGCCGCATAAACGAATTATGCCCCGGATGCTTCCGGCCGTCCCGGCTTTAGAGCACCTGTCTTGTAAATTTATGCGGACGAATCAGGTTGCCGAGACCAAAACCGGAGGAGCCCGGCTGCGAAAATCCCGGAGAGGGGTGAAACCGGCAGGTATGGTATGGACAACTGCCAGCCCCGTCCAGGCCGAAATGAAAACAGCAATAAAGAACAGGCCGGCAGCAATGAGCGGCTGCACCTGGGCAAGGCAGAGGCTGCAATCGTCATGTTCCTGCCCGTCATCATGGTGATGGAGGGGCAGTACGATGCCGAGAAAGAGGCACAGCAAAAGCGCGCTCGCGGACGGGAGAGAGGTGAGCATCCCTTTGACCGGTAAGCGCCGCAGAAAGTGAATCGACCCTGACATTGATGCTATAAATACCTTAATGGATGCATGATTTTCAATTACGGGGTTCAATAATCCTTATTGCAGAATAGAGCGTGGAACCTTATGCAGCCTTTACCCGGCGACTCTCAGGGATCGGGGATTCCCCACCCGCACACCACAAAAAAAACAGCCGGTCGACGGCGGCAGGCGCCGCATCGACCGGCTGTTCATCCACCACCGAAGCGGGGTTATCCGCTCCGGGGGGCCGCTACTGAATCCTGATGAGCTTCAACCGCTTGTCGAAATTTGCCGCCTTCATCCTGACGATGTACATAGTTTCGCCCGCAGCGCCGCCATGCACTGCCGCATCGTTCCAGGTGACCGAATAATGTCCTGCCGCATAGTTGCCATGGGCAATCTGCTGAATCATGGCACCCTTCATGTCGTAAACGCTGATCGTGACATCCGATTCCGCGGCATCCTTGCACTCGGGTACGTCGAACGCGATCCTCACGAAACCCCTGAAGGGATTCGGATAGGCCCTGGAGAGGTCGAACCGGGTGACCAGGGCGGCCGATGGAACCGTGAGCGAGCCGACTAATACCGCGTTCTCCTTGAACACCGCACCGCCGGAGCCGGCAGCCGGATGGAATTCTATCGGGTACTCCTGCCCGCCGGACCAGAGCTTGAAGGTAAGCGCCTCCCCTGCGCGGCATCCCGGGACCTGCTTGTTAACCTGGTCGGCTCCCCATACGGCAAACGCGGCAGTACCCTTAACTACCATGCCCGCACCAACGAAGTTCCCCCTGGAGTCCCAGGCGCTGATTTCGCTGCTGTCGGCAACCGGACGGCTTCCCATGGAGACCAGCTGCGCGAGCACCGAGGCATTGCTCCCGGTTGTTGCATGCTTCCCATAGTGGTGGGGGTCGGGCAGGGAGAGCATCTTCTTTCCACCGGCGGCTTTTTTGTAAACGCTCATGCCGTAGGTGAGAACCGCATCATCCTTCATGTAAATTTGATACCCCTGACCCACCTCCATGGTCTGAATATCGTCGATGCCGTAATCGGGCCAGTAGATGCGGCCGTCGTTATTCTTGACGATATTGATTAACGGCGTAATGCTGAAGAGTTCCGATTCGATTGATTGGTTCGAATCCGGCAGGTAGGCGATCAGGTTCCATTCTTTCGAAAGGGCTATCGGTTCGGAGGCGGCATCGATTGCCGTTCCCCGGGCCTTGAACGTGTCCGGCAGGCTGCTGTAAATCTGGTATCCCGCGCCGGTCCGGAAGGAGCTGATATCCGAGACTCCCCATGACGGGCAATACACATTGCCGAGGCCGTCCTTGGCAAGTATAAAGCTTCCCGGGCTCCCGATAATGCAGGAAAATGACGAATCGCAGGCATGGATGTTCATGGATACGATATTCCAGTTCGCGGCAACGGTCAAGGCAATCTGTTTTTGGGTTGTAAAGCTCCAGCCAGCGCTCCACAGCGAATTGCCGCCGGCGTTCGACGCGGTAACCCGCCAATAATACTGGGTATTGAGCGCGAGTCCGGCGACCGATGCGGCGGTATCGGCCAGAGACGGCAGCTCCGCAACTACTGCACTGAAATCGGCCGCGGAAGCCACCTGCAGGTTGTAGGTTGCCGCGCCTGCGGTTGACGCCCACGAAAGCGTAACTCCGAGAACCTGCCCCACCGCTCCACTCATAGGGGCGGCAAGTACGGGCATACCGGGGGCGGGAACGACCGTTGTAAAACTCCAGACGCCCGACCAGCCGCTCACCCCGCCGATATCCTTCCCTCCAACCCGCCAGTAGTAAACGGTCGAATTGGACAGGCCGGTTATTGCCTGGGTGGTTCCGCTCAGGTTCCCCTGACTGAACAGGGTCGTCGAAAAATCCGCTGCGGTCGATACGGTCAGGTGGTACGATACGGCGGTGGCCGCACTGTTCCAGCTCAAACTGAGGGATAACGGCTGGCTACCGGCGCCATTCGTCGGTGCGGCAAGTGACGGCACCGGGGGAGCGGCTATAATTGTCGTAAAGCTCCAGAGGCCCGACCAGCCGCTCACCCCGCCGATATTCTTTGCCCCTGCACGCCAGTAATAAACGGTGGAATTGGCAAGACCGCTTATCGAAGCCGATGGGGATGCAAGGCCGATTTGAGCGGTTACCGTGCTTCCAAAGCCCGCATCGGTCGAAATCTGGACCGCATAGGTCGATGCCGTCGCCACCGTGCTCCAGCTCAGAACCGGAGTGATTGGCTGATTCTGGGCATTGGTTCCCGGTGAGGCAAGCGAGGGTACCTGGGGAGCCGCAATGATTGTCGTAAAGCTCCAGGCACCCGACCAGGTCATTCCACCGATATTCGAGGCATTAACCCGCCAGAAATAGGTCGTGCTGTTCGAAGGCGCGCTTACCGCCAGGGAGGTCAGGGAAGCCCCAGTCTGGTCAATGAGTGTGCTTCCGAAAGTACTCGACAGTGATACCTCCGCCTCATAGGAGGTTGCGAGGGCCGAGCTGTTCCAGTTCAGACTGAGCGACAGCGGCACGTTTGCTGCGCCATTGGCCGGCGTGGAAAGTGCTGCCGCTGCCGGTGCCGCAACAATCGTCGTGAAGCTGTCCGTGCGTGACCAGTCGCTGCTTCCGCCGGTAGTATTGAGTGTTCTGGTTCGCCAGTAATAGGTCGTAGAATTGGCCAGCCCGCTTACCACCTGCGACGTCCCTGCAAGGCTGCCGCCGGAAAAAACGGTATTGGCAAAACTGGTTACGGCGGACACCTGCAGGGTGTAGCTTGCCGCATTTCCCACGCTGCCCCAGGAAATCGTCGGAGAGAGCGGCTGCGAAACAGCACCGGTTCCCGGAGAGAGTGGCGACGGAGGACTGATTCCGGAGAGCGTAGTAAGGTACGCGATTTTATCCTGCACAAAGAGTGAATCGGCATACAGTGGGAGCAGCTTGTTGCTGTTATAGGTTACCTGCGCCGCGACCTCGACATTCAGGGAGGAGTCCCAGACTCGATACGACATTTTCTCCCCGTTCATCATCCCGTCAATGCTGTCCTGATCCGGGTCGTCGCCCTGAACCGCAATGCCGATGTTGCCTGTCCCGTTCCAGACCTGCGCTCCGACGCAGAGGCCGGTCGTATTGAACACGCCGATCTCATCGCCATGGGACAAACTCACCCCGCTGATGTTCGGATTGATTGACGTCGTAACAGTAACGGTCATATTATAGCCGGTTGCGACATAACTGAAGTGAGTCAGGCCGAGGGCTCCGGCGGCCCCTGCAAGAAGGATGACCAGTGTACCATACCATTTTTTGCCACCCATTGACATACTTTTGCCTCCCTTGTCGTATTTGGAATTCATGACCATATCCTTTGGTTAATGAATTTTAATGACTCTGATTCTTTTCTCGAAATTCGGCGTCTTCATCGCAATGAGGTAGAATCCCGGGCTGAGGGCGACATTGCCGACAGCGCTTCCATCCCAGGAAACGGCATAGTGCCCCGGCTGGTATTTTTCTTTTGCAATGCGGCGGACGAGGGTTCCCTGCATATCGAATGCATTGATTTCAACCTCGCTTGCGGCACATCCGTTCAGGGCCGGCACATCGAAGGATATCCTGACCGAATTTCTGAATGGATTCGGATAGACTGCTGAAAGATTGAACCCGGCTATCGCATTCCAACCGGGCGATGCAAGGACACCTTTGAAAATGCCGCCAACCTCATACTGCAGGTCCTTTCCCGACTGAAGATAGATCGGAAGTTCCTGTTTGCTATCCCATAGTTTCAGGTGTATCATTTCACCGATTGCACATCCGTCTTTTTCTTTTGTCTGTGCGATCTTTCCCCCATAGTGCGAATGCGGAGCGCCCATGCAGCACCGACCCGGCACCGACAAGCATGCCCTGCTCATCGAATGCACCGATTTCACTGCCGTCCGGTGCCGGCTTGCCGGCAACCGTAACCGCGCAGGCGACCAGCGTCGCATTGTTGCCGGTGTTTTTCTTCCCCACACCAAAATGCTGCGGCGCAGGCAACTTCAGCATTGTCCCGGCGGCCGCCGCCCGTTTTGCGGTTCCCGCGGGATAGGTAAATGCAATGGGTTGACTTGCATACACCATATATCCCTGACCTACCTGCAGTGCGCCGATATCATTTATTTCGAGCTCGGGCAAGTATGCCGCGCCGCCATTGTCTTTGGCAATAACCAATGCATCCGCAATGCCGGCGAATGCTACCGCAGCGTCCATGGCCGTTTGCGGAAGGTACGCTATGATATTCCAGCCCTCCTGGAGCTGGATTGCCGTAGTGCCGACATCGACAGGAGCACCAATGATGGTGATGGTATCGTACCCCTGAGTATAAACCTGATACCCGATCCCCGTATGAAGAGTGTTCAGGTTGTCAATGCCGAACTCGGGGATGTAGGCGTCGCCCTGGACATCTTTCACAAACAGGAACCCGGCCGGGCTTCCGAATATTCCTTCCACACTGGAATCGAGGGGATGGATGTTGAAGGATGTCATGTTCCACCCCGGAACCAGCGGAATGGTGAGCAACCTGTTGGTTGTAAAATCCCAGCAGGCCGACCATGCGCTGGTGCCGCCGGGACCGGAGGAATTGACCTGCCAATAATAAAGAGTTCCGTAGTTGAGCGACGCTCCGGTTACAACCGAGACGGCAGTCAGGGCGGCCTGGGTAATGACGGTTGTTGAGAAATCGGAAGCCGTGGCAATCCGGATAGTGTACGATGAGGTCGGACCGCCGCCGCCTGCAGCCCAGGCCAGTGCCGGCGGAACGGCTGCTGCGGCAAAACCGTTTGCAGGCGACGCGGGCGAGGGCGACGCCGGGGGTGAATAGCCGCTGAGTGCGGACAGTACCGAAACGCCGTTTACAACATAGGTGGAATCGGACCGGGAAAAAGGATCCGCGGTGTTATAGGCGGCAACGGCAAGGAATTCCCTGCCCAAAGCGCAATCCCACAGTCTATAATTAAGCTTTTCACCCGGCATCATGCCGTCGACAGGGAGCGTTTCCCCGTTATTTCCCCATACGGTGATAATCGTCGTCACATTGTTCCAGACAGCGGTCCCCACACAAAGCCCCGCAGGAGTAAAAATGCCGATTTCGTCGCCGGAGGGAATCGCAGCGCCGTCGATGGTGGGTGCCAGCGTGCTTTTCGCCAGAACCGTCATATTGTTACCGGTTGTTCCTGTATAGGCGAAATGAGAACCGGTGGTAAAGCCTGCGACACCCGACCAGCCGCTGCACCCTCCCTGGTTCGTCGCACGCACCTGCCAATAGTAGCTTACCATGTTCCACAGCCCGCTGAGGGGAAAGGTTGTTCCGGTGAGGCCGCTCGCATACGCCAGTGTTGTCGAAAAGGAAGAATTGGTGGATACCTGTATTGCATAGGTCAATGCTGTGGGTGAGGCATTCCAGTTCAGGGAAAGGGCAAGCCCTACCCCCACGGCGCTATTTGCAGGTATGCTGATCGCCGGCGCGCCGGGAGCCGGAATGCCGTTCAGGCTTGCGAGAACCGAAACACCGTTTATCGCGTACGTGGAATCCGAGCGGGAAAACGGACTCGATGTATTGTATGTTGCAAATGCAAGGCACTCTTTGCTGCCTTCGGCCTGCCATATCCGGTACTGCAGCTTTTCGCCCACGGCCATGCCGTCGGTTTGCTGCGATTCCAGGTCGGTGCCCCACACCGTTATGGGTACGGTTGTGCCGTTCCAGACCGCGCCGCCCACGCAGATACCTGCGGTGGTAAAGATACCGATTTCATCGCCGCTCGCAATCGGTGTGCCGTTGACAGTAGGAATTACCGAGCCTTGCAGCAGCACCGTCATATTGTTGCCGGTCGGGGCAACAACGATAAAGTGCGTCAGCGGGGCATCGGACTGGCCGTAGGTCAAACCCGCCATCAGCTGCAGCGCAAAAACTCCTCCGACAACCGACGCTTTCAGGGTATTTATCATAAACCGCCCTTCGTCAATCATTGATACGCCGCCGATACATCCTGTCTGTCGTAACCCGGAGCCGTTCGCGCGGTCCGGCCTTCCTGCCGTATTCAAAAGCTCCTGCAAGGAGCCGCTCCCGCATGCCGCGGGAGCAGCTTATCTCCGGTTTACCGCATCCTGATCAGCCTGACTATTTTATCGAAATTCTGAGCCTTCATGCGGATGACATAGAATCCCGACCCGAGGGAGGAACCATTGACGCCCTCTCCGTTCCAGGATACCACATAGTGACCGGCGTTATACTCGCCCTTCGCAATCTGATGGACGAGAGTTCCCTTCATATCGAACAGATCGATCTCTACCGAATGCACCGAGACGTTATCGATTGTCGGCACATCGAAAGCGATCCGCAGGAACTCCTTGAACGGGTTGGGATACACCCGTGCCAGATCGAACCGGGTAATCAGGAATCCTGCCGGCACCGACAGCATGCCGGTAAAGATACCGTTGACTTTGTAGCCGGTCGTCCCGTCGCCCGTGGTCAATTGGAACTCAAGAGGGTATTCCTTACTGCCGTCCCAGAGCTTGAACGTAATCTTCTCGCCCTGTTTCAGACCCGGCTTCGTCGCCGATTGCGGATCGACTCCCCATAGCGCAAACGCTGCAATGCCGTTCCTGACCGTGCCGGATCCGACCAGCTTTCCCTGCGCGTTGAACGCACCGACTTCGCAGCTGTCGCCTGCCGCTGCAGCACCTATCTGTATCTTCCGGGCAAGGAGCGTGGCACTGTTACCCGTATTGAGCGCAAGTGCGTAATGCTGCGGCACCGGCAGCCTGAGCATGGTCCGGTTGGCCGCCATTTTGGAGACCTGTCCGGTCGGGAAGGTCAGAACCTCCGGATCCTGCATACAGACGAGGTATCCCTGGCCCACCCTCATGGTATCGATATTATCCACGCCGAAATAGGGCCAGTAGACGTTACCGCTGTTATCCTTGACCAGCAGAACCTGCGGCTCGATGCCCGAAAACACCGTTTCGATCGAGACATTCGTCTGCGACAGACAGGCGATCATGTTCCATTCGCTGGACAATGAAAGCGGTGTCGCGGCGACATTGATGACCGAGCCCAGAGTCCGGATGGTGTCGGTTACGCTGGTATACACCTGATAGCCCTGCCCTGTCGACATCGTTCCGATTCCGTTGATGGTAAGACTCGGGATATAGGCATCGCCTGCAATGTCCTTTACAAGGATGAACCCCTTCGGTGCATTGAAAACCGATGCCACCGTCGAGTCGGCAGGATGGATGTTCAGGCCGATCATATTCCAGCCCTCAGGAACGGCAATTGCCATCGGTGTTACGGTGGTAAAGCTGTCGACACTCCATGCTCCGCAGCCCCCGGCGTTCATCGCCCTGACGCGCCAGTAGTACTCCCTGGTAGTCGTGAACCCTGTTTCGGGCCGGGAAAGGGAGGATTGCGTCACCGAATCGATAATGGAGCCGTTTGCAAACGTTGCCGAGCTCGATACTTCCACGAGGTACGAAATCGCGTTTGCAGCCGGGTTCCACGAGAGCGTCATGCTCGTCGGAATGTTAATGGCCTTATCCGACGGGTAGGCGAGGACCGGTGCTGCGACAACGGTCGTGAAACTCCCGGCAGCCGACCAGCCGCTGATACCGGTAGCGTTTTTAGCCCCGATGCGCCAGTAGTATACCGTGGCGTTTGCCAGGCCGCTTACCGTCTGTGAAATCGCCGTCAGGCCCCCCTGGCTGTAGACCGTCGTGGCAAAATTCGCCGACGTCGATATAGCAAGATGCCAGGAAATCACCGAACTCATACTTGTCCAGCTGAGGGTCGGTGAGGTCGAAACGTTTTCGGCGCCTGAGGCCGGCAATGCCAGAACCGGCAGGGCTATGGTGGTAAAGCTTGAAACGCTCGACCAGCCGCTTATGCCCGTGGCATTTTTCGCTCCAACACGCCAGTAGTAGGCAGCGGAATTGGCAAGACCGCTTACTGCCTGCGAGGTCGCGGTCAGGCTCCCCTGACTGTAAACCGTCGTCGAGAAATCCGCTGCTGCCGATACGTCGAGGTGATAGGAGGTCGCCAATGCGACGGCATTCCAACTAAGGACAGGCGCAATGGAAATATTCCCCGACCCGTTCGCCGGTGAAACAAGAACCGCGGTTGCGGTAGTTGTAAAGCTCGAAACACCCGACCAGCCGCTTATACCCGTGGCGTTTTTCGCGCCGACACGCCAGTAGTAGGTAATACCATTTGCAAGCCCGCTTACCGATTGTGAGGTCGCGGTCAGGCTCCCCCGACTATAGACCGTCGTCGAAAAATCCGTAGCCGACGATACGTCCAGGTGGTACGAAGTCGCTGTTGCAACGGCATTCCAGCTAACCGTCGGCGATATTGATACATCGCCTGCTCCGCTGGCCGGTGTTGCAAGAACCGGCGCGGCGGTAGTAGTAAAGCTCGAAACACCCGACCAGCCGCTGATGCCGGTAGTGTTCTTCGAGCCAACGCGCCAGTAGTAGGCGGTTACATTGGCAAGCCCGCTTATCGCCTGCGAGGTCGCGGTCAGGCTCCCCCGGCTGTAGACCGTCGTCGAAAAATCCGCTGCCGACGATACGTCAAGGTGATAGGTGGCGGCTCCGGCGAGGGCATTCCAACTGAGTACGGGCGCAATTGAAATATTCCCCGCGCCGCCGGCAGGCAAGGCAAGAACCGGCGTAGCACTGGTGGTAAAGCTCGAAACACCCGACCAGCCGCTTATGCCGGTAGTATTCTTCGAGCCAACGCGCCAGTAGTAGGTGGTTACATTGGCAAGCCCGCTTACCGCCTGCGAGGTCGCGGTCAGGCTCCCCTGGCTGTAGACCGTCGTCGAAAAATCCGCTGCCGACGATACGTCAAGGTGATAGGTGGCGGCTCCGGCGAGGCCGTTCCAACTGAGTACGGGCGCAATTGAAATATTCCCCGCGCCGCCGGCAGGCAAGGCAAGAACCGGCGTAGCACTGGTGGTAAAGCTCGAAACACCCGACCAGCCGCTTATGCCGGTAGGAATCTTCGAGCCAACGCGCCAGTAGTAGGTGGTTGCATTGGCAAGCCCACGTACCGCCTGCGAGGTCGCAGTCAGACTCCCCTGACTGTAAACCGTCGTCGAAAAATCCGCTGCCGATGAAACATCAAGGTGATATGACGTCGCCGTTGCAACGGCATCCCAGCTGAGGTCCGGAGCTATTGAAACATTCCCGGCCCCGCTCGCGGGTGATGCAAGGACAATCGTCGTAATAGTGGTAAAGCTCGCTACGTTTGACCAGCCGGTAATACCCGTTGCGTTTTTAGCGCCTACACGCCAATAGTAGGTAGCGGCATTGCCAAGCCCGCTTACCGCCTGCGAGGTCCCGGTCAGGCTCCCCTGGCTATAAACCGTCGTCGAAAAATCCGCCGCCGCTGATACATCGAGGTGATATGACGTTGCCGTAGCAACGGCATTCCACCCGAGCACCGGCGCTATTGAGATGTTCCCCGTGCCGTTTTCAGGCGATGCGAGGACCGGCACTGCAATGGTAGTAAAACTGAATACGGTCGACCAGCCGCTGATGCCGGTGGCATTTTTCGACCCGATGCGCCAGTAGTAGGTCGCCGCATTTGCAAGACCGCCGACCATCTGGGAGGTTGCCGTGAGACTCCCCTGGCTGTAGACCGTCGTGGAAAAATCCGCCGTTGCAGATACATCCAGATGGTACGAAGTCGCTCCGGCGACGCCATCCCAGCTGAGAACCGGCACTATTGAAATATTCCCCGTACCGTTTGCAGGCGACGCGAGAACCGGTGCAGCACTGGTGGTAAAGCTCGAGACACCCGACCATCCGCTTATGCCGCTGGTATTCTTCGCACCAATGCGCCAGTAATAGGTTGCCGCATTGGCAAGACCGCCGACCGTCTGGGAGGTTGTCGTGAGACTCCCCTGGCTGTAGACCGTCGAGGAGAAATCCGCTGCCGAAGATACGTCAAGGTGATATGATGTCGCCGCAGCAACGGCCTCCCAACTCAGGACAGGAGCTACAGATATATTCCCCGCTCCTGTTGCCGGCGAACCGAGAACCGGCATAGTCATAGTCGTAAAACTCGATACGCCCGACCAGCCCGTTATTCCTGTGGCGTTTTTCGCACCAACACGCCAGTAGTAGGTAGTGGCATTTGCAAGCCCGCTTACCGCCTGCGACGTCGCGGTCAGGCTGCCCTGGCTGTAAACCGTTGTGGAAAAGTCGGCTGCGGGCGAAATGTCAAGATGATACGACGTCGCCGTGGCCACCGCATTCCAGCTGAGTATCGGATCTATTGCAATATTCACCGCACCGCTCGTGGGCGAAACCGATACTGCCGCAGCCGTGGTGGTAAAGCTCGATACGGCCGACCAGCCGCTGATGCCGGTGGCATTCTTCGCACCAACGCGCCAGAAATAGGTCGTCGCATTGGCAAGCATGCTTACCGTCTGCGAGGTCGCGGTCAGGCTCCCCTGGCTGAAGA
>CAWDOZ010000156.1:0-30884 GCA_963803935.1 uncultured Fibrobacterota bacterium | reverse complement strand
CGGGAAAACGATCCTCATTTCCTGCGCCTCGGCCGAGGGGATTACGAATCCGGTCGCACCCTACGTATTTACCACCGCCCAGAAGGATGCCCTTGCTGTCCGCAAAATTTACGAAACCATGAAGGCCCTCAACCTGCACCGGATCGCCATTCGCATCGAGCAATACCGGCTTCGGCAAGGCCGGCAAGACCCAGCTCGAAAACCTGGCTCCGGAATTCGGCATCGAAATCGCCGCGGACGAGGTCTACGAGAAGGAAGCGACCGACCTCTCCGGCCTTCTTACCAAGATAAAGGCGGCGAATGTCCAGGCTGTTGTCAACTGGTCGATCGAACCTGCCCAGGCACTCCTCGCGAAGAACATGCGCCAGATCGGGATGACGGTACCGCTCTTCCAGAGCCACGGCTTTGCCAATATTCTCTACGCAAAGATTGCGGGCGCGGCTGCTGAGGGCATACTCTTTCCTTCGGGACGCCTGGTTGTGGCAGGGGCACTCCCGAAGGACAATCTCCAGAAGAAGGTGCTCATGGACTACAAAAAAGCCTATGAAGCGGATTACAAGGAGGAGGTCAGCACCTTCGGCGGCCATGCCTCGACGCTCTCATGCTGCTTACCCGGGCATTGAAGCCGCTCCCGACCTGGACCGGGAAAAGGTTCGCAGCGCGCTCGAAAATATCCGGGGATGCGTCGGTATCGGCGGCATATTCACTATGTCGCCGACCGACCACAGCGGGCTCGACGAAAACGCCTTTGCAATGCTGACGGTCAAGGGCGGCAAGTTCATCCCGTATTCCGGTAAATAAGCATCCGCCGCGCATCGTCCGGCGGCCCGGACGATGCGCGCTCCCCTGTCACTTTAGTCAAGGCTCCGGACCCCCGGTCATCATGCCCCTCTCCCTTATCCTGCAATATCTCTTTTCCGGCATTACCGCCGGCGCCATCTATGCCGTCATTGCCATAGGGTTCAATATCATTTATAATACCACCGGCATCATCAACTTTGCGCAGGGTGAATTCGTTATGCTGGGGGGGATGATCGCAATCAGCCTCTGCGCCGTCATGCCGCTCCCCGCCGCCATCGCCTGCGCCGTGGCGATCACCGCCCTTCTGGGCGGGCTCCTGGAGTTTGTGTTCATCCGGCGCATGAAAAACCCCACCGTCATCCAGATGATCATCGTCACTATCGGCCTCTCGATTCTAATCCGTGAAGCGGCGCTGCATATCTGGGACGAGAAGGTGCATTCGCTGCCGTATTTCACCGGCAATGAAATTTCATCCCTCAGGATATTCGGCGCCTGCATCTCACCGCAGGTGCTCTGGGTGCTCGGGACCTGCGCCGCCGTGGTTCTCTTTTTAAGCCTCTTCTTCACGCATACCGCGGCGGGCCGCGCCATGCGGGCCTGCTCGGCGGACCGCATCGGGGCGATGCTCTGCGGCATCAATGCCCGCACCATGGTCACCCTGTCGTTCATGATCAGCGCCGCCATCGGCGCCCTTGCCGGATGCGTCATTTCGCCCATAACCTCGACGACCTACGACTGCGGCACCTCACTTGCCGTCAAGGGCTTTACCGTAGCGATTATCGGCGGGCTCGGCAACAGCACCGGTGCGGTTGTCGCCGGACTCCTCCTCGGCATCGTCGAGGCCTTCTGCATTTCCGTCATGCCCATGAGCTACCGGGATGTCGTGGTCATAGCCATCCTGCTTGCAGTTCTCTCGCTTAAGCCCTCGGGCCTGTTCGGCAGCCGCGCATCGCACGCCCTTAAGGAGTTTTGAGCGTGCGCGCTATCTCCTTTGCCTGCTTCGCGGCGGCAATCATTGCCGTCCAGGTAGCGACTACCCTCACCGGTACCGGCTATCTCCTGAACCAGCTCACCATGGCAGCTTGGAACAGCCTGGTTGTCGTGGGCCTCTGCCTGCTCATGGGCTATGCCGGACAGATCTCACTCGGGCATGCCGCCTTCTTCGCCATTGGCGGCTACACGACCGCGGTACTCTCATCGGTGAATCTGCTCCCGGCAGGATCGACACTCCCGGTCAGGGCACTCTCCCTTGCCGGCCTGACCATCGGGGGAACCGATCCCTGGGGAAGCGCGGTACTGCGCTGTCGCCCTGGATCTCGCTTATCGCCGCCGTGATCGTAAGCGCGGTTGTCGCGTACGGCATCGGCATGCCGGTCCTGCGGCTCAGGGGCCACTACCTTGCCATGGCAACGCTCGGATTCGGCATCATCGTCTATCGCATTGCGCTCGGCACCCCGCTCTTCGGAGCCGCCGATGGCTTGTCGGATGTGCCGCCCTTCCCGCTCCTGCCCGGTCTCTGCCTCGACGGTACGCGGCTGCACCGCGTGTCGAGTTACTACTTTTCATGGTTCGTCGTCCTGGCCGTGATGGTTCTCCTTGTAAACCTGATCGGGTCCCGCGCCGGCAGGGCGCTGCGGGCGATCCACGGCAATGAGGCGGCAGCGCAGGCGATGGGAATCGATACCAGCCGTTACAAGCTTCACCTGTTCGCGCTGAGTGCGGTCATTGCGGCAATGGCAGGGGTATTCATGACGCATTATACCGGCGGGATCGGCCCCGGCGAGACCAGCGTCATGAAATCGATCCGGTATGTGGCCATCGTGGCGGTAGGCGGTATGGCCAACCTCTGGGGAGCGCTCATTGCCGGGACAGTGCTTAATTTCCTGTCGCTGCGCGGGTTTTTCGGAACGTATGACGATGCGGTGTTCGGCGCGGTGCTCATTGCGATGATGCTCTTCGCGCCGGACGGGATTGTCAGGAAGAAAAAAACATAAAATCATGGCTCTCCTCGAAGTTAATAACCTTTCAAAATCCTTCGGCGGACTCCATGCCGTCAGCGAGGTGAGTTTCTGCGTCGAGGCGGGAACCATCCACGGGATAATCGGGCCAAACGGCGCCGGAAAGACCACGCTCTTCAACTGCATCGCCGGTAGCATACGACCGGTCTCCGGAGGGGACCATCCGGTTCAACGGGAACCTTATCCAGAACCGCCCGCCGCACGAGGTCGCGGCCTGCGGCATCGCCCGTACCTTCCAGACCATCAAGCTCTTTTCCCGCATGACCGTGCTCGAAAATGTCATGGTCGGCTGCCATACCCGGAGCCGGGGCTCATTCCTTTCCGGCATGCTCTCGCTTCCCCCTGCCCGATCCGCTGAGAGGAAGGTCCGCGAGGCGGCCATGGAACAGCTTGCCATAGCGGGAATCGCCGACCTCGCCGGGGCCGACGCGCAGCAACTCTCCTTCGGCCAGCAGCGCGCCGTGGAACTCGCCCGCGCCCTGGCCTTAAGGCCGCGGCTCCTGCTTCTCGACGAACCGGCGTCCGGCCTTACCATGCACGAAACCGATCGCATCGGCGAACTCATCGTTGCTATTCGCGACTCCGGGATCACGGTGGTTATCGTCGAACACGATATGTCGCTCATCATGACCATCTGCGACCGGCTCCTTGCCCTCTCGTCGGCCCGCGTCATCGCCGGGGCACGCCGCGCGAGGTGCAGGCCCATCCCGAAGTCATCCGCGTGTATCTGGGAGACGAATAATGCTGCGGGTGCGAGACTGTGAATCCGGATACGGGCAGCTCCGCGTAATCAAGGGAGTATCGCTTCACGTAGGGGCAGGCGAAATCGTCACCATAATAGGCGCGAACGGCGCGGGGAAAACCACCCTGCTCCATACGATCGCCGGCATCCTGCGTCCCCGTGCGGGCGAAATTCTTTTCAACGGACAACCTTCGCGGCATGCAGGCCCACACCATCGCCTCGCGGGGCTGCTCCCTGGTTCCCGAGGGCCGCCGCATTTTCGGGCCCATGACGGTTGAGGAGAACCTCCTCATCGGCGCGCACGGCCGCCTCAGGCGGCGCGACTTTACCGGGGTGAATGCATCGCGGACCCGGGTCTATGCACTGTTCCCGGTGCTCCATGACCGGCGGCGACAGCTTGCCGGAACGCTCTCCGGCGGGGAGCAGCAGATGCTTTCCTGGGGCGGGCGCTCATGGGCGATCCGCGGCTCATCATGCTCGACGAACCGTCGACCGGGCTTGCGCCGCTCGTGGTAAAGAGCATATTTGCCGTGCTTGCCGAACTGCGGAAAAGCGGCACGACCATCCTGCTTATCGAACAGAATGCGAAGGGGCGCTTCGCATTGCGGATCGCGGTTACTGCATGAAAACTGGCGTCATTGTGCTTGAGGATTGGCCGGGGACCTTCTGAACAAGCAACCATGTCCAGCGGGCGTACCTTGGCAAAGAATACAGCAGAATTGACGAAAAGGTAGAGGAGAAACCCTATGAACGGCGAAACCATGGCGCGCGAAGAGCTGCGCCAGCTCCAGATTGAACGGCTGCAAACCACGCTTAACCGGGCCTGCCGGAATGTCGCCTTTTACCGCCAGGCGTTCGAGGCCGCGGGGGTCTGACCCGGCGCAATCCGGGACCTTGGCGACCTGCGCCGCCTGCCTTTTACCACCCGTGAAGACCTGGCGGCAAGCTACCCCTACGGCATGTTCGCGGTGCCGCTCAAGGACATCGTGCGCGTCCACGCGGCGTCCGGATCCTTCGAACGGCCCATCGCCATAGGCTCGACCAGGAACGACATCCGCACTCGTCGCAGCTCACGGCACGCCAGCTTGCCGGCACGGGAATCACCGAGCACGACGTGGTCCACATCGCTTCGCTCACCCGGTCTCTCTACCGGCGGGCTCGGGTTTCACTACGGCGCAGAGGAGATCGGCGCATCGGTCATCCCGGCATCCTCGGGCCGCAACGTGCGCGAGCAGGTCGTGATCATGCGCGACTACAAGGCAACCGCGCTGGTCACCATGCCGACCCATGCGGCCGCCATCGCTCTCGCCATGGAGGAGATGAACATCCACCCCGACCGGCTCAACCTGCGCGTCGGGCTCTTCGGCGGGGAGCCGTGGTCGGAATCGCTGCGCAGCCATCTCGAACGCCGACTGCACCTGGTTGCCTACGACACCTATACGGTCGCCGAAATCATGGGTCCCGGTATCGCCGCCGAATGCTCCTTCCGGAATGGCCTGCATGTCAATGAAGACCATTTCATCCTGGAAATTGTCGATCCGGCGACGCTCGAACCGGTAAAGCCGGGCGACGAGGGCGAACTCGTTTTCACGACCGTTACCCGGGAAGGTTTCCCGGTAATCCGTTACCGGACGCGCGACCGCGCCCGCCTCCTCGAAGGCCCGTGCGCCTGCGGCCGCTCGACTGCGCGCATTAGCCGTATCGCAGGGCGCACCGACGATGCCGTTTTCGTGCAGGGTCACCGGGTACTGCCCGGTGACCTGCAGGAGGTCCTGTTTGCAGCGATGAAGAGCCGGCCCGCCTACTGCCTCGTGGTCGACCGCGAAAGCGGCATCGACGACGCGGACCTGCAGATCGTGCTCTCTGATGTCGAGAGTGTGGTAGACGAGTGGAAAACGCTGGAAAAGTTCCGCAACGACGTTACCGCGCGCCTCGCCGAAGCGTTCGGGATCGCGGCGCGGATCACGTTTGTCGAGGCAGGGTTGCTTATGTGCGGTAAAGGCGGGAGCGGGACAGTGGTGGATAAGAGGGTGTAGAGACGCAGCATGCTGCGTCTCTACAATCAGCAATTCGAAGAAATCAGAACGTACCGGTAAAGATGAGTTCCGGGCGCGTAAGGAGCAAGTAATCCGGGCCGGTCAACGGATGTTCGTAAAAGAACCGGATTCGCGGCATGATAGAGTAGTTTTTGCTCAGGAAGATGGCATATTTCAGGTTGTAAAACCAGTAATTGCCATTAGCTGCATCTCCGATTCTATGAATATCGGTGCTCATATTGAAATCAAAATCGAGCTTCCCGGGGCCGGTCAATATCGTGGTTCCTACATTGAAATTGGTACCACGGTTATTAAACGGAGCATCCGGAACCGTTCCCGTATTGCTGGCTGCAGGATTTGCCAGCACCAATTCACCTTTCTGGTATGAATAATAATTCGAATTACGGACATACCCGAAACTGCTGCGCAATGTCACCTCATGGGTGACTTTGTAACCGAGATCGAGTCCAAGCCCAAGCTCTGCATCTCCCTTATCCGTTATTGAGTCGTAACTGCGGTCAGGAATAAGAAACCCCTGCGGCGTCGCCCTGAAAGCTCCGGATGTTATCGGCGCTTCGAGTAAATACTCGATAGCGGGATGGTTAGCAGTCATATCGGAGGCGTATGGGTTGACGAAAGGTGATGTCATCTGGAACATGACCGTCATGAGATTAACACCGACGTTGACGTCGCCGGTTGTTATCGGCGCTCCAATTTTCAGGCCGGTCTGGCTGAAATTAGTCACCACTCCCCAGGGAATCCAGGCAGCAAACGCGTATGATTTATTGTTCAATATTGATTCGCCGAGCAGGTCCATGAGTGCATTGCCGCCGACCGGGATAATCCCGCCCGAAATATGCATATAGCCCGGATCCCACTGAGCGTAGGCTAGATCAAAAAACGGCGTCGCGGCACTCCGATAGGGGACCTGAGGCAAGGGATTGAAAAAATTGCCAGGCATACCGGTAACGACATCGGTTCCATACCAATCATTACCGATTTCAAATTGCAGCATAACATCCTTGGTAGGATTCGCTTTCGCCCCTATTTTATACCCTAACTGGTAGGACAGTGTGGCATTATCGAAAAAATCCGGCGGATCCTGGATGGTGAGGAAATCATCCCGGAACCTGAACATGGCCATTCCATACCACGTTACCGGTACCGAACCGACATCCATCGTCGTGCTGGTCGCTGGAGCGCCTGACGGGGTCGTTGTCTGGGCAAATAGCCCAGTAACTGCAACAGCTGCAATCGCAAAACAAGCACAAAACCTGGGAACCATGAAACCTCCTTGGGTGGTAGGGAGTGGCTGACATCCATCAGCCGGTTATAAGTAGCCGGAACTATTATATAACATTATTGTAACCGAATTCTAACAATATAATTATCAGCATTGAACCATTGATAATTTAAATGCGTGGTGTTCAATTGAGGGAACCAGGGCAAATGCCCTTCCTCTCCCGCAACGCCCTCTTTCAGGGTAGAAAAAACATTTTCCGGAAAACAAAAGCTGTATTTGCGCTTCCGTCTTCTTATTATCTTTTCGCAGAGGCCTCGTGGGTCCCCGCCGCAGGGTGCCCATTATGAAGCACTCCAACCTCGTGCGGCTGGTTCAATTAATCCTATAATAATCCGTCCATTTTGCCTTTTGGGCAAAATGGGTTGACCCGGCTCAGCCATCCAAAAAGATTTAAATGTTTTAAATATTTTGGATTCCGGCTCAGCCATCCAAAAGAATTTGAAGGTTCTCCTGCTTTTGATTCTGGCTTAGCAATCCAAAAGAATTTCAATTTTAAGGAACTACCTCGGCAGTAACGAATTTTTAATATCCGTTGGAACCATCAGCCTTCATCCCTTATCCATTTCCTTTTTCACCATATCCGCCACCAACTCTTTCTTCCGGTACGCCAGACCCTGGAACACGACAAGCAGCGTTCCCTGGCTGTCGGTCACATGGACGGTGCAGGAAGCCAGCTTTGCGCTCGTGGATACCTCCCGCGCCTCGGCATAGATCGTCCCGGAGGAGACCGACTTTATAAAGGTAATGCTGACGTTGATGGCAACGCTCACCGTTCCATGCGAGTTGACCTTGCCTTTGCGGCTGCGGTCAACTCGCATGGAACGGTGAGCGTTGCCATCAACGTCAGCATTACCTTTATAAAGTCGGTCTCCTCCGGGACGATCTATGCCGAGGCGCGGGAGGTATCCACGAGCGCAAAGCTGGCTTCCTGCACCGTCCATGTGACCGACAGCCAGGGAACGCTGCTTGTCGTGTTCCAGGGTCTGGCGTACCGGAAGAAAGAGTTGGTGGCGGATATGGTGAAAAAGGAAATGGATAAGGGATGAAGGCTGATGGTTCCAACGGATATTAAAAATTCGTTACTGCCGAGGTAGTTCCTTAAAATTGAAATTCTTTTGGATTGCTAAGCCAGAATCAAAAGCAGGAGAACCTTCAAATTCTTTTGGATGGCTGAGCCGGAATCCAAAATATTTAAAACATTTAAATCTTTTTGGATGGCTGAGCCGGGTCAACCCATTTTGCCCAAAAGGCAAAATGGACGGATTATTATAGGATTAATTGAACCAGCCGCACGAGGTTGGAGTGCTTCATAATGGGCACCCTGCGGCGGGGACCCACGAGGCCTCTGCGAAAAGATAATAAGAAGACGGAAGCGCAAATACAGCTTTTGTTTTCCGGAAAATGTTTTTTCTACCCTGAAAGAGGGCGTTGCGGGAGAGGAAGGGCATTTGCCCTGGTTCCCTCAATTGAACACCACGCATTTAAATTATCAATGGTTCAATGCTGATAATTATATTGTTAGAATTCGGTTACAATAATGTTATATAATAGTTCCGGCTACTTATAACCGGCTGATGGATGTCAGCCACTCCCTACCACCCAAGGAGGTTTCATGGTTCCCAGGTTTTGTGCTTGTTTTGCGATTGCAGCTGTTGCAGTTACTGGGCTATTTGCCCAACAACGACCCCGTCAGGCGCTCCAGCGACCAGCACGACGATGGATGTCGGTTCGGTACCGGTAACGTGGTATGGAATGGCCATGTTCAGGTTCCGGGATGATTTCCTCACCATCCAGGATCCGCCGGATTTTTTCGATAATGCCACACTGTCCTACCAGTTAGGGTATAAAATAGGGGCGAAAGCGAATCCTACCAAGGATGTTATGCTGCAATTTGAAATCGGTAATGATTGGTATGGAACCGATGTCGTTACCGGTATGCCTGGCAATTTTTTCAATCCCTTGCCTCAGGTCCCCTATCGGAGTGCCGCGACGCCGTTTTTTGATCTAGCCTACGCTCAGTGGGATCCGGGCTATATGCATATTTCGGGCGGGATTATCCCGGTCGGCGGCAATGCACTCATGGACCTGCTCGGCGAATCAATATTGAACAATAAATCATACGCGTTTGCTGCCTGGATTCCCTGGGGAGTGGTGACTAATTTCAGCCAGACCGGCCTGAAAATTGGAGCGCCGATAACAACCGGCGACGTCAACGTCGGTGTTAATCTCATGACGGTCATGTTCCAGATGACATCACCTTTCGTCAACCCATACGCCTCCGATATGACTGCTAACCATCCCGCTATCGAGTATTTACTCGAAGCGCCGATAACATCCGGAGCTTTCAGGGCGACGCCGCAGGGGTTTCTTATTCCTGACCGCAGTTACGACTCAATAACGGATAAGGGAGATGCAGAGCTTGGGCTTGGACTCGATCTCGGTTACAAAGTCACCCATGAGGTGACATTGCGCAGCAGTTTCGGGTATGTCCGTAATTCGAATTATTATTCATACCAGAAAGGTGAATTGGTGCTGGCAAATCCTGCAGCCAGCAATACGGGAACGGTTCCGGATGCTCCGTTTAATAACCGTGGTACCAATTTCAATGTAGGAACCACGATATTGACCGGCCCCGGGAAGCTCGATTTTGATTTCAATATGAGCACCGATATTCATAGAATCGGAGATGCAGCTAATGGCAATTACTGGTTTTACGACCTGAAATATGCCATCTTCCTGAGCAAAAACTACTCTATCATGCCGCGAATCCGGTTCTTTTACGAACATCCGTTGACCGGCCCGGATTACTTGCTCCTTACGCGCCCGGAACTCATCTTTACCGGTACGTTCTGATTTCTTCGAATTGCTGATTGTAGAGACGCAGCATGCTGCGTCTCTACACCCTCTTATCCACCACTGTCCCGCTCCCGCCTTTACCGCACATAAGCGACCCTGCCTCGACAAACGTGATCCGCGCCGCGATCCCGAACGCTTCGGCGAGGCGCGCGGTAACGTCGTTGCGGAACTTTTCCAGCGTTTTCCACTCGTCTACCACACTCTCGACATCAGAGAGCACGATCTGCAGGTCCGCGTCGTCGATGCCGCTTTCGCGGTCGACCACGAGGCAGTAGGCGGGCCGGCTCTTCATCGCTGCAAACAGGACCTCCTGCAGGTCACCGGGCAGTACCCGGTGACCCTGCACGAAAACGGCATCGTCGGTGCGCCCTGCGATACGGCTAATGCGCGCAGTCGAGCGGCCGCAGGCGCACGGGCCTTCGAGGAGGCGGGCGCGGTCGCGCGTCCGGTAACGGATTACCGGGAAACCTTCCCGGGTAACGGTCGTGAAAACGAGTTCGCCCTCGTCGCCCGGCTTTACCGGTTCGAGCGTCGCCGGATCGACAATTTCCAGGATGAAATGGTCTTCATTGACATGCAGGCCATTCCGGAAGGAGCATTCGGCGGCGATACCGGGACCCATGATTTCGGCGACCGTATAGGTGTCGTAGGCAACCAGGTGCAGTCGGCGTTCGAGATGGCTGCGCAGCGATTCCGACCACGGCTCCCCGCCGAAGAGCCCGACGCGCAGGTTGAGCCGGTCGGGGTGGATGTTCATCTCCTCCATGGCGAGAGCGATGGCGGCCGCATGGGTCGGCATGGTGACCAGCGCGGTTGCCTTGTAGTCGCGCATGATCACGACCTGCTCGCGCACGTTGCGGCCCGAGGATGCCGGGATGACCGATGCGCCGATCTCCTCTGCGCCGTAGTGAAACCCGAGCCCGCCGGTAGAGAGACCGTAGCGGAAGGCGATCTGGACCACGTCGTGCTCGGTGATTCCCGTGCCGGCAAGCTGGCGTGCCGTGAGCTGCGACGAGTGCCGGATGTCGTTCCTGGTCGAGCCTATGGCGATGGGCCGTTCGAAGGATCCGGACGCCGCGTGGACGCGCACGATGTCCTTGAGCGGCACCGCGAACATGCCGTAGGGGTAGCTTGCCGCCAGGTCTTCACGGGTGGTAAAAGGCAGGCGGCGCAGGTCGCCAAGGTCCCGGATTGCGCCGGGGTCGACCCCCGCGGCCTCGAACGCCTGGCGGTAAAAGGCGACATTCCGGCAGGCCCGGTTGAGCGTGGTTTGCAGCCGTTCAATCTGGAGCTGGCGCAGCTCTTCGCGCGCCATGGTTTCGCCGTTCATAGGGTTTCTCCTCTACCTTTCGTCAATTCTGCTGTATTCTTTGCCAAGGTACGCCCGCTGGACATCGTTGTTGTTCAGAAGGTCCCCGGCCGATCCTTCAAGCACAATGACGCCGGTTTCCATGCAGTAACCGCGATCCGCAATGCGAAGCGCCGCCTTCGCATTCTGTTCGATAAGCAGGATGGTTGTGCCGCTTTTCCGCAGTTCGGCAAGCACGGCAAATATGCTCTTTACCACGAGCGGCGCAAGCCCGGTCGACGGTTCGTCGAGCATGATGAGCCGCGGATCGCCCATGAGCGCCCGCCCCAGGGAAAGCATCTGCTGCTCCCCGCCGGAGAGCGTTCCGGCAAGCTGTCGCCGCCGGTCATGGAGCACCGGGAACAGTGCATAGACCCGGGTCCGCGATGCATTCACCCCGGTAAAGTCGCGCCGCCTGAGGCGGCCGTGCGCGCCGATGAGGAGGTTCTCCTCAACCGTCATGGGCCCGAAAATGCGGCGGCCCTCGGGAACCAGGGAGCAGCCCCGCGAGGCGATGGTGTGGGCCTGCATGCCGCGAAGGTTTGTCCCGTTGAAAAGAATTTCGCCCGCACGGGGACGCAGGATGCCGGCGATCGTATGGAGCAGGGTGGTTTTCCCCGCGCCGTTCGCGCCTATTATGGTGACGATTTCGCCTGCCCCTACGTGAAGCGATACTCCCTTGATTACGCGGAGCTTCCCGTATCCGGATTCACAGTTTCGCACCCGCAGCATTATTCGTCTCCCAGATACACGCGGATGACTTCGGGATGGGCCTGCACCTCGCGCGGCGTGCCCCCGGCGATGACGCGGCCCGACGAGAGGGCAAGGAGCCGGTCGCAGATGGTCATGATGAGCGACATATCGTGTTCGACGATAACCACCGTGATCCCGGAGTCGCGAATAGCAACGATGAGTTCGCCGATGCGATCGGTTTCGTGCATGGTAAGGCCGGACGCCGGTTCGTCGAGAAGCAGGAGCCGCGGCCTTAAGGCCAGGGCGCGGGCGAGTTCCACGGCGCGCTGCTGGCCGAAGGAGAGTTGCTGCGCGTCGGCCCCGGCGAGGTCGGCGATTCCCGCTATGGCAAGCTGTTCCATGGCCGCCTCGCGGACCTTCCTCTCAGCGGATCGGGCAGGGGGAAGCGAGAGCATGCCGGAAAGGAATGAGCCCCGGCTCCGGGTATGGCAGCCGACCATGACATTTTCGAGCACGGTCATGCGGGAAAAGAGCTTGATGGTCTGGAAGGTACGGGCGATGCCGCAGGCCGCGACCTCGTGCGGCGGGCGGTTCTGGATAAGGTTCCCGTTCAACCGGATGGTCCCCTCCGGAGACCGGTTGTATGCTACCGGCGATGCAGTTGAAGAGCGTGGTCTTTCCGGCGCCGTTTGGCCCGATTATCCCGTGGATGGTTCCCGCCTCGACGCAGAAACTCACCTCGCTGACGGCATGGAGTCCGCCGAAGGATTTTGAAAGGTTATTAACTTCGAGGAGAGCCATGATTTTATGTTTTTTTCTTCCTGACAATCCCGTCCGGCGCGAAGAGCATCATCGCAATGAGCACCGCGCCGAACACCGCATCGTCATACGTTCCGAAAAACCCGCGCAGCGACAGGAAATTAAGCACTGTCCCGGCAATGAGCGCTCCCCAGAGGTTGGCCATACCGCCTACCGCCACGATGGCCACATACCGGATCGATTTCATGACGCTGGTCTCGCCGGGGCCGATCCCGCCGGTATAATGCGTCATGAATACCCCTGCCATTGCCGCAATGACCGCACTCAGCGCGAACAGGTGAAGCTTGTAACGGCTGGTATCGATTCCCATCGCCTGCGCTGCCGCCTCATTGCCGTGGATCGCCCGCAGCGCCCTGCCGGCGCGGGACCCGATCAGGTTTACAAGGAGAACCATCACGGCCAGGACGACGAACCATGAAAAGTAGTAACTCGACACGCGGTGCAGCCGCGTACCGTCGAGGCAGAGACCGGGCAGGAGCGGGAAGGGCGGCACATCCGACAAGCCATCGGCGGCTCCGAAGAGCGGGGTGCCGAGCGCAATGCGATAGACGATGATGCCGAATCCGAGCGTTGCCATGGCAAGGTAGTGGCCCCTGAGCCGCAGGACCGGCATGCCGATGCCGTACGCGACGACCGCGCTTACGATCACGGCGGCGATAAGCGAGATCCAGGGCGACAGACGCAGTACCGCGCTTCCCCAGGGATCGGTTCCCCCGATGGTCAGGCCGGCAAGGGAGAGTGCCCTGACCGGGAGTGTCGATCCTGCCGGGAGCAGATTCACCGATGAGAGTACCGCGGTCGTGTAGCCGCCAATGGCGAAGAAGGCGGCATGCCCGAGTGAGATCTGTCCGGCATAGCCCATGAGCAGGCAGAGGCCCACGACGACCAGGCTGTTCCAAGCTGCCATGGTGAGCTGGTTCAGGAGATAGCCGGTACCGGTGAGGGTAGTCGCTACCTGGACGGCAATGATTGCCGCCGCGAAGCAGGCAAAGGAGATAGCGCGCACGCTCAAAACTCCTTAAGGGCGTGCGATGCGCGGCTGCCGAACAGGCCCGAGGGCTTAAGCGAGAGAACTGCAAGCAGGATGGCTATGACCACGACATCCCGGTAGCTCATGGGCATGACGGAAATGCAGAAGGCCTCGACGATGCCGAGGAGGAGTCCGGCGACGACCGCACCGGTGCTGTTGCCGAGCCCGCCGATAATCGCTACGGTAAAGCCCTTGACGGCAAGTGAGGTGCCGCAGTCGTAGGTTGTCGAGGTTATGGGCGAAATGACGCATCCGGCAAGGGCGCCGATGGCGGCGCTGATCATGAACGACAGGGTGACCATGGTGCGGGCATTGATGCCGCAGAGCATCGCCCCGATGCGGTCCGCCGAGCAGGCCCGCATGGCGCGGCCCGCCGCGGTATGCGTGAAGAAGAGGCTTAAAAAGAGAACCACGGCGGCGCAGGTCCCGAGCACCCAGAGCACCTGCGGTGAGATGCAGGCGCCGAATATCCTGAGGGATGAAATTTCATTGCCGGTGAAATACGGCAGCGAATGCACCTTCTCGTCCCAGATATGCAGCGCCGCTTCACGGATTAGAATCGAGAGGCCGATAGTGACGATGATCATCTGGATGACGGTGGGGTTTTTCATGCGCCGGATGAACACAAACTCCAGGAGCCCGCCCAGAAGGGCGGTGATCGCCACGGCGCAGGCGATGGCGGCGGGGAGCGGCATGACGGCGCAGAGGCTGATTGCGATCATCCCCCCCAGCATAACGAATTCACCCTGCGCAAAGTTGATGATGCCGGTGGTATTATAAATGATATTGAACCCTATGGCAATGACGGCATAGATGGCGCCGGCGGTAATGCCGGAAAAGAGATATTGCAGGATAAGGGAGAGGGGCATGATGACCGGGGGTCCGGAGCCTTGACTAAAGTGACAGGGGAGCGCGCATCGTCCGGGCCGCCGGACGATGCGCGGCGGATGCTTATTTACCGGAATACGGGATGAACTTGCCGCCCTTGACCGTCAGCATTGCAAAGGCGTTTTCGTCGAGCCCGCTGTGGTCGGTCGGCGACATAGTGAATATGCCGCCGATACCGACGCATCCCCGGATATTTTCGAGCGCGCTGCGAACCTTTTCCCGGTCCAGGTCGGGAGCGGCTTCAATGGCCCGGGTAAGCAGCATGAGAGCATCGCAGACATGGCCGCCGAAGGTGCTGACCTCCTCCTTGTAATCCGCTTCATAGGCTTTTTTGTAGTCCATGAGCACCTTCTTCTGGAGATTGTCCTTCGGGAGTGCCCCTGCCACGACCAGGCGTCCCGAAGGAAAGAGTATGCCCTCAGCAGCGGCGCCCGCAATCTTTGCGTAGAGAATATTGGCAAAGCCGTGGCTCTGGAAGAGCGGTACCGTCATCCCGATCTGGCGCATGTTCTTCGCGAGGAGTGCCTGGGCAGGTTCGATCGACCAGTTGACAACAGCCTGGACATTCGCCGCCTTTATCTTGGTAAGAAGGCCGGAGAGGTCGGTCGCTTCCTTCTCGTAGACCTCGTCCGCGGCGATTTCGATGCCGAATTCCGGAGCCAGGTTTTCGAGCTGGGTCTTGCCGGCCTTGCCGAAGCCGGTATTGCTCGATGCAATGGCGATCCGGTGCAGGTTGAGGGCCTTCATGGTTTCGTAAATTTTGCGGACAGCAAGGGCATCCTTCTGGGCGGTGGTAAATACGTAGGGTGCGACCGGATTCGTAATCCCCTCGGCCGAGGCGCAGGAAATGAGGATCGTTTTCCCGTCGTTGCAGAGCTGCTTGATTTTCAGGGTTTCACCGCTCGTGGAAGGTCCGATGATGGCGAAAACCTGCTCCTCCTCGATGAGCTGCTTGGCAAGGGAGAGGGCGATCTGCGGGTCGCTTTTGGAGTCTTTGAGGAGCAGGATCACCTTATGGCCATTGATGCCGCCTTTGTCGTTGATCTGTTTCACCAGCATCACCACGGTATTCGCCTCCGGGGAGCCGAGAAACGATGCCGGGCCGGAAATGGCCAGGATGGCGCCGATTTTAACAGGCTCGGCTCCGGGAGCTGCCGGTACCGATACCGCGGAAAAAAACGTGACCGCGGCTGCGGCAACGGCGGTGACAAATGATCGGAAATGCATGATTATGCTCCTGTAAAAGATGGTGGAGGGGTTTATCCGGGACAGCTTCCGGCGCTTCAGATACGCTGCATCTCCTCATCGGAAAGCAGCGTATACCCCTTGCTCCGGAAAATCGAGGACGCCTTGTCGTTGTCTTCGAACCGCAGAAAAAGGATCGCTTTTCTTGAACCCTGCTCCACAAAGGAGTAGGTGTATTCGACGTTGAGGCCGTTGGCATCGCAGAGCTGCATGAGTTCGAGGAAGAGGCCCCGGCGGTCGGCGATTTCTATGGCAAGGATGCCGCTCTCCCTTACGGTAAAGCCTGCCTTCTTCAGTATCTGGTAGGCCAGGTCGGGGTTGCTCACGATCATACGGAGAATGCCGAAATCCGAGGTGTCGGCGATGGTAAGGGCACGGATGTCGATGCCGTTGTTCGAGAGCTCCTCCGCGACCTTTGCCAGCCGGCCTGCCCTGTTTTCCAGGAAAACCGAAATCTGTTTGATGATCATTGTTCCTCCTTTGCAGGGATGTCCGGCGCTACAGTTTTCTCTTGTCGATGATTCGCTTCGCCTTACCTTCGCTTCGCGCGATGGTCTTGGGTTCCACGAGTTTTACCAGCGCATGGATAAGCAATGCCTCGCGGAGCTCCTTCTCGATTTCCCGCTCCGTCTTCTCGATCTTTTTCACCTCATCCGAAAAGAGGGCTTCGCCGACCTCGACGTGCACTTCAAGGGAATCGAGGTTATCCTTGCGTTCTATATGCAGTTCATAGTGCGGTTCGATGCCGTCGTGGCGGAGCAGGACCTCTTCGATCTGTGAAGGGAAGACGTTGACGCCACGGATGATGAGCATGTCGTCGGTCCGCCCGAGCAGGCGGTTCATCCGTACCGCGGTGCGGCCGCAGGGGCAGGGGGAGCGATCGAGAAAGGTGATATCGCGGGTCCGGTAACGGATGACCGGCGTGCCCTCCTTGGTGATGGTCGTGATGACCAGTTCCCCCGCCTCTCCATCCGCAACCGGTTCGAGCGTTGCAGGATTGATGATTTCCGGGTAGAAATGGTCCTCGAAAACGTGCAGCCGGTTCTGGCATTCGCATTCCGCGGCCACGCCGGGACCGATGATCTCGGTGAGGCCGTAGATATCGTAGGCCTTGAGGTGCAGTTTCTCCTGGATTTCGTAGCGCATGTTCTCGCTCCAGGGTTCCGCACCGAAGGCTCCGGCGCGGAGCTTGATTTTTGAAAAATCGATCTTCTCTTCCCGGGCGACCTCGGCCATGTACAGGCTGTACGAAGGGGTGCAGGTGAGGATGGTCGATCCGAAATCCTGCATGACGGCAAGCTGCCGTTTCGTATTGCCCCCGGAGATCGGGATGACCATGGCGCCTATTCGGCGCGCGCCGTAATGGACGCCGAGACCCCCGGTAAAGAGGCCGTACCCATAGGCATTCTGGACGATATCTTCCCGGGACGCACCCGCCATGGAAAGTGTCCTCCCCATGGTTTCGGACCAGATGTCGATATCCTTCTGCGTATAGGCATCCACAACCGGCTTGCCGGTGGTGCCCGACGAGGTATGGATCTCTACGATGTCCGTCGCATCTGCCGCAAGGAGCCCGTAGGGATAGACCTCCCGCATATCGTCCTTGGTGGTGAAGGGAAGCCGCTCGATGTCGCGGATATCGGTAATCGAGGAGGGCGTAACCCCGGCAGCCTCCATTTTCCTGCGATAAAAAGGCACCCGGGCATAAACCCTTTCCACAAGGGCGCGCAGATTCCTGCTCTGCAGGACTGCCAGTTCGGGGCGGGACATCGTTTCATACTGCGGACTGAGCATCATGGGAACACCTCGGAAATGGGCGATAAATAAATAGAGAGAAATAAGATACAATCCGGGACAATTAGAAGTAAGGATTTTTGCGGATTTGATAAGTTTTTTTGTTACTGATCAGATGGGGGAACCGATCTAAAAGCCTTTGGTGGGGGAACCATTTAAAAATGGTTCCCCCTGGTCGGAGCCGCGCAAAGCCGCGTCTCCGACACACCCCTTCCAGCGGAAGGGGAAGGCGATGTTTGCCTGAAGGCAAACGCCCTTCCCCTCCCGCAACGCCCTCTTTTAAGGTAGAAAAAACAGGGAAGGCAATGATTGTATGGAGGTCAAGATATTGCAGGGGCAACCCCATGTGGTTGCCCTTAATCTATGAATCCGTAGGGGCACGGCGCGCCGTGCCCTGATGGATCGAGGCCACACAGGTTTAAAAAAGTTACAAGTTACAAGTAGCAAGTCCCAAGTTAAAAGCGAAAAACAGGTAGGAAAAATAGCCGTTTAATGTTTTTTCTACCTTAGGGGAGCGTTGCGGGGGTGCGAGAGCGCCTGCTGAGCTTTAGCGAGGCAGGCATAGCCTCGCACCTCCGCAGGAAGGGGTGTGTCAAAGACCCCGCAGCCCGGCTTTGCGGGCGCGGAGGCTTTGACCAGGGGGAACCGCGCAAGGCGCGGTTCCCCCACCAAAGGGGCATAAAACTACCTATTTAGCATTATTACTGATTGTTTTTCAAAGGTTCCGGCCTTGAACCGGACAATATAACCTCCGGCTGCAAGCCCACCCGCCTTCAAATTGACATAATATGAGCCTTGCGCCTGTCTCCTTGTTACCGTCAAGGCGGTTCTGCCGAGCATATCATACACCGAAATTTCCACCTGTTCCGGCTTCGGCAGGGAGTAGGCGATCAGGCCTTCCCTTGTCGAAAAAGCATAACTTGCTGAGGGAAGGACCGACTTTCTGACAGCGGTCGAGGGAATCAGAATCGCCGCAGCCGACCAGGTTGTACCGGCGGCATTCAGGGCAGCTACCCGCCAGTAATTCGGAATGCCCGCAGCGGGAGTAAACTGGAACGAAGTGGCACTGAGGCCGCTTTGAAAGAGCGTAATGACGGAAAAGGCGGAATCGGGTGATACCTCCAATACAAAGGCGGTTGCCGCGGCCGAACTTCCCCAGGTGGCCGTCAGCGGCAGTCCATTGGCGAAGATTGCGGCATTGGATGGCGAAACGAGCGACGGCGCGGACGGAGCCGCGAGCGTGGCGAAGCTCCATGCAGCCGACCAGCCGGTGCCCACACCATTGGCCGCTCCCGCACGCCAGTAGTAGGTGAGGCCGTAGGCAAGGTTGCTGACCGCGGCGATCGGCAGGCTGCCGGTTTGCGTGAAGAAGATAGTCGCGAACGTGGAGACGGTCGAAACCTGAACCGTATAGGCAATTGCGCCGCTCACTGAATTCCAGCTCATGATAAGTGCCGATGCCTCGCCCGGCGCGCCGTTTGACGGAGAAGCAAGAACCGGTGCGGAGGGGGCCGTGGGAACGGTACTGAAACTCCAGACTCCCGACCAGCTTTCGCCGCCGCTATTCGCCGCATTCGCCCGCCAGTAGTAGGTTACATTGTTCTGGAGCCCGCTCACCGGGGCGGCAAGGCCGACAATGCCGGACTGGCCGTACACGGTTGAACCGAAGTTGACATCGGTCGATACCTGGACACCGTAGGTGGTCGCTCCGGCGGCGCTGCCCCAGGTCAGGCCGGGCGAGAGGGGCTCGTTACCCGCCCCGTTTGCCGGCGAGGCGAGGCCCGGCGGCGCGGGCGGGGCAACTATAGTTGTAAAGCTCCAGACGCCTGCCCAGGCAGTTCCGCCTGCATTCGAGGCGTTTGCCCGCCAGTAATAGGTCGTGCCGGTCGCAAGCCCGCCGGGAAGTACGCTGGTTAAAGCGGCGCCCGACTGGTCGAAGAGCGTGGTGCCGAAGGCTTTCGACAATGAAATCTCGACTTCATAGGAAGAGGCTGCCGCAACGCCGCCCCAGCTCAGGAGGAGGGAGAGCGGCTGGCCGCCCGATCCGTTGGTCGGGGAGGCAAGGGGTGGCGCGGCGGGAGCCGACGGGATCGTCGTAAAGATCCAGACACCCGACCAGCCGGTGCCGCTTACATTCGATGCACTCGCCCGCCAGTAATACTGCACATTGTTTGCAAGACCCCCGGTCGTCGCAGTTGTCACTGCCAGGCCGGACTGGCCGAAAACCGTGGTGCCGAAATTTACATCGGTTGCTATTTGCACCCCGTAGGAGGCCGCGGCAACAACGCTGCCCCAGCTCAGCGTCAACGAGAGAGGCTGGTCGGCAACGCCGTTTGTCGGCGATGCGAGAACCGGGCCCTGCGGGGCCGCAATGACGGTGGTAAAACTCGCAGCAGTCGCCCAGACGCCGGTGCCGCCGATATTCGTGGCATTGGCACGCCAGTAATACGTGGTGCCGTTCGCAAGGCCGATAACGGTTGCGCTGGTGAGTGGTACGCCGGCCTGGTCGAAGATCGTGGTACCGAAGGTACTTGACATCGAGAGTTCAACCTCATAGGCGGTTGCAGTGGAAACGCTGCCCCAGGAGAGGATAATCGAGAGCGGCTGGTTGCCCGCCCCGTTCGTGGGAATCCCCAGGACCGGCGCTGCCGGAGGTGCAATAACCGTTGTAAAACTCGTCGCATTCGACCAGGTTTTGCCGCCCGCATTTGAGGCGTTTGCGCGCCAGAAGTAGGTTGTACCGTTCGCAAGCCCGGCGACCGTTGCAGTGGTCAGGCCTGCACCCGACTGGTCGAAGAGGGTGGTGCCGAAGGCGCTCGCAAGCGAAACCTCGACTTCATAGGCAGCAGCTCCCGCCGAGGTACCCCAGCTCAAATTTACCGACAGGGGCTGGTTGACCGACCCGCCCGGCGGTGTGGTGAGCGCCGGAGCGGCAGGCGCCGCCACGATTGTCGTGAAAATCCAGATGCCGGACCAGGGTCCGGTTCCTCCGGCATTCGCAGCGTCGGCGCGCCAGTAATAGGTTGTATTGTTGGCAAGTCCGCCTAGGGTTGCGGCGGTGCCCGAGATACCGGACTGATTGAAAACTGTCGAACCGAAATTGACATCGGTCGATGCCTCGACGTCATAGGAAGCGGCAGCGGTAACGCTGGTCCATGAAAGATCGACTGTGAGCGGCTGGTTGACCGATCCGGTTGCCGGCGAGGTTAAAACGGGCGGCGCCGGTACTGCAGGGATTGTCGTAAAGCTTTGCACGGCACTCCAGCCGGTGTCGCCGCTGTCCGACGCATTCGCGCGCCAGTAATAGAGTGTGCTGTTGACCAGCCCGGTGATAGCGGCACTGGTCAGTGTGGCGCCGGATTGATCGAAGATCGTGGTTGTAAACGCGCTCGACAGCGCAACCTGTACCTCATAGGAGGCCGCGCCCGCGGCGCTTCCCCAGGTGAGGGTGAGCGACACCGGCTGGTTCACCGCGCCATTTGCGGGCGTAACCGGGACCGGCGCTGCAGGCATGGTCTGTGCGTCCGCGGCAATGGTGAAGACGATGAAAAACGCTGCGCAGAGATGAGCTCTTGTAAGCTGACGACGACACATAACCACCCCTCCTTAAACAGGTTACTCCGGTACATGAGTTGGTGTTGCAACGAGGACAGGCCCGGGAGCCGTATCCGAGTTTAAAGGGTATCATTCAGGCGGGGTGACAACAATATTTATTTGGTAAACAGGGGCGGCAAATGCAGCGGCCTTCTGCATTTGCGGGGATATTAACTATAGAGAGCGAACTATTCCTCTTCGGTGACTATCCGGGCATACTCCTGCTCGGTGGCCAGCTCGCGCGTGCTCCTGACGCGGTCGATGAAGAGCTTCCCGTCAAGGTGGTCGACCTCGTGCTGGACAATGCGCGCGACGAAGCCTTCGAACTCCTCCACGACCTCTTTGCCTTGCGGCAAGGTGCGGTAGCGAACGCGGATATGGGCTTTGCGGGGAACAATACCCCGGAGTCCCGGAATGCTGAGGCACCCTTCCCAGTCTTTTTCGATTTCAGGGCCCGCCCATTCAATAATGGGGTTCACCATTGGTTGAGGAATCATTGGCGGCGCGTCGGGGTAACGATCGTTCGATTGCGAGGCGATAATCACCAGTCGTACCGATTCGCCGATCTGCGGGGCGGCGATGCCGACTCCCCCGGAGTCCTTCAGGGTGTCGAGCATGTCTTCGAGAAGTTGCGCCAGATTCGGGTCCGAAAGATCCGTAACCGGGACCGATTTGCGGCGAAGAAGCTTATTTCCCATCTGGAGAATCGGTTTAATCATAGGTTTCTATCACTCCGTAACCAATGCAGGTGTAAGATCATCATACCCCGATATCGAATTCCGGTTAAGATGGGTGAAATATTGCCGGGACAGCCGGATGCCTGCCCTCTTCTGCCGGCTATCCCGGCTGCAGTCAAAAATACCTGATAGGTATCGCGCCGATGCCGGAGGGCCATTCTTTTTCGCACCTGTTCCCTCGCCCATCGTATTTTATTTTACTTCATGGCAGCAGGCACTGCCCGTGTACCGGTTGCCGAAGGAGAGAGACCATGCTGTCAAAAATCCGTTCGATGGCCCTGATGGGTATCGAAGCCATCGAAATCGACATCGAAGCCGACATTACCGACATGCTTCCGAGCTTCGCCATGGTCGGACTCCCGGACGGCGCGGTGCGGGAATCGAAGGAACGGGTAATGTCCGCCATCAAGAACTGCGGATTCGATTTCCCCTGCCGCAAAGTCACCATCAACCTTGCCCCTGCCGACGTAAAGAAGGAGGGATCGGCCTTCGATCTTCCCATCGCCATCGGCCTCCTCGAAGCGTCGTCGCAGGTGCGGTTCGACAACGCTGCCGGCTACCTTATCGTGGGCGAGCTTTCGCTCGACGGTACGGTAAAGCGGATCAAGGGCATGCTCTCCATGGCCATCTGCGCTCGCGACAAGGGCATCAAGGGGATGATCGTTCCAAAGGACAATGCCATGGAGGCGGCGGTCGCCGAGGGGGTTGCCGTGTATCCGGTGGCGACGCTCAAGGAGGCCCTGGCGTTCCTGCAGGGCACCGGCACCATCGAGCCGCACCACACCGATCTCGGCGCGCTGTTCAACCGGGCGCGGCAGTACGCGATCGATTTCCACGATGTCAAAGGCCAGGAGCATATCAAGCGGGCCCTCCTCGTGGCGGCGGCCGGCGGGCACAACATCATGATGATCGGGCCCCCGGGATCGGGGAAAACCATGCTGGCGCGCCGGCTGCCCACGATCCTGCCCGACCTGACTCTCGACGAGGCGCTCGAAACAGACCAAGATTCATTCGGTTGCCGGGCTTCTCGATGCCAAAACGCCGCTCCTCGCCACGCGGCCGTACCGCTCCCCGCACCATACGATCTCGGACGCAGGGCTCATCGGCGGCGGTTCGTACCCTCGCCCCGGCGAGGTTTCGCTGAGCCACCACGGCGTACTTTTTCTCGACGAGCTCCCCGAATTTAATAAGAATGTGCTGGAAAATCTCCGCCAGCCGCTCGAAGACGGCAAGGTTACCATTTCACGGGCGCTCATGTCGCTGTCCTATCCCGCCCGCTTCATGCTGGCGGTTGCGCTCAACCCCTGTCCCTGCGGCTATTTTACCGATCCGCGTCACCAGTGTACCTGCTCGCAGCAGCTCATCCAGAAGTACATGTCCAAGATCTCCGGACCGCTTCTTGACCGGATCGATATCCATGTCGAAGTCCCGGCGCTCTCCTACGATGAACTCGCCTCGAAAACCGCCGGGCCGGACTCGGCGACTCTCCGCGGGCAGGTTGCTACTGCCCGGGGAGTGCAGCTCGACCGGTTCAAAAACGAGCCTAAAATTTTCTGCAATGCCCACATGGAGTCGAAACATCTGCGCTCCTACTGCGAACTCGACGAAAGTTCCATGAGCCTGCTCAAGAACGCCATCGACAAGCTCGGCCTCTCGGCGCGGGCATTCGACAGGATTCATAAGGTAGCACGGACCATTGCGGACCTGGAAGGAACCGAAACGATCCAGACATCCCATATCGCAGAGGCGATACATTACCGGAGTCTGGACAGGAAGCTGTGGATGGGGGGGTGAAAAGAAGTAGTAAATTGCAAGGTTTGACTAACTATAGTAATGGGGAGATGAAAGAAGAGATGACCCATTTGGCAACTATCCCTTACCTCCCTCAAGCAGATCAGCGTCAATCTTATCCTGAGATCTGCCTGAAGCCTTCTTGTTTATTATTAGATCCTTTTTACCGATAAAATTCACCACCACTGAGCCATAATGGGCGCGGACCGCGTTTTTTGAGGCCTCCTCGAAGTCCACGCCATCGATCTCATTTATTATATCAACTCGAAGCGGGGAAATGCCGAACTGAATGATATTCCCTTTCTCGGCAAAAAGCGAGGTTGGAAGGTCCTCCTCGGTAAAACCGAAGGACACGAGGGCCTTACGGATTCGGTCAATGTTGGCGGGAATGTTATGGCAGAAAAGGTCGATATCCTTGGTGAATCGAGGATAGCCGTGAAAAGCGACGGCATAGCCGCCGACAATCAGGTATTCAACGCGGTTTTCTTCGAATAACCGTAACAACTCTTCGAAATCTTTCTGGGTATTCATAAAGGAATTTACCCGCCTCCCTGCGCAGTTTTTCTACCAGATCGAGCCGGTCTTCCGGCTTCATGGAACTTTCCTCGGATAAGGAGGCTCCATTTCGTTTTCTTATAGTAACGGTCATTTTCATGAAAACGCACCTTCCCGCGGCCGATATGGTTGTGCAAGCCACAATTCTCAAAATAGATATCGCTGACAGGGCGGCGCTAAAAAGAAAAAACGCGCAAGAAACTATCTCCGAAGCATAGTTTTTTCAGGGCATATTTTATATTATAGAATATTTTATTTCCAAGCTTCTCAATTATTAAGAGATTACTCACCCCATGACCGTCATTGCATCTTGAACCGCATGGAACTATCAAAAGCCGGTAAGCTCCTTTCAGGGATTCTGGTTGTCCTTTGCTCCCTCATCAGCCATGCGGAGGGGCATGGAATAGTTCCTGCCACGCCGGTACTTATTTCGCCTGCGGATGGAGCCGGCAAACTGCCGCTGTCGGTTGATCTCAGCTGGGGCAGTGTCGAACAAAGCCTCCTCCTATGAAGTGCAAGTCGCGACGGCAAGTACCTTCGGTGCCACAGTCTTCGATCAGGCCGGAGAAATCCTGCCGGGCGCACGGCTTGAAGGTCTTTCGGGCGGCACGACCTACTTCTGGCGTGCAAATGCTTCATTCGGCCGCCGGACGAGTGCATGGTCGGGTGCCGCAAGCTTTACAACGGTGGGCACGATCGACTCGAAGAAATTCCTGCCCGGGGACCAGGTTCATATTCAATGCGGTGATGCCCTGAAGATTGTGGCCTTCCCGGATTCGGGGGCACTCCTGAGCGGAACCTATTTTATTGACAATAACGGATACGCCGATTTTCCTCTCATCGGCATGACCGACGTCATCCATTCGACGCCTGCGGAAATCGAACAATACCTGACAAATAAGTATAAGGTCTTTCTTCCGCGCCAGAATATCATCGTCCGTCTCATGTACCGCACCGCCCTGCTCGGGGGCTTCCTCAAACCCGGGGTCTACTGGGTAGACTCCCGCGGGAGCCTCTGGGATGTGATCCAGCAGGGCGGAGGAACCGTGCGGGAGGACGGCATCAAGAAGGTGGAATGGGTTCATGATGAGGGGGGGACGATCGAAATCAGGAAAATACGGCCCTACCTGCAATCGGATCAATCGCTTGCGTCAATCGGCTTCAAATCCGGAGACCAGCTGACGGTTTCGGCGATGCCCAAGCAGGGCGCATGGGAACTGTTCAAGGACGGGATCCTTCCCGTTCTGTCGTTAACGGCCTCACTGCTGGTGAGCTATGAGGTTTTTCAATTTTATAAAAATAATCATTGAGAAATGAGCTTCATGACCGATACCCCCGGATACGGTAAACCGGCCGGCCCTCGTGAAATTGACTTTGCCCACTATTTCCGCCATTATGCAGCGCTGCTCTGGCGCTGGAGGTTGTGGTTTGTTATTGCTGCGCCTGTTGCGGGCTGCATTGCCGCACTGTTTTTGCTGCATGCCCTCAAAAACCCCGTTCTTCCTTCACTGCCCGCAACGGTTACGCTCGGCGGTGCCCTCGGGAGCCAGCCCAACGCCAGCATGGTCAAAGTGGCAAACGAGGGGAGTCCCGACGAATCGGTGGCCCCGGATACGCTTGCCCAGACCGCTTTGATCAGGAGCCGGGATTTCCTGCGCGGGATTGCCGATTGCCTGTCGCTGCGGCTGTATGTAGTCCGGTACTCCCGGAGCTCGCTGTTCGATTCCGTCAGCGTCGATTCAACGGCACCAAGCGGCAGGTATCGATTTGTCATTGACATGAAAGGCGGCAGTCGCTTCACCGTATTCCGGAAGGATTCGACCCTGAGCCTGCGAAGTTTTTTTCACCGGGAGCTGGCAGCTTCCGGAAATGTCGACACGCTCACGGGTCTCCAGCTGCCGAGGGTGCATCTCCGGTTCAGCCGCCAGTTTCTGCAGCATCCGTTCGATTTCAAATTCGGCATTGCAAATATTCAGGAGACCGTCGAATCCCTTCGCGACAGCGTGTCCGTCCACTCTTCATCGCCGACCGGCACGCAGCAGTATCCGTCGTTTTCCATTACGGAAACAGGAACCGACTATAAGCAATCGGCGACGACGGTGAACACCATTGCCGATAAATTCGTGGAAAGAAATGTCCGGTTACGGGAGACCCGGTCGCAAAACATCCGCGATATTCTCAAAGAGCAGCTTGAGAAGGCCAAGGCCGAACTTGCAGAGTCGGAGGATAACCTGAAGGCCTTCCGCACCGAGATCCATTGGTCGGCCTTACCCAGAACTCCGAAGAGATCCTGTCGAGTACCGCCAGGGCGGAGCGGACGAGCGACAGCGTGGAAGAGTCGGTAAATAATGCCCTGTTGCTCCAGAAGAAGCTCGCCGCCGCTCCCAGGCAGAACCTTCCGCAGGTGTGCAGTGAGATCCTCGATTTTCTCGCAGCCCAGAAAGATAACGCCGCCCCCTTTCTCGCAAGTGAGTTGACGCGGCTTATCGGGGAGAGCCACCATCTTGAAGCCACCTTTGACATCAGTCATCCGATGGTGCAGAAAAACCAGGCCGACATCAGGCAGGTAATCGAGAAGGCTACCTTAGAATTGCAGAATTTCATCGAAACGCAAAAACAGGAGCAGGCGCGCCGGCAAGACGAGGTGCTGGTACTCTCGCGGAAAATGCATGCCCTGCCCAGCGAAGAGCTGAACCTCGGCGAACTTACCCGTCTCCAGCAGATCAAGTCCGATATCTATGCAAGGCTGCTCGATAAGTTCTATCTGACTTCGGTTTCGAGCGTCACGGATATGCCGGATTTCTACGTCATGGATTATGCCTCGCCGCCGATTCCTCCACCATCGAAACCGGACAAGAAGGTGCTGGGCATCTGCCTGTTTCTTGTGCTGGGAGTGCTTCTCTGCCCGGTCATAATTGCGGATTTCGTTTCAAAGACCGTCCGCTCGGAGGTCGAGCTCAAGAAATTGCTGGAATATGATATTCTGGAAAGCATTCCGAAGATCACTTCGAAAAAGAAAGCCGGAGACAGCGCCGCAAGCCGGGGTCGGAGCCCGGTTTTGATCGTCGATGAAGCGGAAATCGAACCCGACTATATCAAGGAACTGTTCCGCCTCCTGCGCATGAAAATCATGTTCCGTTTCCAGAGCCGCGGTTCTGAAAAGACCCTGGTTGTAACGAGCATGGAATCGAATGCCGGTAAATCGACAATTGCTTCGAATATCGCCATAGCCATGGCCCAGCAGGACCTGAAAACCGTGCTCGTCGACGGTGACCTGCGGCTGGGCACGATTCACCATCTTTTCAATCTCGACAAGAGCCCGGGGCTATCGGAATTCCTGAGCGGGGACCGTGCCGGTAAGGCCCCCTCGTCCATTGCGCTCCACCACCCGGGCGGCATTCCCAACCTGACGGTGATAACTTCCGGAAAATCGGAAACCACCGCAAGCGAATTGCTCGCCTCGGACCGGTTCCGGCACCTCGTCAAGACGCTTGTCGATAAGTACGACATCGTCATCTTCGATTCACCGCCGATAAGCATCGTCGCCGACGCGCTATCGGTCAATCGGTTGTTTTCGCACTATCTCCTGGTAATCAAGGCGGGGCAGACGAATATAGTGGACATAAGGGATAAAATCGCCGAGAATGCCGAACTCCGGTCAAAGCTCATGGGAGTGGTGCTGAATTTCGCGGCCATCGACCGGAAAATGCAATACTACAAACATTCGAAATACTATTTCAAGTCGCAGCCGAAACCGGTAGCCTGAGATCCGCATTTTTCCCCGCGCCTTCGCCGCGCCTGAGGGTTACCGGTCGCTCTTGACCCGGTACACCTCCCACATGTTTTGCACGAAATCATCCCAGCACTGGCGCTGGCGGCCCCAGCTTGCAGAATAATCCCATCCCTTTGCCTGCTTTATTGCCGCTACCGGCCGGGAATCGTCTTCAGTCATCCACCGGTCGACGTAGTCGAAAAACGCCTCATGGTTCCACTGCTTTTCCGTGCCGAGCAGGTGTGCACAGAGCGCTTCCGCAACCCACGAGAGGCTGGTGCAGCAGCGTCGGTTGTCTTCGCCGATTTTATTCGAATCTCCCCATTCGTCGGGAGGCCTGTTTTCGTAGGGACCCCACCCCGGCACGGTGCTGACGGCCTTGCCGTTGACGACACCGCGTTGCCCTGCGTAAACTACCCCTGCCCCGGTCCAGCCTTTATCGTACATGGTCTGCATGTCCTCTCCGAAGCGCAGGCGCGGACAGGTTGCGGTAGGGTTTGCCATTGCGGAATCCCCGAGCATAAGGCCGGCAAAGATGATCGGCCACTTGCGGCCGCTCCCATGGCCCCCCCAGGCAGGCCAGCCCGGATAGCCGGCCCCGGCAATTCCCCAGAGATCGATGCCGTACTGGACAAAATTGACGAGTAGCGATTCCTTATCCGCAGGCGTGAAGTCGCAGCACAACAGCAGCGATGCCATGCCCCCCGCGCGGGCGACCTCGCGGCCGTAATCCGGCTGATAGTCGACGGCCGCATCAAATCCGAAGAAGCAGACATCGAGCCAGGGACGCCTGAAATGTTGGGCAAACAGGGCAATATCCGGAGTCCCGGACCGCCACATTTTTAAATTCGGCAATAAATTCCTCCGCAGGCTGTCGGCATAGTAAATCTTGCAGCTGCGATCGCAATAGGAGGGCCGGAAGGCGTCGGCTGCCACCGGTGCTGCAAGGCAGGTTAAAATAGACACGCTGCGGACCGGGCTTATGGTCGCCTCGTCCTCCTTGAGCCAGCATCTGCCGGCGCCGACCGTGCCGACGCTGATCGAAGAGATCAGCGCATCGCCGGGCCTCATGGCGATGGGCGGGTAGACGCGGAGGCGTTCCCTGAAACGGTTGCCGTCGACACGGTCGTCGAAACCGCTGACATCCTTATCGGGGGGAAGGTTCAAGACGGAACCGTTTCGCCCTTTGGCCGGGGGCGGCGTTATGCCGGCAATGACGGCCGGACCGACTATATAGACCTGGCCATTGACAAAACGGCCGACGGGCGTGGGCCGGGCGAATTTCCAGGTGATGCTGTCGATCGTGACGCTGTCCTGCAGGGGGAGGGGGGGCGGAAGTGCGGCGGTCCCTGCCAGTAAACCGGCTGAAAGCACCGATAATATAGATCGTTTCATGAAATTCCGGTTCCTTCCGCGACGCGACAAACAGGAACGGTCTCCCGCGGTGGCGACCGCACCAACCGGCAGGGATACGGCACTCCAAAGGCTGCTATTCGGCAATTGCCATGACATAGATATGCACCGGGTCTTTTGTGGTGAAGGTATCCGAAAAAGTTCCTGCATGCGGGCCGATGGAACGCGCCTCATCGTACACCCGGACCCTGTTTTTGAGCCCGGGCACCGAAAACCGCGCCTCCTCGGTATCGCCGGCGCCGGCAAGGTTGATCACGTTGACCGCGATCAGGTACCGGTTTCCCCGGTACTCCTTTGCACGGACCACTACCCGCCCCCTGCGGTCGGCGAGCTGCACGCCCACCGGGGTTTTTGAATCGGCCGCGCAGAGCACACCGGTCAGCGCAGTGATCTGGGCGTTTACTTTGATAAGCATTGCCGTAAGGGCGGAATCCAGGCAGCACTGGGAGTAATCGGGGCATTGCCAGGAATGGGTGAAGTAGCCGATTGCATTGGCCCCATTTACAATAGCAAGCCAGACCTCGTCCTTCACCTCGAAGTCGAAGGGCCCGTCATTGTCGCCGCGCTCGGGGAGACGGCACCACTTGCTCGAAGTTCTTGAGCATTCGATCCACTGGAAAATGCTTTTATTCCCGCCGGTAAATTCGGTGATGAGGTCTCGCTCGTCATCCCCTACCCGGTAGAGCAAATCCGGACGGCACCATCCGTACACCGGGTAGTAATCGAAACCGAGCATATCGGTATACCGGGGGTACTCATGATAATACGCCGTGCTGCCGTTCATCCAGGCGGCGGGATGGTCGTCCCGGGAAAAGCCGGACGTTATGGTGAGAAAGGTCAAATGGCCGGGATCTTTCGCCTTGAGGTCGTTGTACTGCATCCTGAGCTGCGAGGGAAGAATCCGGTGACTCTGGTTATCGGGTTCGTCGTCGAACACCCATCCGAGGAGCGCCGGATTGTTCTTAACCGAAGCGGCCTGGTCCGGATCCCACAGCGGGACCGCATAAACGCCCTGCCGCCGCGCCTCTTCACAGAAGTCAAATGTCGACGATTCATCTCCCAGGCCGACGAAGGTATTGAATCCAAGATGTTTCTGCTCCGCCATGCTCGATGTCCGCTGCCGCCACTGCATGATCGGGAAGAACGGCTTGCTGTCAATGAGTACTTCGCGGTTTTTCCCGATTGCCGCCCTGATGCCGCCCTCCCGGGCGCCGTCGCTGCGCGATTGCGAAACGGCTCCATGGGCCGTTGCAATGACGAAAAGCAGTACCGGGAACATTGCGGATTTTTTCATGGCAGGAAATCCTTTACTATCGCTCTTGCATGATAACATGGTCATGGTTTATTCTCATAGGTCGCTACCGCCACCCATCGAGTTCCTGCAGCATGGCAACGCTCCACGATCGGAGATAGGGAACCGTCGAGAGCGTCAGGAAATGAGATATCGTA
>CAWDOZ010000155.1:0-28943 GCA_963803935.1 uncultured Fibrobacterota bacterium | reverse complement strand
CAACGTTCTGATTCTCCTGGTCCTCATGGGCTTCATCGGCATCCTGTTCTCCTCGCTCGCCATGATCATCACCTCGATGGCGCCGCATTTTGACTTCTTCAACTATTACACCGAACTCTTCCTCACGCCGATGCTGTTCTTTTCCGGCGTCTTCTTCCCGCTCGACCACTTTCCCGGCTGGATGAAAATTTTCGCCCAGGTTCTTCCGCTGACGCATGCGGTGGAGGTCTCCCGCGCCGCCTTTGCCGGAGAGGTATCGATGAAGCTGGCCCCTCATTTTTTGTACCTCATCGTCGTTGAAGTTGCGGCATTCTGCGTTGGGGTGAAGATGATGAAGAAGAGGGTAGTGAAATAACTATATAAAATATAAATGCCTCTGGTGGGGGAACCGCCTGAAGGCGGTTATCCATTTTCCCCAAAAGGGAAAATGGACGGAGTATTAATATTTTTAATTGCGCCAGCCCCTGGCCTAAAGCCGCGAAAGGCACGCGTCTTTAGGCACACCCCTTCCTGCGAAAGGGGGAGGCGATGTCTGCCTCCGGCAGACGCCTTCCCCCTTCCGCAACGCCATCTTCTAAGGTAGAAAACACAGGGAAAGGCTATTTCAATTCCAGTTTTTCGCTTTTAACTTGATACTTGATACTTGTAACTTTCTTTACTCCCGCAACGCCTTCATCAGGTAGAAAGAACATAAAAATTCAAAAGAGTTCCCCCCGTACCCCCCCCTTTCAAAGGGGGGAGACGAAGGCGGGGGATTTCTTTATTGTTAATCATTTTTTTCTGCACCGTTTTTGCCTTTCCCTGTTTTTTCTACCCTGAAAGAGGGCGTTGCGGGAGGGGGAGAGCGTTTGCCTTCAGGCAAACATCGCCTCCCCCTTCCGCTGGAAAGGGTGTGCCTGAAGACCCGCCGTGTGGGGCTTCAGGCCAGGGGAAACCGCCAAAGCGGTTTCCCCACCCGAGCTGTAACATCTCGCTGTATTTCGTATCTGCAAACAATTAAAATACTTGACATTTATTTTTCAATAAACTCGATTTTAATAGGGTTTTGACTCACCGTAGAGAGCAGGTTGGGCCAAAACTCCAAGGCCCTGAAAAAGCGAACGATAGAAGGGAATTTGCCGACCCGATTCGTAAATTCGATGGGTCGAAACTCCAACAGTAAAGAAATCTGGATAAAAACGATTGATAGAAGAAAGTAAAACGAGTGAAACGGGAAAGGATTTCAAGGCGATAATTCAAAGAATAACAAATACTTGCGGATCCGGGGACAACTTCACCTGGGTGAATATTTAATGATTTGCAAAAGATAGTAAACGACTGAATCATGGTAAAAATCTCCGAAAATCGGACTATTTCCGGGCATAGCTCACGCAAGGAGATTTTGCATCACCCCTGACCCCACCTCACCCCGGCCCAAGGCGGCCGGCCCTCTCCTGAAGTGAGAGGGAAGACACGCTTCGCGGAAGAAAGGTCAAAAAATGCGAAGGCCTTTCCGGCGCGAAGCATAGTTCCCTCTCCTGAAGTGAGAGGGAAGACTCGCTTCGCGGAAGAAAGGTCAAAAAATGCGAAGGCCTTTCCGGCGCGAAGCATAGTTCTCTCTCCTGAAGTGAGAGGGAAGACTCGCTTCGCGGAAGAAAGGTCAAAAAATGCGAAGGCCTTTCCGGCGCGAAGCATAGTTCTCTCTCCTGAAGGGAGAGGGAAGACTCGCTTCGCGGAAGAAAAGGCAAAAAAATGCGAAGGCCTTCCTGTGCGAACCATAGGCATCTCTTCTGATGTGAGAGGGAAGACTCGCTTCGCGGAAGAAAGGTCAAAAAATGCGAAGGCCTTTCAGCGCGAAGCATAGTTCTCTCTCCTGAAGTGAGAGGCAAGACTCGCTTCGCGGAAGAAAGGTCAAAAAATGCGAAGGCCTTTCCGGCGCGAAGCATAGTTCTCTCTCCAGAAGTTAGAGGGAAGACTCGCTTCGCGGAAGAAAGGTCAAAAAATGCGAAGGCCTTTCAGCGCAAAGCGCAATCCTCTCTCCTGTGGGAGAGAGGGTCGGCCCTTTGGCCGGAAAGAGGTCAAAGGCTTGCAACAAAAGTGCTTCGCCTCATCCGACAATGTCAAAGAACAGGCGGTTGCCGGGGCAGAAGCGGCGCCGCCTCTGCCCCTGTTGCCACACTAAGCCGATCCAACAATCATGGCACGATGACTCACTATCGTTAGGCCGCACCTCTTATCTACCGTACCGCACTTCAGGGATATTCTCCTGAAGTACGAGGGAACCAAGGGGCCCCGTGCCGGACGCCGTGTGACGGACGCAATCACCTTTTGAAAGGTCGCTATCCTCTCCGGGCATAATGCGGTTTGATTGAGCTCGAATACTCACTAACGTCAGGCCGCGCCTCTTATCTACCGAACCGCACTTCAGGGAAAATTTCCTGAAGCGAGAGGGAACCAAGGGGCCCCGATGCTCTCCGCAGTATGCTCGGGTTATTCCAGAATAAATATAACACTATTTTAGATGAAAGTCAATAGAAAAATGCTATAAAAAGATATAATATAGCTAAGTAGTTGAAAATATTGAAGATAAAAGGATATCTCAACCTGGATTACGCGGATCAGGGGATTTCACGGATTTTAAAAGACAGGAGGCATCCGGAGGGCAAGTAAGTCGGAGAGGCGGCTTAGCGAGGGAACCGGCATGAATAACCATTTTTTTGGATCCCCTACCTGAGTAGTAATTAATCAGGCGAGTTTTATCACAAATTTTCGCCCTACAGACTGCGCGAATTTGTCAAGAGTGGAGAGCTTGATATCCTCCGCGTGATTCTCTATCCGGGAAATCGCCGATTTTTTCGTTTTCAGTTTCTTCGCAATATCTTCCTGGGTTAAGCCGGAGTCCTCGCGCGCCTTGCGAAGGAGCACGCCGATCTTGAAATCGGCATATCCGGAATCATATCCTGCGGCAAAAGAAAGGTCCTTTTTCTTCCGTCGGGCGATGTAATTCTTCAAATCACTCATAGCTATCTCTTCCTTTTGAAATAATCTTTTTTCCGTTCTTCAGCCAGTTCAATATCACCTGTGGGTATTTGCTGCGTCTTTTTGGAAAATGCGTGGCAAAGCACGACGAATTTTCCAGTATCCCAAAATCCCAAAAGTCTGAAGGCATTGTTGCCCGATTGAATTCGCACTTCCCAAATATCTTCCGTATTCTCAAGCTTTTTAAAATATTGCTTTGGAATCCTGTCCAATTCTTCAATAAGGTTCAGCACCCAGGTAATTTTTTGGGCCTGTTTCCCATCAAGCGAATCGAGAAATTGAGCGACAGGGTTCCGTCCGCCTCTGGTTTCGTAAAACATTACGTCACGCATCGCCATGAAAGTTAACATATTTGTGAACAAAAATGCAAGTTTTTACGTTAATGCTCAAATGAGGGAACCGATCTAAAGGCTATTGGTGGGGGAAACCGCCTGAGGGCGGTCTCCCTGGTCGGAGCCGCGCACTGCCGCGTCTCCGACACACCCTTTGACCTCACCCCGGCCCAAAGCGGCCGGACCTCTCCTATCAGAGAGGTCTAATAAATGCATAAAAAATCCAAACCATTCCGCAAACGCCCTCTCCTCCCGCATCGCCCTCTTTTAAGGCAGAAAACACATAAAATTCTTCGCAGGGGCTGGTTTCAAACCTGCTCTTATCCTTCAGATGGGCATAGCCTTCGTAGGGGCGACCTCTCAATAAGCCGGCAAAGCCAGGTTTATTGGGTTATAATAAAGATTTTCTTAAGGTCAGCAATCGAACTTTTCAATGATTTCGACTATCATTCTTTTTCCTCCTTTTTCATTCCTCCCTCATCCCTCATTCTTTGCTAGGCTTGACTCCCCGCCAAATTGGAACATATATTATTCAGGTTTCCTATTGCAGCAAGCTTTCAGCCATCAATCCGGCTCCTGGGGAGCGAACCCGGCATGATCGGTTCGGAACATTTTGCGGCGACCATTACCGGCCAGTAGAGGCAAGCCGGCATGGTTGCCGGTTCAGGGTCCGGCAACATATAATGGGGGCCGAGGTGGATTTAAGCTGTGCTCGTGTATCAAAGGGCTTTCCTGCTATTTTTATCGACCTTAGTGGGGAAGAAGGACTTGTAAGTAGAGCAATTCGAATTCAAGATGTCGTTTTGAGAAAAATTGATCAATAGGAGATGGCAATGAATAAACTACACCTTTGGCGTTCGTTATTTGTAGCGCTTTTTATGGGACATAGCTTTTTATCAAGCGCATTGATTTTAAAGGGCGCTGATACTTTGACCACGGCGTCCGGGGGATATAAAGTAGGGTATGATTTCGTGAACCAGGTTGCATGCACTAGCTGGACAAATTATACTGGATGCAATAACCATTTTTATTTACTTCCATCAAATAGCTTATCTGGATGGAAATATAATTTAGAATCTCCGAATGGTGGATATGGAGTCAACATGGGCATAATCAACCTGGATTCGCTAAAGGCCGCACCGCCTGATAGTATATTCAATAAAAATTATGTAATATTTGATGCCATTCCCGTTTCTCCCGATTCAATCGCCTCCCGCGTCGGCTGTTCCTACTGGATCAAGACTGGTCCCGATCCGCAATATCTCAATACCGTTATTTATGCAAAAATTAGAATTCTAAGCTTCAACGTCCTTGATAGCACCAATCACAAGGCGCAAATGAGATTTATCTTTGCTTGTGATCCTAATGGGCATACAACAGTTTCCACCTCAAACTTCGACACTTTTTTTCGCTCCACATCCGTTCTCTCGCTGCATGCAACGGCTTCGGCCTTGAAACCGGACCGGCAGGTATATACGCTGACAGGCAATCGCCTTGCCGTGCCCGGGGAATTCCAGGCCACCGGAGGTGTTGCGACTGTCTACAGCCTTGCCGGGAGGATGCTGGAAAGAGTTGGTTTCAAAAAAGGCGCCGGTCAAATAGACATAAAGAATAACGGCAGGGTGGGCAGCGTGCTGCTCCTGGTAAAATTCAGTTCCGAGCCGTAAGGGAATAACCGAAAAAAAAGATTCGCTACAGAGTAAGGTGGGCTTATGAATTGCAGGTATGTTTTATTGATTTTGATGTTTTCATGCGGACTTGCGGCTGCACAGTGGCAACGATGCACAATGCCTTACACTACAAATACAGCGGTAATTAGCGCGATTGTTGCCGATAGTCATAATACCTATGCTGGAGGTACCAAAGGATTATATCGGTCAAAAGACCATGGTCAAAGTTGGTCCTTAATTCAATTGCCATACTCGATAAACTATGGGTCGGCGAACACTGCTATTCGCGATAGTATGCCAATAGCAATTTTTATTGATGGTCCATTAATGCTGGTGGGTACATTTTGGGTTTATCAGGAGGATGTGATGGGAGGTTTGTATCGATCTCTTGATAGCGGAAAAACTTGGGCCATGATCACTTTGGGCTGTAGTGAGCCATGTTTGACCATGCAACAATGCCTAAAGGTAGGAAGCACAATAATTATAGCAACCGATGGTGTTTATCGCTCCTTTGATAGCGGCTCCACATGGCACATTTCAGACTCGGGATTGCCAACAGAATATTCATGCCCTGCGGGCAGCGCGGGATGCAGCTATCGTGAGATAACAAATAAAGCGATAGCTGCAAATGATAGCTTTATATTTGCAGGGACTATTTCACGCTACTACGATATCGGACCAGGCTTCGATTGGTCCTGGCAAGCGCAAGGCGTTTACCGTTCTGCAGATACAGGAGTCACATGGACCCAAGCAAGTTCGGGATTAACCGATTCAAATATCCAGTGCCTGGCCGTAAATGGTTCAAATCTTTTTGCAGGTACTATGGACTCTGGTGTTTTTATTTCTACCAATAACGGTAATAGCTGGATACCGATAAATTCCGGCCTGACCTGCATGAATATTCGCTCTCTGCTGGCTGTAGGTTCCCACCTGTTTGCCGGTACCGAAGGCAAAGGTGTCTTTCATTCCTCAGACAGCGGACAAAGCTGGCACCCCTTTAACAATGGCCTCACCGATTCAACTATTGCACCACTTGCCACAGACAGCACCTATATATATGCCGGCTCAGATTCATCGGGCGGGCATGTATGGCGGTTCCCCCTGGCAGACATCGCAGTATTGAAGCAAAATCGTAATTCATTGCAGCCATTCGGGCTGAAAGTGATGGCCGCAGGCCGGTCCTCATCAACCATTGGTATTGCATTTTCTTTGGCCCACGCCGACCGGGTAAAACTCGGCATTTTCAGCCTCTCCGGCCACGTGCTCGGTACGCTTCTTGATAAGCAGCTTGCAGCAGGGGAACATACCGTTGCGTGGGATGGGAAGAGTGTGGGCTCGGGGTGTTATGTGGTACGGTTGGAAGCGGGAGGAACCATGGAAACTAAGGCGGTACCGGCGATGAGGTAGTACCCTAAGTAATGTTTTAAAATGCCCTTCGTGGTGAGCGAGCCTGTGCTGAGCCCGTCGAAGCGGACCATGATTAGCGGAATTTCCAGAAATATCTCTTCGACAGGCTCAAGGCGAACGGGATTGGCAGTACTTACTATTGAACTGATTAATATAGGTGGCTTATGAATTGCAGGTATGTTTTATTGATTTTGATGTTTTCATTTGGACTGGCGACTGCACAGTGGCAACGATGCAACATGCCTTATTCCGGCAGTGCGTCAATCAACGCAATTGCCGTCGATGGGAATGTAATATTTGCCGGCGGGAGCAGTGGGCTGTATGAATCAAGGGACAAGGGGGCGAGCTGGGCAAAGATAATTTTGCCACCATCAGTAGTTGGAGCACCACCTGGTGATACTATTTATAATAAATCCATTAGCGCAATTTATGCGAAAGGTGGTCTGGTTTTTGCAACCAGCAATAATGGGTTTGGAAATTTGTTAAATTCTCTGGACAGTGGAGTAACGTGGCGAACAAAATATGATACTCTTTCTAATCCTAATTCTTACATAAATGCCAGTATGTGCGCCAATTCCTTTTTAGTAATAGGAAATACAGCCTATGTCGGCTCTGGCATATATGGTTTTTACAAATCACCTGACAGTGGTAGCACCTGGGCTTCCTCCGATTCCGGATTGCCGGTATTCTGTGTCCAGTTTCCTTCCCCTACTCAATATTGCTACCAAGATATCGCGGCACTTGTAACTAATGGAGAAGTTTTATTTCTATGCCTGGAACCTGCAAATGGTTTTGGCAGTCCGGAACTACCAGTAACAGGAAGAGGGATATACCGTTCGGCCGACAGCGGCACCTCATGGACATATAAAAGTTCAGGATTAACGGACGATTCAGACATTCAGTGCCTTGCCGCCAATGGCTCATATGTGTTCTCAGGGAGCCTGAGTGCAGGGATTTCCCGTTCCGCCGATAGCGGCGACACCTGGACCGTGGCGAATTCGGGTTTAACCGACAAAAACATCCTCGCCTTGCAATCATATGGCCCTTACCTGTTCGCCGGGACTCAAAGCAAAGGTGTTTTCCTTTCCCGGGACAGCGCAAAAAGCTGGCGTCCGCTTAATATCGGCCTTACTGACACAACCATTACTGCGTTTGGATTGGACAGTACCTATCTCTATGCCGGGGCCGGTGCGCCGAACGGCAACTTCTGGCGTATTCCACTGTCGCAGGTTGCAGTATTAAAGAGTAGCAGGGTTGAACCCCGGCAATCGGGCTTGAAAGTCCTTTTTTCCGGCAAAGATGCTACATCAATCGGCATTGAATTTTCTTTGGCCCATGCAGATAAGGCGCATCTCGGCATCTACGACCTTTCCGGCCACCTGCTCGCTACGCTTCTTGACAAGCAGCTTCCAGCCGGGGAACATGCCGTTGCGTGGGATAAAAGGAGTGCGGGATCGGGGTGTTATGTGGTACGGTTGGAAGCGGGAGGAAAGATGGAAACGAAGGCGGTACCGGTGATTTTGAAATAAGTTACAAGTTGCAAGTCTCAAGCTAAAGGTTACAAGGATGAGCCGAAATCAGCTGTCCCCTGTGTTTTCTACCCTGATGGGGCATTGCTGAGCTGCCCAGACTCCCGGGTCAAAGACCCGGGCCACACGGTTTGAAATAAGTTACAAGTTGCAAATCTCAAGTTAAAGATTACAAGGATGAGCCGAAATCAGCTGTCCCCGGTGTTTTCTGCCCTGATGGGCGCATTGCGGAGCTGCCCGGACTCCCGGGTCAAAGACCCGGGCCACACGGTTCTTTTTTTATGATTTGTAGGTGTTTTCTACCATAGAAGAGAGCGTTGCGGGAGGGGGAGAGCGTCTGCCAGAGGCAGACATAGCCTCCCCCTTCCGCAGGAGGGGGTGAGCGTGCGTCAGGATAAGACGCACTGGTCGAATGGGTGAAAGTCCCATACGTATGGTTTTAGCAAAACGGTACGGAAGCGAGTTCTTGGGCTGGCATCGGTGACGATGTCGGTTAAGCGTAGGACAGCAGACTGCAGGCCGTAACGAGAGTGAACCTGTTGAGCTTCGAAAATGCCCGCGGGAGCCGACCGATTACAACGAAGGGAAGGCACACGGCTCATTGGCGCTATGCGAGCCAATGAGAAACCCGCCGGAGTCGGAGGGGATGGCATGCAGCCAAATCGATCAGTGACGTAACCTGAGAGATCTCATTGGTTCCTTTTTTTCGTGAGAAAGAGGTAGTGACGAGCGAGGGAAACCGGAGCTCATCGCAACGATCAGTGAGAAGTCGGAGGCAGTCATAGTACCGAAGAAGAAGGGTAATGCCTTTGGAGGGAAGGGCTGCCGGATAGTGAGTTTCCAAAGAAGGGAAAAGGCATGAGTGGACTCGGAGCCACAGAAAGTGCGTACACAAAACTTCAGCGGATAGCAGCGTTAGCGCGAAAAGACCACCGTCTGCGATTCACTTCGTTAGCGCACCTGTTGACTGTTGAATACCTGAAGGACAGCTTGAAAAAGCTGAACAAAAATGCCGCGCCAGGCATAGACGGTCTGACTGTCACGGAGTACTGGAAGTCAGTAGATTCCAGACTTCAGGACTTGCATGAACGTCTGCGCACCGGTCGGTATCGTGCGAGTCCTGTTCGCCGGGTGTACATACCCAAAGCGAATGGAAAACAGCGCCCATTAGGTATTCCAACGGTAGAAGACAGGATAGTGCAAAGGGCTGTGGCGGAAATAATCGGAGCCATATATGAGCCGTATTTTTGCGAGTTCAGTTATGGATTCCGACCAAAACGGTCCTGCCACGATGCACTGGAAAAGCTACGGAAGATAGTAGACAAACAGCCGATGAGGTATGTGGTAGAAGCTGATATTAAAGCCTACTTCGATACGGTGAACCACCAATGGCTACAGACGTTCCTCGCGCACCGGATAGCCGATAGCACGATACATCGTTTTATCGGAAAATGGTTGCGGTCAGGGATAATGGAGAATGGCGTGGTGAGCCGGAGCGAAGAAGGCACTCCGCAGGGTGGGCCGATATCCCCGCTACTGGCGAACATCTACCTTCATTATGTGCTTGATCTCTGGTTTAAGATAGAGTTCAAGCCCAGTACCAGGGGTGCATGTGAACTGGTGCGGTATGCAGACGATTTCGTTGTATGCTTCGAAAACCGCGAAGAAGCAGTACGATTCCTTAAGGAGCTTCGGAAGCGGTTCGAGAAGTTCCATCTGGAATTATCGGAGGAGAAAACACGAATCGTCCAATTTGGGAAAACGTCGCCACACAACGGAGAAACCGGGCCGGCAGACAGTCCGCGAACATTCGATTTTCTCGGATTTACGCATTACATGCGGATGAAGGGAGAACGAGGCTATCGGGTTGCGCGAAAGCCCAGCAGCACAAGCCGCAACAAATTCTTGCGCAAGGTAAAGAGCTTTGTGGAGCAGCACCGGGACCGTAATGTCTGGTGGCAAGCCTACCAGCTCAAACCGAAGCTTAAAGGTTACTACAATTACTTTGGGCTTCGTCATTGCAAAAGGTCGCTTCGGCATGTCAAATGGCATACGCAGCGAATCTGGATATGCGAACTGCGCAAGAGAAGTCAACGTCATAAGCTGTACTGGTCACAGATGCGGAGGTACCCATGGTTCGGTATATTACCTGATCCATCGCTGCGCTAATGGTGCGGATGCATTATCGGGAGCCGGATGCCTTAATAGGGCAAGTCCGGTTCTGAGAGGGGGGCGATCGGTAACGGTTGTCCCTACCTCACCCAAAGACCCCGCAGCCCGGCTTTGCGGGCGCGGAGGCTTTGGCCAGGGGGAACCATTTTTAAATGGTTCCCCCACCTAAAGCTTTCAGAATTGTTCTCCTACTACTCGTATTACCGATTCTTCCGGCTTAACCCATGGTCGAATTGTAATTTATTATATGGGAAATTGTACCGAACCGGCCGCGGAGAAACGCATTGGCACCAAAAAAGCATTTAGGGCAGCATTTCTTGACCTCTCCTCACATAGCGCAGAAAATCGTCGATGCAATTCCCGCAGGAGCGGGCGAGCGGGTGCTTGAAATCGGCCCGGGGCGGGGCGCTCTCAGCGTTCATCTTACCGGGAGGTTTAGCGATCTGTATCTTGTTGAAAAAGACAAAGATATAATAGGTGAATTAAAGCAAAATCTCGGCCAGGGAAACTGCACGATCTTTCAGGCCGACGCGCTCGATTTCGATTTCGGGCAGATAGGGTTTCCGGTGCACGTGGTGGGCAACCTGCCATACGTCGTCGGCGCACTCATCATCAAGAAGACCCTTCTCTACGGCAGCGGCATACGCTCGTTCACCTTCATGGTCCAGCGCGAAGTGGGGGAGCGGATCGTCTCTCTGCCCCACCGGAAAACCAACGGCTTTCTTGCGATTTTCTGCCAGTATTTTGGAACTGCCGAGCTCCTCTTCGAAGTGGAGCCCGAGGCGTTCTTCCCGAAGCCGAAGATTTTTTCGGCGGTCGTTCGAAATTATCCCCAACCAGGCCTCGCTCTCCCGCCTGCCGCAAGAGCAGTGGCTGCCGTTTTTTGCCTTCGTGACCCGGGGATTCTCGCAGCGGCGGAAAAAGCTGTCCAACGTGCTTGGCCGCGAAACCGGGAAACAGGCGCTCCTGGAGACGGTACTTGGGGAGATGGGGCTCAATCCCCTGTCGCGGCCCGAAGACCTCGGCATAGACGAGTGGCTGCGGCTGTTCAGGCAATGGGAATCATGATTTCGTCGGCGAGGCGGATTGCGGCCATCCTCTGCATTGCGGCGGGAACAGTTTTCAGCCAGACCTATCAATGGCCCCAGTTCTTTTCTCCGGCAACCCGGGACACAACGCACGACTCCTCAAGGGTGAAAGTAACGACGCAGGACAAGGTTTTTGAAAATGATGAGAGCACCATGTCCGGGATATTGTGGGACCCGCATCTGGCGACCTGTCATTTTCTCCAGCGATTTCTCTTTCAAACTTCGGGCGATATCGGGCTGAATGCAACCAACGAGTTTTTCGACCTCTCGGGAAGCGTCATAAAGGACAGCCTGCTGCCGGGAGCGGGCGCGCTGGGGCTTGAGTGGTCCCCAAGGTCGTACTATGATTCGCGCCAGTCCGGGAGCGGGTTCGAGTCGACCGTTGACCTCGGGCCGGTTGTGCATTGGCGTATCGACAGCGTTCCGCTGGCTATCCGCGGGGGGGTGTCGGGGACCGCCTGGAGCGACACGCTGCCGCCGCGCCTGGGCCTGCCGACCTTTGATTCCGCAATCAACGGCGCCGTAGGATACTATGGCGGCTTTTCCCTGGGTGACTCGGCCACCCGCTTTTTAGGGTTGCCGGTTTATCTCAGCGTTCAGGCGCTCGGTCGGGCTGTGGAACATGACAGCATGGCTGTCGTCACCGGGTCGGCCCTCCTTGCTCAAAAGCTTCCCACCGGGGACTCGATTTTCGCCTATGTCGCGGATTCCTTCTCAAACGGCAGGGAGAATTATACCGCCGCCTCCTCATCCGGAGGGCTGCAATATCTGAGCAGCCCTTTGCGGATTGCGCAATCGCTCCAGGCCTCGGGCGGGATCAAATTCAAGGAGCGGCTCTTCCTTCAGCCGGCATTTTACTATTCCTACTCGGTAAAATCGGTAGAATACCCGGACGATACCTCGAACCCGAGCGATGTCCAGGATATTCTGCAATCGTATTGCATAATGCTTACCTCGGACACCGCGGCGCATATAATCTACCGCGGGGGACTCAAGGTTACCTCCGGGAACGAAAACTGGCTTTTCGACCAGGATTTTTCACGGTTTGGATCGGCTGCCTATAAATTCGATCATCAGGACAGCCTCGACATCACCGCCAAGCTGCAGGATCACCAGATTTACCTCGCATCCGCCGATCAGTACCTCGGCCTGAAGCTGCCCCATGACTGGATCCTGGAGTACAAGCTCACCGCATTCCGCGACTCCAAAACCTATACGCAATTTGCCGGCGACTCAAACTATAACACCAACGACCAGATTACCATCAACAACCATCTGGATCTGGCACTCGGGGGCACCCATATATGGACCGGCAGTGTCTACGGGGAGTATGCCACCTATACGGTCAATTACCTCGAGAGTGAGGAGAGCGCCCAGAACTCGGTCCAGGCAGCCTACCGGCTCGGGCTTAATGTAAAATATCAGCCTTCCGACCGCTTTCTTCTTAACGAGCGTTTTGACGCCACCGCCGAGATCACCAGCTGGATGTATGATTCATCGCATATCCTGCTGTCCGACCCGCCTCCCTACCAGCGAATGTTCTCTTCAAATCTCTCCTCAAAGTGGGACTGTTCAAAGACTATCGAGCTGACCGGCAGATGGACCGAGAGGTATGCGGATAATGGAATCTGGGAAGGCAGCCGGTATGTCCCGCCGAAGGATGACTCCCTGCAAAGGATAAATTATTATGGAATTACCTTCAAATCTCTCGAAAATACGCTCGCCCTGGGAACGGCAATAGTACAAGGGTGGGGAAGGGTTGAACTCGGTTGCGAGGTCCAGAATTACTACATCATGCCCGTTTTGAATGACGTACTCACCATAAATCAAACCTGGCTTACCGAACCCTATGTTGACCTTGGAATACACTATCATCGGTTATCTTTAAAGGGGAAGGTAGCTCGGATGATAAGCAGGGTTGAAAATGAGAGCGGGTGGAACATCGGCATCACCGGGCAGGCGCTATGGTGATGCATGCGCGATTGAAAGCCTTGCTGGGAGCGGCCGTGGGGGCAGGGGCTGTTGCGGCGCTCCTGTGCTCATGCGATATCTTTACCCCGCGGGCGTCGAATCCGCCGGTAGGCAACGACACGGGTGATCCCTTGAATTTCTCCGAGCTCGTTGCAAATACGTCGTACCAGTTTGCGACGCTGCAATACTCGAATCTTTTTGAGATCAGCGATACGACCTATTTTGATAATAACTCCGGCTATTCTCCCCAGAGCACCCTGATTTCGCGGCTGGATCAGATTACGACCAACACGGATGTTCAGGTTAACTGGACCGGAATCCTTCTGAACGTGAATATTCCCGACTCCCTGGTCACGGTAACCGTCGGTAAATACCAGGTCATCCTGGATCCGGCGACCAATAAAGCAGCGAGCGACTCGGGAACCGCGACTTTTACCCTGATCAATAATGCGGGCTGGCATATCAGCAACTGGAAGGACTATCCTGCAGGGAAGAGCGCCTCGTTTTTTTCGCCGAACTATACTCAATAAGGGTTAAAGGTCTGGATGCAAACCGGGAGAAGTAAAAGTTGATGCTGCGGGATGGAATACGCAAGGCGGTTTACCGACTCATGCCGCTCATCCTTGCCGGAGGCATTTTTTCATGCGGCGGCAACGACCCGTTTTTCCCCCCCTCCGGCATCTATTCGGGGCCGCCTCAGCGAGCCACCCTGCAGGGCACCATGGCCCAGTTCGAGAACGCCTATCTGGATATCAGCCTGAGTCTTTACCAGGATTTACTCCCAACCGACGGATCGTTCGAATTTTTTGTCGCGCCGGGCTTTGTGCCCGAAAATCCGGTTACTCTCAATGATACCTCCAGGGATACAACCATGCAGTTTATTGGAAATTATCCCTATTATTACTACTGGACGCAGGATATCGAATTGAAGAGCCAGTTTGCCCTGTTCCAGAATGCCGGGTTCATGGAGTTCGGCACCCTGCCGGACATCCAGTACTATCCCATACTCGATTCCGCGGGTGATACCGTCAAATGCGAAGTATTGATGACCGGCGGCGAACTGGATATCTTCTTCAACGATCCCGATACCTACCCCAACCAGGCAATTTCAATAGACTGCGATTTTCTGCTTACCCGCGACTCGAAGAATTTATGGGTAATAAAGAAGTGGTATGACCTGCAACAGACATCGTAAGGTATTTAATGATAGTATGTTAATTAGCTGCATTTAAAGATGAATGTTAAGCTGATCTTCCTGCCCGCAACGCCCTCTTATTTGGTAGAAAAAACATAAGAGATTTAGCAGGGGCGACCTGCAGACGGTCTGTGTTGGCGGGTCCGCAGGGGCACGGTCTGCCATGCCTTTATTAATGCGGAATCCGCATTTCCGGCAAAAATCCCCCCGCCTTTGGCTCCCCCCTTTAAAAGGGGGGTATAGGCGAATAAGTCGAGGATTTCTTGACATTTATGTTCTTTCTACCATACAGGAGGCGTTGCGGGGGTGCGAGAGCGCCTGCTGAGCATAGCGAGGCAGGCATCGCCGCGCATTCCCGCTGGAAGGGGTGTGCCTGAAGACGCGTGCCTTTCGCGGCTTCAGGCCAGGGGAAACCCGCGTAGCGAGGTTTCCCCACCAGGGGCACTTAAAATCAGGCTGAACCTTCATAGAATTATTGGAATCTCCGCCCCGCAATTCCCGCATTTCGGCAGAGCCTTATGTTGAGATTTCCCGGCCGCCAGGTTGCTGGTCACCTGCACCGAGTACCCCGACCGCTCGATGAGCAGCATATCGCACTCCGGGCAATGGGTATTCTCCTTTTCCCCGACGGCCACGTTGCCGACGTAAACGTAGAGCAGCTTTTCCGAGGCAATCTCCCAGGCCCGGTTCAAGAGCCGTTCCGGGGTGGGAGCATGATCCATCTTGTGGCGGGGGAAGTAGCGTGAGATGTGGAGCGGTGTTTCGGGCCCGAGCCGCGACGCAATAAAATCGGCCAGCTTTTCCGTTTCCGCAGGATCGTCATTCTCTCCCGGAATGAGTAAATGGGTTATTTCGAGATGGCAGCCCGCCTTTTTGACCTGCTCGCAGGCGGCCAGGACCGGTTCGAGCGAGCCTTTGCAGAGGCTCCGGTAAAATTCCGGATTCATGGATTTGATATCGATGTTCATGGCATCCACGACCGTCAGCAGGTCGGCAAGCGGGGAGGGCTCGATGAATCCGTTGGTCACCATGACGTTTTTCAGCCCGAGCTGCCTGACACGGCCCCCCACCTCCATGATCGTTTCGAACCAGATGGTCGGCTCGGAATAGGTGTAGGCAACGCCGAGCGATCGGCTGTCGACCACCATCCGGGTCAGCCGGTCGGGCGTTGACTCTTCAACCTCCATGAGCTCCTGCGCAATCTCGAAGTTCTGGCAGAAGTCGCATTTGAAGGTGCAGCCGTTCGGGCCCGTGGAGAAGATCGACGAGCCGGGGTAAAAGTGGAAGAGCGGCTTCTTCTCGATGGGGTCGATTGCCGTTGCGACCGGACGGCAGTAGTTCGCCGAAATCAAGCGGCCGCCGCTATTCCTGCGGGTCAGGCAGATACCGCTGCGCCCGTCGGGAATCCGGCAGTGGTGGGGGCAGAGCAGGCATTCCACCCGGCCGTCGGATAATTTTGTGTAATAGGAGGCCTCTTTCATGCTACTATGGAATATAGTTTTGATGGATAGCAAAATCGTTCCAGGCTTTTGGTGGGGGAACCTTGCTTAATTCAAAAGCCTTTGGTGGGGAAACCTCGCTACGCGGGTTTCCCCTGGCCTGAAGCCGCGAAAGGCACGCGTCTTCAGGCACACCCCTTCCTGCGGAAGGGGGAGGCGATGTTTGCCTGAAGGCAAACGCTCTCCCCCTCCCGCAACGCCCTCTTTCAGGGTAGAAAAAATATATAAGATAAAAAAACCATATTTTCCTAATTGCGTAATATCTTCCCCTCTCCACTTGTGGAGAGGGGTCAGGGGTGAGGCGGAAGTTGACGTTGCGTTAGCGAGGACAGAGGGTGTCGGGAGGCGCGATAGCGACCCCGACAGTCTGGGGAGCCACAGGCGCAAGGCGCCGCATGGCTCCCCAGCCCGGCTCGGCTCTGCCGAGAGCCCGGCGGAGGCGCGCCGTTGGGGTGCCCTTCAGGGCACCCCAACGGAACGCCCGGAATTTGACTTTGTTTTTGCATTTGCATTTGCATTTGCATTTGAATTTGATTTTTAAAAAATTTATATAAGGAGAATCGATGAAAATTGTTATAATCGGCAACGGTGTTGCCGGCGTGACGGTTGCCGAAACGGTAAGGAAAGAGGACAAGGAGTCTTTGATAACCATTATTTCGGACGAGCGCTACCCCTTTTACTCGCGGCCGCGACTCATAGAGGTTCTTTCAGGCAAGACACCGGCACCGCAGATCGTCATCCACGATGCGGGTTGGTATGAAAAAAATTCGATCGACCTGCGGCTTGAATGCCGGATAACCGGGATCGATACCGCCGGCAAAGCGGTCATCGATCAATCGGGTCGGTCGGTTTCCTACGATACCCTGGTGATTGCCGCAGGCGCATCGTGCAGGGTTCCCACTGTGCCCGGTCTCGACGGCGATAAGGTGTTTACGCTCCGGACCATCGACGACGCCGAAAAACTCCGCGCAGTTGCCGAATCAGGGAAGAGCGCGATAATAATCGGAGGAGGCCTCACCGGCATTGAATCGGCCTTCGCCCTGGTTTCACGGGGGATCCGGGTAACGGTTGTCGAGGTTTTCGACCGGCTGCTGCCCCTTCAGCTCGACCGGGATGGATCGGCGATGCTCCGAACGCTTCTCGAAGCGAAGGGGATCGCCTTTGTAACGGGCGTCCGCGTGCGATCGGCTGCGAGGGTTGGGGAAACCGTGGAAATCATCGCGGGCGATACAACCCTCGCGGCCGACTTCGTGGTGGTCGCCGCCGGGATCAAGCCGCATGTTTCAATTGCAAAGGACACCGGCATCGCCTTCAACCGGGCGATAGTTGCCGATGCGTGCATGCGGACCTCGATTCCGGATGTCTATGCCTGCGGCGATGGCGCCGAGTGCAACGGAACGATCTATGGCCTCTGGCAGCCCGCCCGCGAGCAGGGGATAGTCTGCGGAAACAGGATCCTCGGCCATGAGTCCTCCTTTACCGGATCGATCCCCTCGGCGCGCCTCAAGGTCGCAGGGATCGAGTTCTCCTCGGTCGGGTCGATCGTTGCCGACGATGGGGTCGTGCAGGTGCGGGAGAAGGACGAGGCCTCCGGGCTCTATCGGAAGCTTTTCATCAAAGACCGGAAATTGGTGGGAGCGATTTTAATGGGGAATGTGAAGGAAACGACAGCGTTACAAAATAAGATTAGAACGGGTGAAGAATATATAGTCTAGCCTCTGATGGGGAAACCGCCTGAGGGCGGTTTCCCCTGGCCTGAAGCCGCGAAAGGCACGCGTCTTCAGGCACACCCCTTCCTGCGGAAGGGGAAGGCGATGTTTGCCTGAAGGCAAACGCTCTTCCCCTCCCGCAACGCTCACATTAGGTAGAAAAAACAGGAAAGAAAATATCAAGGATTTTTTTTATCGCCTTTTATTGTGTTTTCTACCTTATGGGGGCGTTGCGGGGGGCCACAGCGCCCGCCGAGGGCGGGCATCGCTGCGGCCCCCTGCTGGAAGGGGTGTGCCAAAGACCCCGCAGCCCGGCTTTGCGGGCGCGGAGGCTTTGGCCAGGGGGAACCCGCGTAGCGAGGTTCCCCCACCAAGAAGAAGACTGTCACTTACACTAAGCTCGCGCCGTCCGCAATTCTCGCAAAATGAACCGTCGTATTCCTCCCGGTCCGCTTCTTATACTCCCGGACTATTATTTCTCCGAACCGCTCCTTAGCCTCGGGTTTGAGAACCGTCAGCGTTGCCCCGCCGAACCCGCCCCCGGTAAGTCGCGCGCCGTAAACACCATCGATGGACTTCGCGATGTCGACCAGGATGTCGAGCTCACGGCAGGAGTTTTCAAAATTATGGATCGAGCTCTCGTGCGATTGATACAGGAGAGCGCCGAACTCCTTCATCGCGCCTCGCTTGAGTAACTCGATTGCCGAAAAAACCCGCTCATCCTCGCCGACCACATGCATCGCCCGCTTGAAAAATTGCGGGTCGAGCTCTGCCTCGGCGCTTGTCAGCTCGGCCATGCCGACGTCCCGCAGCGTTTTTTTGGCGGGATTTTTTGCATTGAAAAACTTCGCCGCCTCGAAGCACTCGCGGCGGCGGCTGTTGTACTCCCCGGCAACCAGGGAGTGGGTAACCCCGGAAAGGGTAATGGCGAGCGTAATATCGGCTGCGGCCATGGGGATGGCATTGTGGTCCAGCGAGCGGAAGTCGCTGAAAAGCAGGTGGCCCGCCCGGCCGAACATGGAGGAGAACTGGTCGAGCAGTCCGCAATTGGCGCCGACGAAGTTGTTTTCGGCGCTCTGGCAGATTTTAGCCAGTTCGGCAGGGTCGACCTTGATATCGAAGAGTCCGCAGAGAGCAATCGCCGTGGCTACCTCAAGAGCTGCCGATGATGATACCCCGGCACCAAGCGGTACCGTACTGTGAATGGCAAGGTTGAAGGGCGCTACCGGATACCCGCGGTCGAGGAGTATCTTATACACGCCGAGCGGATAATTGGCCCAGCGGTTCCTGCCCTTGAGCGGTTCAATTTCGCGCACGACGACCGACTCGGGAAATATTTCCGAGGATAGACGGCACTCGGGCGATGACGATTTCGAAACCGCCACCCATACCTCACGGTCGATGGCTGCCGATAGAACTACGCCTTCGTTGTAATCGGTGTGGTTGCCGAGAACTTCTACCCGGCCGGGAGCCCGCGAAAACACCGTCGGTGAGGTTTTATAGATACTCTCGAATTGCTTTTGTACAATACCGCGAGGTAAATCGGATATACCCGCCATTGACCTGGTCCTCTCCTTGCCGAAAAAGGGAAACATCCTATTGAAGGAATAATAAAATATAAATTCCTGACAAAAAAAGCAACGGTTGGTCTCTATGGTAAGACTGCTTCTTTCAGCTTAAGGCTGCTCGTTTGTTAACAGAGAAGAACATCGGCTCATTGTTCCATGGGCAAACCGGATAGAAGAGCGTCCAAACGGCTTATCCGCACTTCATCCGGCCGGTCGAAAAATATGCCGTTCCTCTTTTCCGGAAGCCCGCCGAGGCCCCGGAGAAAAAGGTAGTAAACGCCGCCGAAGTTCTTTTCATAGGAGTAACCCGGTTTCCGCAGGCTCAGGAACCGATGGAGCGCCACCGCATAGAGATGATATTGCAGAAGGTAGTGTTCCCCCGCCATGGCCGCGGCGAGCGCTGCGGGACCGTAAGCCTCCTCATCGGCTCCAAGATGGTTTGATTTCCAGTCGACAATGAAGAACCGGTCGTTCCACTCGAAAACAAGGTCTATGTAGCCTTTGAGATGGCCACCGGCGCTTTTGAGCTCCGGAGGGTAGCTACCCGTCCGGGAATCGCTCTCGCCTGCCGCCTCGAAAATGTCGCGGTTCAGGAAGGGCCCGACCGGGAAGTAGAACTCCATTTCCCGCACGGTCTGCCGGAGCGGGACCCGATCGAGCCGAAGCCCGGCGAGCGGATCGAGCACTTTACCGGCGACCGCCCCGATCATGCGCACCACGCAGCCCTGCAGCAAGGGATCGAAGTTGAACCGCGCAAGCCCGGAGTCGATGGCGCCCAGGGTAGCCTGCGACAGCGGCTCGGAAAAATCAACCGTTTCGAGTACTGCATGCAGAAAGGTGCCCGCCTCGGCGCCGCGGGGAAAATCGGCAAAATCATTGCTCCCCGGCTTTTCCGCCGGAACTTCCCGCGAGTAGCCGTCATCCATCCGCTCCCGGTCTGCAAGCGGCATCGAGTGTGCCAACCCGGAGTAGGAGAGAATTCGCCGGGGAGGGGCAATGGTACCGGTAAACGGCCGGGGAACCATTGATACCGGCGACGGGAGCACCGCTGCCCGGTGCATGGGTACGGATGCCGGAAGGGCAGCCACGTCCATCGATGCGGCGCCACCTCGGAGAAATGTCAGGCCCTCATGGATCGCCTTGTCGGAGAGGCCGGAGACCTCCGAACGCAGCCGGGCGACAGGGTCTGCATCGATCTGCCTGCCGAAGAGCACCCAGGCGGGCGCCGAGGTTTCGGCCCCCTTGACCGGCCCCCAGACGCAGTAGCAGCGCGATTTTGCGCGCGTAATCGCTACATAGAAAAGCCGGATGGTCTCGGCGAGGGTCTCCTCTTCGGCAAAAGGCCGGAACTGCCGTATGGCATCGGATCCCAGGGCTATCGAGGCGGCATAATCGTGGTCCGGGTCGTGGAACACGATCGGCTTCTTGAATTCCCTGTCCACGGGCAGCGAGCCGCCGTTCCAGGTAAAGGGGCAGAAGACGATCGGGTATTCGAGTCGACTTCGACGACGTCGACGCGTACGTGCTGCCGGTGCTGCGCCACCGCATCCTGCTGAACTTCCACGCCCAGTCCGACCGGGTCGATTCGGATGAGATCCTGCGCCAGATGCTGGCGCAGGTGCGGCGTCCCTAGCAGGCGCGCAACGCGATGCAGAACCTGCTCGACCCCGCCGTCCTCAACGCCATCAGCGGCCTGGACCTGGTCGCCGCGACCGTGGTCGATGGCTTCGTGGCCGGGTTGCATCGTTCCGCTGACTTCGGCTTCAGCCAGGAATTCGCCGAGTACCGGGCCTACGCGCCCGGGGACGACCCGCGCCAGTTGGACTGGAACGTCTATGCGCGCTCCGACCGGGCCTACATCAAGCGCTTCCACGGCGAGACCAACAGCCAGCTCATGCTGCTGGTGGATGCCAGCCGCTCCATGGGCTTCAGCTCCCAAGCCGTGACCAAGCTCGACTACGCGCGCTTCATGGCCGCGACGCTTGCCTACCTCGCCACGCGCCGCCAGCGCGATGCCACCGGACTGCTGGTGTTCGGCGACACGGTGCGCGATTTCGTGCCGCCGGCCTCGCGCCAGGGACACCTGCAGCGCGTGCTCGCGGCGCTGGTGGCGGCACAGCCGCAGGACCGCACCTCCTACGCGGCACCGCTGCTGCACCTGCAATCGTTCCTGCGCCGGCGCGGCATGGTCGTGGTGATGTCGGACTTCTATGCGCCGCCCGCGGACATCATCCGCGCCATGGCGCCGCTGCGCAGCCACGGCAGCGAGGTGGTGCTGTTCCAGGTCCTCGATCCGCAGGAACTGCAGCCGCGGATCGAGGGATCCGCGCTGCTGGTTGACCTGGAGAGCGGGGCCGAGCTCGAGGTTTCCCGGGACTACGCCCACGGACGCTACCGCGAGCGCATCGCCGCGCACGTGGCGGACCTGCGCCGGGAGGCCGGCCGCGCGGGCATCGGCTATCACCTGCTGCGCACGGACCAGCCGCTCGACCAGGCACTGCAGCAGTACCTGCGGCTGCGCACGGGGCGCGACTGATGGGCTGGCTGGCACCCGGCTTCCTGCTCGGCACACTGGCGGTGGTGCTGCCGGTGTGGCTGCACCTGCTGCGGCGCAGTGCGAGCCGCCAGCGCCAGTTCAGTTCGCTGATGCTGTTCGAGCCCCAGCAGCGCACGACCACGCGCCGGCGCCGGCTGGATCACTGGCCGCTGCTGCTGCTGCGCATCGTGGTGCTGGTGGCGGCGGCGGTCGCATTCGCCGAGCCCTACGTGCGCGGCGACCTGCCCGGCACGCCGCCGCCGAAGCTGCTGGTGCTGGCCGTGGATCATTCCTTCAGCATGCGCGCCGGCACGCGGCTTGCGGACGCCCGCGAGGCTGCGCTGTCGGTGATCGCGGCCAAGCCGCGGGACACGCCCGCGCAGGTCGTGGCACTGGGCTCGCAGGCCGAGCCGCTGACCGGACAGACCCCGCAATTCTCGCAGCTGGCCGCAGCGGTGCGGGCCGTCGGACCGACCGACACGCGCGGCAGCGTGGCCGCCCTGGTGGGATTGGTCCGCACCCTGGCGGCGGGCACACGCCTGCCCATCGAACTGCACCTCTTCAGCGATCTGCAGGCGACGGGGTTCCCTGCCGATTTCAGCGAGCTGCGCCTGCCGCCGGGAGCGCGGCTGGTGCTGCACCGGGTCGGCGCCGCGGCGCCGAACTGGGCGGTGGAGAGCGTCGCGGCACCGGCCCAGCTGTGGGATCCGGCACGGACGCGCATCGTCGCCACCATTGCCGGGTTCGGTACCCCGGCGGCGACGCGGACGGTCTCGCTGCTGCTCAACGGCCGGACCGTCGCCCAGCAGGCGCTGCGGGTGCCGGCCGCGGCGCGTGCCTCGGTGGTGTTCGCGGGGCTGGATATCCCCTATGGCCTGGTGCGGGCAAGCGTGCAGATCGACAGCGCCGACAGCCTCGGCGGTGATGACCGCTACGACTTCGTCATGCAGCGCGGTGAACGGGTGCGGGGCCTGTTCGTACACCAGGGATCGGATGCGGCGACCGGCCTGTACTTCCGTTCCGCGCTGGCCTCCGCGACGGATGCAGCCGTGGGCCTGGATGAGGTTCCAGTCGAAGCGCTGCGCAACCGCGACCTGGCCGCCTACGCCTTCGTCGTGCTGTCGGACGTGGCCGGCCTGCCGCCGGCGAGCGAGGCGCGCCTGGCCGCATGGGTCAGATCCGGTGGCCGGCTGTTGCTCAGCGCCGGCACGACGGCCGCGCAGCAGCGGCGCATCCCGGTGTTCGACGCGCCGATCCTGGGCGCGCACGATTACACTCGCGATGCCGTGCGCTTCACGTCTGTGGCGGCGGTCGATGAGGCCTACCCCCCGGCGGGCATGCTGGCCGGCTGGCAGGGCGTGCGCGTGTTCTACGCGGTCCGCGTGCAGGCGCCGCAGGCGCAGGTCGGGGTGCGCCTCGCCGACCAGACGCCGCTGCTGCTGGATGAGTCTCTGGGCCAGGGGCGGGTGGTGCTGTTCACCACCGGCTTCGACCGCCTGACCAGCGACCTGCCGCTGCAACCGCAGTTCGTCGCCTTCGTCGACCGCCTTGCCACCTACCTGGGGGCGCGCGGCGCGCGCAGCAGTGCCGTCAGCGTCGGCGACAGCATCGAGCTGCGGCCCGACCCGGCGGCGCGGGGCAGTGCCGACGTGCTGGCGCCGGACGGCACCCATCCGTTGAACCTCACCCAGGCGCAGCAGATGCGTACCTGGTCGCTGCCGGCGGCCGGCTTCTACGTCCTGCGCCTCGCGGACGGTCGCACCGACCTGGTAGCCGCAAACGTCTCGCGCCTGGAGTCCGATCTGACGGTCGCCGGTGAGGAGAAGCTCAGGCTCTGGCAGGCCAGTGCAGCGGCGCCGACCGCCGCACCCCGCACCAGTCCCATGCCGTCGGCGACAGATTCAGTGCACGACCTGTGGTGGTACGCTATGTGGCTGCTGCTTGCGGCAGTGGTCGCCGAGTCCCTGGTGGCCAGCCGTTACCTGGACACGCCGCGGGAATCCCCATGAGTGCCAGCGACGACCTTCGAGCCTACCTGGCGCAACTGCATGCGCGGCTGCTGTGGCGCGCCGTGGCCTGCGGCGCGGCGATCCTGGGGGCGATCGCGCTGGGTTCGACGCCCGCGCTCGTGCTGTTCGCGAACCACTACGCCTTCTCCGCCGGCAGCATCCGCGGCTCGCGCCTGTTGTTGCTGCTGGCGCTCGCGACCGGCGCGGTGGCCGGCCTGGTCATCCCGCTGCGGAAACTGACTCGCGCAGGCGTGATCCGGCGCGCCGAGGCCCGCTTCCCTCAGTTCCAGGAGCGCCTGCGCACCTTCGCCCAGCGTGACACCGGCGACCCGGCGGCAGGCGTCCCTGTCGGGGCCTTCGGTGAACTGCTGGCCGCGGACACACTGCGGGTGGCACGCACTGCCCGGCCCGGATCCCTGGTGTCGATGCTGGCGCTCGCCGGGCTGTTCGGCTGCGGCGCCGCATGCGTCGGCGTGCTGGCGTGGCTGATCCGCTCCGGTCCGGGCTACATGGGCTACGGGGCAGCGCTGCTGTGGTCGGTGCCGCGCAGTCGCCCCTGGTATGAGCTACGGGTGGCGCCCGGGGATACGACCCTGCGCCGGCACGCTGACCTGCTGGTGACCGCGGGACTGACCGGACTGTCGACCCGCGATGTGCGCCTGCACGTCAAGATCGGCACCGCGGCCTGGCAGGAGGTCGCCATGCAGACGCAGCCACAGACCGCCGGCTTCCGCTATCTGCTGGCAGGCCTCCCGGACCGCGCCGAATACTACGTCGAGGCCGGCCCGCTGCAGTCTGCGCATTTCACGGCGCGCGTGGCCGACGTGGCCCAGGTGCGCCGGATCCGGGTGACCTACCATTTCCCGGCCTGGACCCAGATGCCGGACCGCACCGACGAGCACGGCGGTGACCTGCGGGCGGTGCAGGGAACGAGGGCCGAGCTCACGGTCCTCACGGACCAGCCGCTGGAGCGTGGTGCTCTGGTTCTGGATGACGGCCAGACCCTGCCGCTGCTCGCCGCTGCCGGCAATGCCTACCACGTGACCGTGCCGCTGGACAGGGACGGTGCCTACCACCTCACCACGGTGGAGGAGGGGCGCAAGCCGCTGCGCATCACCGGAGATTATTTCATCGAGGCCGGCGCCCCCAGCGCACCGCAGGTCGCGATCGTCAGGCCCGGAGGCGACTACCGCGCCAGCCCGATCGAGGAAGTGACGATCACTGCCCAGGCCACCGATGAATTCGGACTGCGGGAGTTTTCGCTCCATTACTCCGTCAACGGCGGCCCCGAGCAGCAGATCAACCTGTTGCCACGCCCCGGCGTGCGTCAGGCCCGCGGTGGCCGCGTCCTCAGCCTGGAATCGCTGCAGCTGGTGCCGGGCGACGTGGTCAGCCTCTATGCACAGGCGGCCGATGCCCGGGCGCAGTCGCGCTCCCAGATGCTGTTCGTCGAGGCCGAGCCGTATGAGCGCGAGTTTTCCCAGTCGCAGCAGGGCGGAGGCGGTGGGGGTGGCGGCGCGAATGACCAGATGGAGATCTCGCGGCGCGAGAAGGAAATCATCGCCGGCACCTGGTCCCAGGTGGACGGTCTGTCGGCGGCGGCGCGCCAGGCCGAACAGGCCAAGTTCCTGTCCGACGTGCAGAACACGCTGCATGACCAGGCGCTGTCGCTGTCCGGGCGCCTGCAGATGCGCGGACTGAACGAAGCCAATGAACAATTCGACGGCTTCCAAAAGGAGATGAACGCCGCCGCCGATGCCATGACTCCGGCTGCCGCGCGGCTGGCCCAGTCGCAATGGCGCGCGGCGCTGCCGGATGAACAGAAGGCGCTGCAGCACCTGCTGCGCGCCGAGGCGACCTTCCGCCAGATCCAGGTCGCTTTCGGCAGCGCCGGCGGCGGTGGGGGTGGCAACGGCGGCCGTGACCTGGCGAGCCTTTCCGACCTGGAACTCGATACGCAGAAGAATCAGTACGAGACGGCCCAGGCGGCTTCGCCGCAGCAGCAGCGCGCGCAGCAGCTCGACGCCGCGTTGCGCAGGCTCGATGAGCTTGCGCGCAAACAGGAAGCGCTGGCGCAGGAGCATCGCACTGCGGCCGATGCCGCCGGTGAGCGTTGGCAGCAGGAGATGCTGCGGCGACAGGCGCAGGAACTGCAGCAGCAGCTGGCTCAGTTCGGCAATTCGGACCAATCGGGCCAGTCGCAGGATGCGCAGGGCGCAACCGTCCGCCAGGCAATGAACCAGCTGCGGGAGGCGCAGGAGGCGATGCGCCGCGCTGTCGACCAGCGCGATGCAGCCGGTGCCCGCCGCGCGGCCCAGGATCTGCGGGATGCGCTGGCCGCATTGGGCGGCCTGCAGCGCAACGCTGCGGCCGGACGGCTCGAGGCGCTGGCGCGCGCCGCGCAGCAGCTCGCCGCGCGCGCCCGGCAGCAGCGGGAGCAGCTCAATCGCCTGGGGCGGTCGGGCACGGGCGGCCCGGACAGCATGATCGATGCGCGCCAGCAGCTCGCCGATGAGGTGGGCCGCCTGGAACAGGCGGTGCGCGATGCCGAGGGCGAGGCGGTCAGGAGCAACTGGGACGCGGCCGCGAAGCTGCGCGATGCGCTTGGGGATCTCGATCAGGCGGATGTCCAGACCCGCCTGCAGCGCAGTGCGGATCTGCTGCGCCAGGGTGCCAATCCGGCCGGCGACGCCTCGGAAAACGACATACCGGACTCGCTCGGTCGCCTGGCGGACGCCGTGCGCCAGGCCGGGCAGGCGGCGGGCACCGCGCCGGCGCCGGATGAGGCACTGAGCGCCGTGCAGCGCGTCCGCGGGCGGCTTGCACAGCTGGAGGGCGGAGGCGTCGGGGCCGTTGGGGGTGGCACCGGAGGCTACGTCGACGGGGGCTGGAACACGGGCAGCAATCCCCTGGCAGGTGGGCGCGCGGCACCGTCTGCCGCCGGTCCTGCGCCGGCGGATCGGGAGCGCCTGTTCGACCAGGGCGTGGCCGACCTGCAGGGCGCGCGGCGCGCCGTGGCCAACGATCCGGTGGCACGGCAGCAGGTGGAGGAGCTGATCCGTTCCATGCAGCAGCTGGACCCGCGTCGCTTCCCCGGTAACCCGCAGGTGGTGGCGCAGCTGTATGGGGAAGTGCGCTCGGGGCTGGACCGTCTGGAGCTGCAGTTGGGGCACGATCCCGGCGATGCCGGACGCAGCACCGTGCGCAATGCCGATTCGTTGCCCGTACCCGCGGGTTACGAGGAGGCGGTGGCCGAGTATTATCGGCGCCTCGCCAGCCGGCAGTGAGCCGTGAGCACCCATGCATGTTCATTTCTACGAGCTGAAGGCGGTGGCACGCAGCATCCTGCTGCCCCCCATGGGGCCGCTGATCCTGGCGCTGCTCGGCGCCGCGCTGCTCGCGCTGCACCGTCGCCGCAGCGGCTGGAGTTGCCTGGGGGCCGGGCTGGGCCTGCTCTGGCTGGTGTCGACGCCGGTGGTGGCTGACCATCTGACGGCCCTCGTCGAGCGCTATCCGGCGTTCGACCCGACGTTGCCGACCACGGCGCAGGCCATCGTGATCCTTGGTGGCTCCGCGGGGCGTACCCGGGCGCCGGAGTACCAGGGGCAGCCGGCCGCTGAACTGGAGCTGCTCGAGCGTCTGAACTATGGGGCCTGGCTGGCACGCATGACCCACCTGCCGATCCTCGTGACCAGCGACCCGCCCAACGTGCGGGTCATGGCGGCCTCGCTGCGGCGGGACTTCCAGGTGCCGCCGCGCTGGGTGGACGCAAACTCGCACGACACCTTCGAGAACGCGCGCAACGGCGCGGCCCTGCTGCACGCCGACCACGTCAGCTCGATCCTGCTGGTCACCAGCACCACGCACATGGTGCGCGCGTTGCGGGAATTCGCCGCGACGGGGCTCACCGTGACCGCGGCGCCGGTGCAGATCATGGCGCACCGCGAGGACCCGCCGTTCCGCTACATGCCCTCCCCGGAAGGCCTGATGCGCTCCAATCGCGCCCTCTACGAACTGATCGGTGAGCGGGCCCGCGAACTGTTCGTGGCGCTGCGCCTGCGGCAGCAGCAACCCCTGGTGGACTAGCCGAAGCGGAAGCCGGAGATCCGCCAGCCCATCATCACGTCGTTGAAGGTGCGCGTGCCCGGATCCTCGCCGGCGGCCCCGGCCGCCACCAGCAGCGGCAGCAGGTGCTCCTCGCGCGGATGCGCGTAGCGCGCCGCCGGCGCCTGCGCCCACTCGAGCAGCCCCGCGGTGCGGGCCCGGACGTCGCTGTGGCAGACGGTCTGGCCCAGCCAGTCATCGAACAGCTGGGAGCCCGGGATCAGGGTGTTCTCCATGGAGCGCACGCGCAGGTTGTGGAAGCTCATGCCACTGCCGACGATCAGCACGCCGCGCTCCCGCAGCGGCGCCAGTGCCGCGCCGAGCCGCAGGTGTTCCGCCGGCGACAGGCCCTGTTTCAGGGACAGCTGCACCAGCGGCATGTCGGCCTGCGGATAGATCAGCAGGAAGGGCACGAACACACCGTGATCCAGCCCCCGCTGACGCTCCTCGCCGCTGGGGATGCCGGCCTTGGCCAGCAGCGCCCGGACGTCGGCCGCCAGCTGCGGATCCCCGGGTGCGGGTACTTGATGCTGGTAGGTGTGTTCCGGGAAGCCGTAGTAGTCGAACAGCAGCGGGGGTCGGGCCTGGACGTTCACCGTGACCGGGTCGGCCTCCCAGTGCCCCGAGATCACCAGCACGGCGCGGGGCGGCTGCGGCAGGGTCGCGGGCAGCGCACGCAACCAGGCGGCAAGCCCGGTCCAGGGATTCGGGGGCGGCCCGGGCCAGTCCATGAAGAAGCAGGGGCCGCCGCCGTGCGGAAGAACGTGGGCAATCGCGTGGTCATGTTCCGGCATCCCTCAGAACCCTGAGAGCCTCCTCGAGATACTCGACGGCCTTGGGGACGCCGGTCAGCAGCAGGCCGCGGGCCTGTTCCGGCTCCTGCGTGCCGGCGATTCCACCCGGCGGCGGGAACTCCAACTCGCCCAGCGTGCCGATGATCGGCGGCAGCCCGGCCATTGCGGTTGCGGCGTCGCGCCGGTCCAGCGCCGCCACGATCGCCTCGAGCCTGCGCACCGGCTCGGCGTACCGGGGGTCGGCAGCCCCCGTGCCCAGGCAGTCGCAGGCCACGGTAATGTGGTCGCGGGCAGTCTTCAGTGCATCGCCGGTCATACGCTCGTGCGCCTTTGAGGTCAACG
>CAWDOZ010000154.1:0-7244 GCA_963803935.1 uncultured Fibrobacterota bacterium | reverse complement strand
CACGGCGTATTGCTGGCACCATTTTAACCTCCCCTACCGGGGTCACCTGGACCACCCAGGTATCCGGCTGCTTCTGCCATTTTCTTGGTATCGCCTACGGCGGACAGCCGGCGACGTTTGTCGTGGTCGGCGGTTTTACCGGCCCGATCATGACAACTTCTCCAAACGGAACAACCTGGACCGCCATCACGGCTCCCGGAACGCAAGTTCTCAACCAGGTTGTCTGGAGCGGTACCTCCTTCGCGGCGGTCGGCGATTCGGGAGTTATTTATACCTCTCCGGGCGGAACGGCGTGGACCCGCCAGGTCTCCGGGGATAGCGCCTTCCTGTCGGACGTCATCTGGGCGGCAAATCAGTTCGTCATCGTGGGGCATGAGGGTGCCGGAACCTTTGGACCGATTCTCAGCTCCCCTACCGGCATTACCTGGACCGAAAGAACCTCTTCATCGACCCAATGGCTCTACGGCATCGCCTGGGGAAACAACCTTTTCATCGCGGTCGGGACCGATGGCATCATCACGACCTCCTCCGGAGTTACCGCAGTGGTGAATTCCGCGGCCCCCGCCCTGAAGCAGGGAGCGGTCAGGATCAGCGGCAACCAGGTTAATTACGCCCTTGCAGCGGAAGGCCATGTTTCAATGAAGCTGTTTGATATGCGGGGCAGGCTGGTTGACGTGTTGCTTGATCGGCAGCAGGCGGCAGGTGCCTATTCGCAGAGCCTCCGCCCGGCAGGAATGAATCTGCCCTTCGGGAAATATGTTCTCTCGGTTAAAACAGGCCAATCGGCAATTGAAGAACCGGTGGTGCTTGGACAATAACCAATTAATTATTGATCAGGCTGGGGACCGCCCACGGCGGTTCCCCCACCAAAACAAACTCTTATTCTAAATCAGGATTATATAGTCTTCCCATAAAGTCTTCAAAGTTTTCGCCTTTGGTATCCAGGCTTCCTTCCATTTCCTCAGATTCTCCATCGGGCATTTCCTCGTCAAGCGCCTCCGCATTGCTCTCATCTTCAGGCAGCTCTCCGGGAAGCGCTTCGGTGTAGCCTTCCGATTCATCGGCAACATCCTCCCGCGGATTGAATCCCTCGGGCATGACCATCCATCCATGCGCTCCGTACCCCGATTCGTTACTGTAGTCATCGCCATCGGAGCAGGTAAAAGTTACATCTCCCGGCGCAACGCCGTTCATTGCTTTGCAGGAATGTGAAGCGATATTTTCGGCAATGAGCACGCTCCCGGAAATTCCCTTTCCGGCACACGGAGTACCGGGCCCTGAAAACAGGTTCCGTTCGACAACGCAGGTGGTGCCGGCATCGATCAGCACGCCAGCACTATGCTCCGCATCCGTGGAGGGCGTCCCGCAATCGACGCAGGTATTGCTTTCGATGATGAGATTCGACGACGCGTACCTCAGGGGAGACGGCGACTCTGCGCAGACGTGAATAGCATGGTTCCCGCACCGGACGATGCAATTATTGGCGACGGTATGATCCGCCCCGTGAATCGAAATTCCGTTCCCGCAATCGAGGAGGCGGTTGGCCTCGATAATGCTGCCCGTCCCGGCGGCTATCCCGATAGAATTTTTCCGGCTTCCGACAACCAGGTTACCGCGAACGATCGTATCGCCGCATTTAACCAGGATGCCTTCGAGGCTGCATCCCTCGACGCTGTTGTACTCGACTATATGGCCGCACTGCCCGGCATCAGCATCGTCGGAGCCTATCAGGATCCCGTAATCGTAATTGACAAAGCGATTTCTCCGGATGATATGGTCGGTTATCGGCGCCCCGTTGGCCCGGTCTCCCTCGCCTACCATGAGCCCAATGGTTGCCCGGTCCGGTGATCGTGGCGGATTGGAGGCAATCCGTTCGAACCGGCAATTTTCAACGAGGTTGCAGCCGGCGCCGGCACCGCCGATAAAAAAGGTGCATGAAGCGGCTTTTCCTGCCCCGCAATTGATAAATTCAAGGTCGGCAAAGCGGTTGCGAAGACAGGCGCCCATGACCGACACCGATCCGTGCGGCGACTCCCTGAAGGTAAATCCGGATACGATCAGATCGCAGACATCGTAGAAAAACCAGCATCCCCCGCTGATAATAACCTCGCCGTCGGCCTCGGCGGCAATCCGGATCGGATTATCGAAATCGCCGGAAATATCGAAGGTGACATCGCCGGTAAATATTCCCTTCTTCAGCACGATCGTGGACCCGGGCACCGTAATCGCCAGCGCGCCCTCGATGGAACCGAAGGGGTTTTCAAAGGTACCCTCGCCCCTCCCGCCGTTTCCGGCCGATACCCAGAGAATGGAAGGGTTGTGCTCGTCAAATTTCATCATTGATACCGCTACTCCTTACCCTTATCGGGGTCTTTTTTACCGAAGATTTCGGTAAGCTTCCGTACCGCATCGGGCGCCAGTGAAACCAGCTTGTTGAGGATAGGATCCGAAGGCGAAATCGCATGAACGTGCACTCTCCCGTCGCTGACGGAAAGAAAGGCTATGGGGGTCACGGTAATACCGCCTCCCGTTCCCGCACCGTTGTTTTTTTCATTCCTGCCCCCTTCGCCCGCCGCAAATCCTATCGAAATACGCGACACCGGTATCAGGGTAACGCCGCCGGCAACAATGGGCTCTCCAACCACGGTCTCGGTTTTGGCGATATGCTGGATCTGGCCAAGAGCGGTGCTTATTACATCAGAAAGTGACATTGAACCCTCCGATACTGCGGGAAATCGGGATAATTTGAAATTCCTTCAGATAATAAGAAAAATACATGGAGCCTTAGCCTCATTTGTTTTTTTTGATATGTCCGGCCGGCACGTGCTAATTTAATCCTTCTACCATCATCCGTCAGGAGGATTTCATGGTCCCATGTCCATTATTCCATTTGCGCATCACCCCTATCGTGCTGGTTATCACCGCCTTAGGCGCATTCGGGCAGGAACGTCATGTCGCCTCCAGCATAAGCGCCGTAACGATTTTTGCGGACCGCGCCCAGGTCACCCGCACCTGTTCCGAGGAGCTTCCCGCAGGAGAGCAGCTGCTTATTTTCGACCACCTGCCGGAATCGATCGAGCAATCCAGCATCACCGTCGACGGATCCGGCAACGGCTTGCTGAAGGAAGTTAAATTCCGCCAGGAGCCCCTTGCCGGCTATGCCGACTCCCTGACACGCGCGCTTTCCATCGAAAGAATCAAACTGGAGGATGCCATCGCCGCCGCCGACGACCGGATAAAGCAAAGAGGCAGCGAGCGGCAGTTTGTGGAAAATATAGCCATGAAAGTAACCGACCATGGAACGACGCAGCAGGCCGTTGCACCGGATCTTGACAGCCAGAAATGGCAGACGATGCTCGATTTTTACCGGAACCGGCTGGAAACGATCGATCGGGATATCAGGGAAACGACGCGGACAAGAGGGAACCTCAACGACAGCCTCGGCGCGCTCGCAGCCCGGATGGCAAATATCGGCCGAGACCCGAGGGGATCGCGTAACCAGGCGGTGGTTGCGGTCTATCTTAAAGAGCAGGGACAGCTTACTATAAATCTTTCCTATGTTGTCATTGGTCCCTCTTGGTCACCATCGTATGAGCTTCGGGCAAAAACAGGTGAGAAAACCCTGTCTATGACGTACAAGGCAACAATCCGCCAGAATACCGGCGAAGACTGGACGAATGCCGGGCTGAAGCTATCAACCGCCAGGCCCTCCATCGGCGGCGCCCAGCCGAACCTGATTCCCTGGCGAATCGACTTTTATACCCCTCCGGAGCCGCGCGCCTTGCTCAGGGAAAGAGTGCAGGGTTTGCAAATGGCCAATTCAATTCTGGCTCCGGCCCCGGCTGGGAAGGAATACGGATTTGCAGGAGGCGGAGGAGGCGGAGGTGGAATAGCCGGGCTTTCACCTCCCCTGGAGATGCAAGCCGCAGCAGTGAGCTCCGGCGGCGTGAATGCGGTGTTCGAAATTCCGGGCGCTACGACCATAAAAAGCGACAACGAAGAGCATACGGCGACAATCATGACAAAAGAGTTCGCAGCCAGTTTCCGTTATTCAACCGTGCCCAAACTCTCGCCGCATGCCTTTCTCAAGGCGAAAATCAAAAACGAAACCGACTATCCGCTCCTGGCCGGCAGCGCCGGAATCTTCCTGAACAACACCTTCGTGGCTACCTCAAAGGTTGAGGAGGTCCAGCCCGGACAGGAGTTCTGGACTTTCCTTGGCGCTGACGATGGCATGAAGGTCGAGCGCAAGCTCATCAACCGGGTCGTGGAACAGGGCGGGATGTTCAGCAAGAAAACGAAAATCACCTTCAACTACGAAATTTCGGTCACTAACGGCCATGCCGCCGAAGAGGAAGTCGTGGTTTTCGACCAGCTCCCCCTTTCAGGCAACGAGGAGATTCATGTCGACCTGATCGAGCCGCGGTGGAAGGAAAATACCGCTGAACTCCATAAGAACGACCAGGATATCCTTGAGTGGTATTACAAAATTAAGCCGGACGAAAAAATCGTGGTGCCGCTCAAATTCTCCGTAGAATACCCCGAGGGGAAAAACGTTCCGGGGCTGTGATCGGATCTTTACGATAGCAATTGTATAGGGGTGTGCCAAAGACCCCGCAGCCCGGCTTTGCGGGCGCGGAGGCTTTGGCCAGGGGGAACCGCCTTAGCGGTTCCCCCCCCCAGGAGCCGTTGAATCTAACCTGCTTCGACAACGCCCTGGCTCCTATCTATCAAATAACCACTCAGCACTAATAATCACCCGCACTTAGAATACCCGCACGACTTGCAAACCGAGCACCCGCCCTCGCTCTCCATAATCCCGCCGCACTCCGGGCACTGCGGGCAGTAGCCCATATCGAGCCCGGTAAACGTGATCTGCGGCCTGGCCGCCGCGCCCTGGACATCGGAGAACGCTTTTTCGAGCACCCGGCCTATCGCATCGGCGCAGGAGAGGACCATTTCCCCCTCGTGCCATATCGGGCTCGGGCAGCGGATGCCGCGGAGCTGCTCGACGATGGCGTTCGGGTCGACACCCGCGCGCAGGGCAAGGGAGACCAGCCGCGCCACCGCTTCGGCGTTCGAAGCCGCGCAGCCGCCCGACTTGCCCATCTGCGTAAAAACCTCGCAGAAGCCGTACGCGTCGGAGTTGATATTGACATACAGGGTTCCGCAGCCGGTCTTGGTTTTGTAGGTGCGGCCATGCGTTACCGCCGGGCGGGCGCGGGGGTGGATGGTGCCGGGGAGGCCGCCGGGCGCCGCATCGGTGCGGCCGCCGGCGTTCCCGGCGGTGATGACCTGGTTCTGGCGGGAGCCGTCGCGGTAGACCGTGACACCTTTGCAGTTGCAGTCGAAGGCGAAGAGGAATGCTTCCTCGACATCCGCAACCGTTGCTTCGTGACGGAAATTCACCGTTTTGGAAACCGCATTGTCGGTGTACTTCTGGAAGGCGGCCTGGATGGCGATGTGCGCCCGGGGATCGATATCGTGCGCGGTCACGAAAACATCGCGGATGCGCCGCGGAATCCCGTAGATCTTGTGCAGGCTGCCGGATTCGGCGACCATCTTCATGAGCTCGTCGGAATAGAAACCTTCCTCCTGGGCAATCCGCTGGAACGCGGGATGCACTTCGAGCAGGCGCTTGCCGTCGAGCACGTTCTTCTCGTAGACAATGGCGAAGAGAGGCTCGATGCCGCTCGAACAGCCCGCGATCATCGAAATCGTGCCGGTCGGCGCAATGGTGGTGACGGTGGCATTCCGGATGGCGGAGTCGCCGCCCTTGTCGAAGATCGATCCTTCGAACGTGGGAAAGACGCCGCGTTCGCGGGCCAGGAAGGCGCTTGCCTTCATCCCCTCTTCGCGGATGAATTTCATGATCTCTTCGGCGATGACCGTAGCCTGGGGGGAGTTGTACGGAACCCCGAATTCGACCAGGAGATCGGCGAATCCCATGACGCCGAGCCCGATCTTCCGGTTGCCCTTTGTCATTTTTTCGATTTCCGGCAGCGGATATTTGTTGACCTCGATGACGTTATCGAGAAACCTGACCGCGGTGCGCACGGTATTGCCGAGTTTGAAGTAGTTGATCTCCTTCTTGCCGTTGTTGTCCGAGATCATGTGCGCGAGATTGATGGATCCGAGGTTGCACGATTCGTAGGGCAGGAGCGGCTGCTCCCCGCACGGGTTGGTGCTTTCGATTTTCCCGATGTGCGGGGTAGGGTTGTCCGCGTTGATCTTATCGATGTAGACGATGCCCGGCTCGCCGTTTTTCCAGGCAAGCTCGACGATCCTCTTGAAGACCTTCGATGCCTTGAGCTTGCCGACGACTTCGTTCGAGCGCGGGTTGCGCAGCGGGTATTCCTCGTCGTTTTTCAGCGCTTCCATGAACTCGTCGGTAATCGCGACCGAGATGTTGAAGTTGGACATGACTCCGTCCTTCTCCTTCATCTCGATGAACTCCATGATCTCGGGATGGGAGCAGTTGAGAATGCCCATGTTGGCACCCCGCCGGGTCCCCCCCTGCTTCACGGTTTCGGTGGCGATATCGAATACGCGCATGAAGGAGAGCGGGCCCGAGGAGATTCCCATGGTCGACCGGACACGGTTGTTTTTCGGCCGGATGTGGGAGAAGGAGAACCCGGTGCCGCCCCCGCTCTTATGAATAAGGGCGGTATTTTTCACCGAGGTGAAAATTTCCTCCATCGAATCCCCGACCGGCAGAACGAAGCAGGCTGAAAGCTGCTGCAGCTCCCGACCGGCATTCATGAGCGTCGGCGAATTGGGGAGGAAATCGAGATCCACCATGGTATTGTAGAATTTCTCGGTCCACCCTTCGACAGTGGTGCCGGCATTGAAGAGCCTTTCGGCTCCCGCGATATTTTCGGCAACGCGGAAGAACAGGTCCTCCGGAGCCTCGCAGACAACGCCTGCATCGTCCTTCTTCAGGTAGCGCTTCTGCAGCACGGTCAGGGCATTTTCACTCAAGGTGACTTTTTTCCTGGTAAGCCGCTCCCTGAGCTGCGGTTCCCGGATTTCCTCGACAAAGTTTGATTCAACCTCAACGGTCATATCGGCAGCCATGATAACAACCCCTTTTAGATCGGATATTTTGGTAAACGTGGATGAGCGGCGTTAGGAGGAGGAGGAGTGTGGGTAACGCTTACGCGTCGTGAGTATCTTCTCTCTTCCTGTGGATTGAAAAATAGGTCATTCCCGATCAAAGTCAACATATTTTTTTTCAGGTGGCT
>CAWDOZ010000153.1:0-31746 GCA_963803935.1 uncultured Fibrobacterota bacterium | reverse complement strand
AGGCCTTGATTTAGTTTGAGAGGGCTTAGTTTGAAGCCGCCTTCAATATCCCTTTTTTCTGAAAATGGACGATCGCTATATTCCGAATTGTAGCCGGTGAGCGTTAGATTTCCCAAGGTGTGCAGCTGTGTTTGTTGGATTTTCTTCCAATCCTCACCCAAATCAGCTTGCCATTTGAAATTCAGGTTTTCATTTTGCGGCATGATGTGTTCCACGGTGTACTCATCCACTGGCACCGGCTCTTTGCGCCCGAAATTTTCAAATCGGCGAAGCCAATAACTTCGGCTTCGAAAGTTGTACAGATCACGGGTTTGAAAATCTTTCTTGAATTCATCATCATTTGGGAATCGGCGATAGGAGGGAAGCAGCAAAAAGTGGGCGGCGATGCTCTCTATGTAGCGATCCTTCTTCAGTGCTTTTGCAAAAGTCGCAAAGGTTTTGTTCATGGAATTCGTAGGAACGGCACAAACTGCGCGTCGAAATACATAGGATTCTATCCAGCGCACTGCGGTTAGAAAATCTTCCTTACTCAGGAATTCGGTCGAATAGTCGTGGTAGAGCTCAAGAAGAAAGGGGTAGGCCACATCTACCTTCAGCTCTCGCAAATCATGAAATGCCTGTTTCAGGTCCGGATCGGTCTCTTTTCCCAAAGCCATTTTGCAGAAATATTTCGAATAGTCCCGGATCGTTTTAACTAAGTTTTCAATGTGACTTTCATCACTAGTAGCATCGCCGCGTGTCGCGCGAGCATGAACCTTGAATGCATCATATACCGCATAAATATTGGGAATTTCGCCGGTCATAACCGTCAAAAAATGGCGCATGAAGCTGTCAAAATAAATGCTATAGGCCTCCTGACCGAAATCCACCTCCATAGGGCGCCAGAAATCCCTGTAAAGACGGGTTTGAAGCCCCGGTTCCAGACCCATCAAAATAAAATTACGGATCAGATCTGCCTGGCTCAATTCTTTACCGGTTGAGTTCATGCTTTCGAAAATAAGCTGGGGATTGTCCTGATCGCGGTTCAGGGCTATGTCAACAACCATTAATTTTGCCAGCCCCTTACAAAGTATTTCCAAGCTTACATCACCATTATGTATCAACCCTCGAAATAACGTATGATTATTCACTACGCGTATCGAATGGTTTATTGGCTGCGGATGCTCTCCGACCAATGAAGTCAGGGTATCCTTATCCGTTTGCGATAATATCAGCTTATAATGCCGCTCGTCAGTTTCCTCGGGGTTCTTTAAGTAGTAATTGCAAATTTTGCGCTTAGAAAACCCATCAAGCGGTTCATCTTCCCCAACAGCTTCAGCCAATGCCAAAAGCAACAAGGATATAGTGGTAAGACGCTGCTGTCCATCAATGACAAGTAATGGGGCTTGATGCGTTATCTGAGAAAGACCGCTCTCAACATAAACGATGGAGCCAATAAAATGACCTGGAATACGGTCGTTTAGACCACAGCGAATGATGTCGTTCCAGAGCTGGAGACATTCTCTCTCGGTCCATGAATAGGTTCGTTGATAAATTGGTATTACAAACTGTGTAGACTTTTTCAAAAAATCGAGCAGCCTTGCTTCCGTGGCTTTCATGGCAACCGACCTTTCGCCGTTCTAAGGATTCTTCAGCCTGACAATATAGTTAAAAAATAAGAGGCATGTAAAGATCTTTGAAAAAACTGAATCGCAGCATTCTTTGAAGGTCTATTTTTTGATCGACCCGACCCCACCGGCGCGGACGGCACCGCATGCCTGCGCAGCCGCCGCACCTGGACGCCGGAACGGTCCTGCCGACTCAAGCGGTAGCCTGGGGCCGCCTTCCGCCGTCCATGGCGGGAAGGCTTTTACATAAACGCCGTTATGCGCCCAGCCTTCAGCGTCATGCAGCGGCACACCCTCGGCCCTGACGGGCCTAATCGGGTGTCGGCATAACGCCTTTATGTAAACTCCCAGTATTAGGGATATCACCCTGCCCTCAAGGGTTTTTACTTCAAACCAAGTGGCAAAGCGCCAATGCCCTGAAGGGCATGCGCTTTTAAGCCCGATGGCCCCGGCGGCGCGGATTCCTCGCTGGACCGGAACCACGGGAAAAGAACGCTTTGGAAGGGGCGCTGCGTGGTGCACGACTTCGCCTTGCCCGTGAAGCCTGGTCCTTCAGGCGATGCGCCATGAAGGGGTCACACGGGGGGCGGCTCGCGCACTTCGCGCCAAGGCAACAGCTTATTAGGCGCTGCTTCCTGGCAGGGGCAGTGCCGTCTCGGGACAGGCCCTCAATCGGCATCCCCTGACAGGGTCAGCGCCTACGATCGCCCCGCCCGTGATCTTTAACCGCCGCGAATACACCCGCCCCGTTCGCCCGCAAAAGACGCGGGCTCCCGTTTCCGCCCCCCAGGGGCTCCCCTTCAATATTCAAATCTTCAAATTATTGCGGCGGTTAATGATCTCGCCCGAAACACTCACAATTTTCTACAAAATAACCGACGCCAAGGTCGGTATTGCCCGCAAATCCGCCAATATCCGCGAACGCACGAATTCACCGTCTATTTTTTTGGCTCGGGCGTGTTAGCGATGGGGTTACGTTTTTTGCATGTGTATTCGGGCCCTATGTTCGATTCAAACTTGCCTCTTTCATCTATTATTACATATATTAAAAAGTTGGAGCTTTTGCTATAATACCTATATAGATTTAAAAAGGAGTCGTTCCATGTCAATGATTACTTGCCCGGAATGCAAACAACCAATGAGTGATTTTGCAAATTCTTGCCCACATTGTGGATATTCCGAAAATGACTTGCTCAAAAAACTTAAAGAGTGCCGCACAGAGAGAGTAAAATTAATTTCAAATTTAATTATTAACCCTGATAAAAAAGTTCCTTTTTCTTTGTGTCAGATTGTTCCCAAGGCAGCAATGGCAAGAGAACTTTATAATTTTGAATTTATTAACAAATGTTCCGAACTTAATAAAATTCATTTTTTTGGTGATTACCCATCCATGCCGAGGCTAAATTCAAATGGCATAACAATGGCTCGCCCAGGTGATGCGCAGGGATTTCAAATTGATGAAATAATCCAATTGCTTTATAGTGGTATTGTTAATATTGCTGATAAATATGCTATACTAGGCGATGACCGAGGTAAATATTTTCAATTTGATTATTTTCTCAAAGGGCTTTCGCATTTTTTAGAGGAAATAGTGGATATTTATAGTAAAACTAATGTTCCAGCGCCCTTTTGGGTTCTAATTGATTTAGTGGGTACTAAAAATACGCGCCTCGGAAGTAAATTGTTTTATAACTCTCTTTTTGATGATTCTGCAATGGTTTCTGAAGAAAACATTAGTTTACCGCCAATAGAATTAACTTTGGATAGCCTTGAAACTGATAATGTTTTTAAATCAGTTGCGAATGCGATATGGAATTCTTACGGCAGAAAATCATTTCCTATCGCTCGATTGCCAGAAATCCTTGGCGTTTAAAGCTGCTAATTTTTTTCACCTAATGAAGAATCTTTGGATGGCGCTGGTATATCCTCTGTTAAGGTTATTTTTATTGGGGGCAATCTTACTTTTGCTTCGTTCCACAGTTTGTTTATATCATCCGCATTTTTTTTATAAAGATTTCCATATTTTGCATCTGATAATCGGGTTACCAACTCTTCGAGGGTTGGAATAAAGTCTTCGCCAGTGCCTATATTGCTAACATTAAGTTTATTCAATAATTCCTTCAACATCTCTATCTTGCTTTCAAGAATAACATATTCCTCCGCATTTAAAAACTCAATTATGGAAGAAGAGTAGTATAATGTAGCCTCACTAAATTTAAATTCTTTTTCTTTGAATTCTGCCATAGATGCGTATGTTAAACCCCTTCCAAGACAAACTGCTTTTCTTGTTTTCTCCTCAAAAGTAAGGCTTAATTCTCTTAATTTCTGCTCAAAAACATTGCTTAATTCTCCCAACCTCTTTGCAAGTTCCTTTTCTTCAATGTTTAATTTATTAAATCCATCTTGCATTTCATTACTTTTTTCTATAAATGATTTTTCAGCAATAATCAATTTGCTTTTAAAACTTTCCTCTAAAGCCCTTACCGTTTCTTCATATGCTTCCCATTCTTTTTTGAAACTCCGATTTTGATACCAAGCAATAAGTAAGGGTATTATTGCAACTCCAACTGTGATAACAATTACTATGGTCCACTCAAGTATATGCCAATGTCCTTCGTACATATCTTTAAGTTGAGTATAATGAATATTATACATTGCATCAATACGGTTAAATATTTGCAATGCTATCATTGTTGTTGTGTCATGTAACGATGATACCGCGGTATTTGTAATGGTATGAAGTGAAGTCGCAGCAGCAGTATGCATTTCTTTCCTCCTTATAACTGGTGGGATAGAATATAAATAATGCATAATCATGGCTCACGTACATTTGGTTTGATTTTCCATAATAAAATCGTGAAATAATAGAGTTTCCGCTCGTATACATATCCTCATGCCGCTAAATAGACATTTCCGGAGCAGGCGCTTAATCTTATGAAGGCTATCTTAGCTCAAAGAACGCCGGGTGTTTTATTGGAGATCTATTCAGCGGCTACCCTCGGGGTACCGGTGACCCCACCAAGTGTAAATGCTCATATTATCCTTTATCCAAGCTCTCCGGCATCCTTATGCTGCGTAGGCTATCTCGGGCTCTTTTAATAGCTATGGTAGAGTGTTGCCTCAGCGGTCGGCGTTTCCATTTACGGTGAAGGTTGTGGTTGCTCTATCGGGGGCTTATTCGCGGAATTCGCATCGCCTCCGGAGCGGGCCTCGGTGGAATCCAGAATTTAGCCGAGCGGCGATTTTCGGTGAATGCGTCATGCCGGGCGCGGCTGCCAGGAATTCAACAGTGGCCGAAACTTAGCGCGGCCTTTTGATGGGGCGTGGCCAGCCGAGCCAAACCAAGCGCGCACCTGGCCGGCAAACGATGGCTTAGAATGGGGTTGCCGCCGAGGCGGGCTTTCCTGCCCCTGAGCCGGAATTATAGCCGACCGGCGCGGGCGGCGTCGAAGGTCGGATCACAAGGGCGTGGCGCGGGTCGAGTGAGGTAACGCGAAGGGGTAGGGAAGGGGCGCGCGGAAATCTCACGCCCCGTCAGCGGAACTCTTTGAACAGGTCATTTTTTCTCTGCCAATCCCCCGCGGTGCATGCTCATAGTGTCCGGTTAATGGTATCTGTTAATTTACAAAAGCCTTGGACAGTGTCCAAGAAGTGTCCAAGGTTGGGGGGAATTCAGGGGTTTTTGAGGGTAGAAGCGCGCTTAGGAGGGGAAAATAAAAAACCCCTAAAGTGCCTTTTCCTGCAAAATTGGGCACTTTTTAGGGGTTTTAGTGGTACGGCCGGCGGGAATTGAACCTGCAACCTTCTGATCCGTAGTCAGATGCTCTATCCAATTGAGCTACGACCGCATAACTATAGTAATTTCAACGATATAGCCAATCCCGGATTGAAAATCACCCATAACAGAACCCAGTCGGGCAACCCGGAACTCACAATTTTCGACCATTAAATATAAATCAGGAAGACCCGGCGCGCTGAAGGAAACGCGGTTTTCCAGCAGGGGAGGGCCGGGACGCGAAAATCCCGCCCTCAACCGGCCCCCGGTTCCTGATCCGGAGTCGTCATCTTTATTCTTTCCCCGAGGATGGGCTGCCCGAGGCCTCCAAAAGACCCGGTATCCGGATAATTTCCTTGTCAGGCCCAATCTGGAGATACTATATTGCACAAAACAAGAGCCTGCTATCCTGAACTAAGGATGCCTGAATGTGTAAACGCCCTCTCAGTCTTTGCTCAACCACCCTGATGCTTATCGGCATCTGCTGCCTGGCCGTTCGGGCCGACTTCCTTCCTTCGCGATATTACAAGGTCCGGACCGAGCAGAAGATCGACCAGGGGTGGAAGTTCTACAAGGGGGATGTCTCCGGCGCCTCGGCAACGTCATTCAGCGACGGGTCGTGGCAGGTGGTGAACCTGCCCCATTCCGCCATGTACGGCGCGCCGGACTCGGCAGGCGAGCAGGCCAGCGTGCCGGACCCCGGCGTCTGGGACGGGGTGTGCTGGTACCGGCTCTCCTTCACGGTACCCTCCGGGATTCCCCACAACCAGAAGGTCTTCCTCGAATTCGACGCGGCCATGCAGAGCGCCCAGGTCTATGTCAACGGCACGCTCGTCGGGACGCACGATGCCTGCGGCTTCACCGGGTTCTATTACGATGTTACCGGTGTGGTGAGCAGGACCGGGCCGAACGAGGTGGCGGTCAGGCTCGACTGCAACTACCAGGACAGCATTCCGCCGGGGCGCGTGGGCACCTATTCGACCCTTGGCAATGCGAGCAACGGTTACCCCGACTTCTATCTCTTCAGCGGGTTGTATCGCGATGTCTGGCTTCTCTGCACCGACAGCGTTTACGTGGGGTATTACGGCCAGAAGGTGTCGACCCCGCTGGCGACCGCCGCGGCAGCCAGGGTCCGCGTACGGACCAGGGTGCGCAACGATAACAGTGTCGCGGAAAACGTCACCGTATCATGGTGCGTCGTGGATTCGAGCGGGACGATCGTAAAGGTGGACAGTCTCGCCGGCTCGATCCCGGCCGATACGTCGCTCGTATTCGACAAGACGGGCGACACCATCCACAATCCCAATCTCTGGAGCCCGGAGTCGCCCTATCTTTACAAGGTATTCACGAAAGTTGCCGTCAACGGGCAGGTCGTTGACGACTACGTCGAACGGTTCGGCATCCGCTCCCTGAGCTGGACGCGCGCGGGCGGATTCTACTTGAATGGCGCCCGGTATCTCCTCAAGGGGGTCTGCATGCACCAGGAGTTCGCCTGGGTGGAAAACGCGGTACCCCGGTCGCGGTTTTTCCAGGAGGTGCAGCTGGTCAAAACCATGGGGGGGAACTCCATCCGCTGCTCGCACTTCCCGCGTTCCCCGGCATTTTACAACGCCTGCGACGAGCTCGGCATGGTGTGCGAAGTCGAATTGCCCTCGTGGGGCTGCTGCTCGACATCACCCTATCCGGCCTCCTTCTGGACGCGGATGAACACGGTTGCGCAGGAAATGATCACCGTCGGGTACGATCACCCGTGCATCATCCTCTGGGGAATGTTCAATGAACCGGACGCGAGCGATGCGGCCTCGACCTTCGCGACGCCCTTCACCACCCTGAACGCGACCATCAAGAGCCAGGATTCAACGCGCGGTACGGCGCTCTACGGCAGCTCGTCGGAGATCACCGGGTTCTCAGCCGATGTCTACGGCATGAATTACGAGTTGCGGCCGACAAGCGTACAGAGCCAGGTTGTCGGGTTGTTCGTGTCGGAGTATTACGAGGGATGGATAAAGTGGTGCTTCCGGGGGGACACGTCGCGGACCAACGATGCTGCACTTTCCGGAAAGCTCAGCGAGAACAAGTTTTCTTCGGATCACTGGTACGGCAACCCCGACTGGGATTCGATCCTCACCGCCTGGAACGGGACCTCGTCAACCTCGATTCCGGCGGGCGGCCACCTCTGGAGCTTCATCGACTACTGCTCGCCGTTCATGGTGCACCCCATGGGGGTGCTCGACCAGTATCGCATTCCGAAGAAAGCCTTTTATATGTATAGCGCCAACTGGACCGGCGCGGCGCAGGACACCTTCATCGTCGGGCTGACCCCGACCAGGGTGGTGCTGAACGCGGACCTGACAAACCTGAATGCCGACAGCACCGATCTGACGCGAATAGTTGCTTCGCTCCGCGACGCCTCCGGCCGGTGCGCCTTTGCGGCGCGGCCGGTTACGCTGCAGCTTGCCGGTCCGGTCGACTGCTTCGATACCCTGACGCGGACGACCATTGCGGGGAAAATAGGCTGGATACTCAAATCCCGGAACACGCCGGGAACCATAACCGTCATCGGCACCTCGGCAGGCCTTACCGCCGATACGATAACCCTGAGCGCCGCAGCACCCGACAACTCCGCTCTCCCCTTTATCTGGCCGCAGACCTCGGTTGCGCCGCGCGGGGCGGTCCGGGCAAATGTCCCGGCCTTTACGGTCAGGCAGAGCGCAGGAAGCATTACGGTTGCGTTTTCGAAGCCGCGCAATGCTCGCACTCTGGTCCGCCTTTTGACCATGCAGGGCTTGACCGCGGCGGTGATCGACGGTACGAACCGGTCGCAGGTGACCATTGACTCGGGGAAGTTACCGTCGGGATGCTACTGCCTGTGCGTGGGAAAGGAAATTGCGAAGAAGATCGTGGTCGCGAATCCGTGACAAGAGATCGCCGCTCACCATGCCAGGAATCATGAACCGCGACCGGACCCTGACCGGCGCCGCAATATCCATCGGGATTTTGCCTCTTGCTTTCGCGGCTTCCGGGTACCTCCATAAGGATCTGTGGTGGGACGAGATCCTTTCGCTCATGCAGACCTATATTCTCGGTCCCGGCAGCACACTGGCCGATTTCAAGCAGGCCAACAACCATGTCTTCTTCAACCTCGTCGAAGGGTTGTGGTCGAGGCTCTTCGGGATAGTCACCCTCAACGACGCGATCGGGCGGGTGATAGCGCTGCGCGCGCTGCCGCTTGGTTTCAGCATTTTGACCGTTGCCTATTCCTGCCTCCTGGCGCGGCGATTCGTCGGCAAGGCGGCGGCAAACCTCACCGCGGTGATCCTCTGCACCACCATTCCCTTTCTCAACTTTGCCATGCAGCTTCGCGGGTACTCCCTGAGCATGCTGCTGGTTTCGGCGCTGCTGTTCCATACCTGGAGTTTTCTCACGAGGCCGACGAAGTTCCATGCCGGGGCAGCGGTCGTGTCCTGTTTCCTGCTTCTCTATACGCTGACTTCCACCGCCTATTTTGTCGTCGCTCTTTGCATGGTTCTTGCCGCCGAAAGCATCTTCCGGATAGCGACCGGGCACCATGACATCCCCGGCAGGCGGTTTCTCTCTGCCATGGCGCTCCCGGCGGCCGGCGGGGCAATCGCGCTGCTCGCCTACGCGCCGATGCTCGGGCAGATTCTCTCATGCAAATACATCATGAATGCCCCTCCGGTTCGCCTCTATGCCTTGCAGACGCTGCTGCCGCGAATCTCCCTCGCTTTCATGTCCGGCCGCTTCCTTCTCCCGCTCCTTGCGGCTTCCGGGGGAGCAATCGCCTTTGTCCGGATGGTCCGGAACAAAGCCGTTTCGGACGAAGTATTCGTCTTTATCCGGCTGGCGTTACTCTATTTCCTTCCGTTTGCAATCTCCCTTGCCCGGAACGATATGCCGCCCGACCGCTCCTTTGTCATGCTGGCGCCGGTTGTTGCGCTCATGCTCGCTTCCGGCATCTCGCTTTTATTCGCCTCGTCGGAAAGACTATTACGCCGGGCCGGGATAGCTGCCGCATGCATTGCCGCCTATTGCCTCATTTCCTTTGCCGGGGAGTGGCGGGCCATCCGGCATACTCTTGACGGCGATATCATCACCGGAGGGCACCACCAGGACCTGCTGTACAATACGTGCCTCTCCGCCGCCTGGCATCCCCGGGTCGACCTGCAGCTGCTTGCGCGGGAGTACCGGGAAAACCCGGCCCCGGTTCTCGTGGTTGACGATGTGGACCGGCTGGCAGCCTATTCGTGCCTTGACGAGCTGAATATCACCGACTATTTTGCCATGCAGGTGGCGCAGAACGCTTCCGGCGGGCCCGAATATATCCTGAGCCGCGCAGGCGGCGCCTGCGGTTCCTTCGATGTTGTGCTTCCGTCCGGCCTGCCGGAGAATGCCCCGAAACTGTTCATCAGGCTGCTCATCGTTCTCCAATCGACCGGATTCATCCCGGCCGGATCGCAATTCTATGCGGTAGCCCAGAGCCCGCAGCGGCTTGAATCGCTCCTGAATACCCTCGGCGGCGGATTCGATCCGGTGATGCTCAATGCAACGCCCACCTGCACCAATATTTTCCGGTTGACGATGCCTGAGAAATTGAATAATACTATTGCAAAGTAAAGGTAGCTCTGGTGGGGGAACCGGGCTTAAATCAAATGCCTATGATAGGGGAACCATTTAAAAATGGTTCCCCCTGGTCGGAGCCGCGCAAAGCCGCGTCTCCGACACACCCCTTCCTGCGGAGGTACGCGGCTATGCCTGCCTCGCTCACGCTCAGCTGGCGCTCGCGTACCTCCGCAACGCCTCCATTAGGTAGACAAAACATAAAAGATTTTGTAGGGGCAACCCTGTGTGGTTGCCCTTGAGGGTCTTGAAAAATCTTGATGAAGGGTGAAAAAAGATTGCAATAAAAGATTAAAACGGGGAGTTGTTGTCGTTAATATTTTTTTTACCTGATGTGAGCGTTGCGGGAGTGGGCGAGCGTTTGCCAAAGGCAAACATAGCCGCCCACTTCCGCAGGAAGGGGTGTGCCAAAGACCCCGCAGCCCGGCTTTGCGGGCGCGGAGGCTTTGGCCAGGGGAAACCCGCGTAGCGAGGTTTCCCCACCAAAGGGTTGATTGACAAAAGGCTCTACGGACTCCACGAGAATAACGCCCAGAATATTACTATCTTCCCGGTTTCCAGCCCCACCCATGTCCGGAGGCCCTTTACCTGCCACCAGTGACCGATTGCACGCCGCGACCAGCCGTACCGTTCCGGGGGGACCGGCAGGCAGTGCAGGCGGATGGCGGGATCGCGAAACGCTTTTTCGGCGATAAGCCGGATCCTTCTCATGTGCATGGGGTTCGAAACGAGGCCGATATGCAGCGGCCGCGAGGTCAGGTCCGCCGGCCTTCCCGAATCGCCGGTATCGACCGACCCGGAGTCGGCCTGCGGGCCACCCTTCTGGTTTTTCAGCCACTGCGCCAGGCCGCTGACTTCAGAGATTGTCGAGCGGCAGGTATCGAGAATGGTGACGCGCGACATATCGAATCCCTGCCGCTGCAGCATGCGAGCGTAACGGTGACTGTAGTCGCTTATGACCCAGTGCGCCTCGGGAAACCGGCGCATGAGTTCTCGCGAGTAACTGATGCGGATATTCTCCCCGCCGAAGGTATAGATAATGTCCAGCCGCGCCGGGAATGCGTCCGCTACGGCAAGCCACGGTCCGACCTTGATAAATATGAATGCCAGGCAGCCCGCCAGGGCGATAAGGGCCGCGAGGGTAATGAAAAAATGTTTTGCAGGCTTGTTCGCCACGGCCGGCCTCACACCCTTCCAAACAGGCGATAGGCCGCCATGCCGTACCATTCATGCAGGGCGGTCGATGAGTTCATGAGGGCCGGCGCGTTCGGTATGAGGTCGATGAGCTTCGGTTGCCGGGGTGCGCTGGCGACAAAGTTGGCAGGCGCCGGTTCGATGGTGAATCCGAGCTTCCTGAATATCTTCACCGCCCGGGGCATATGCATCGCCGAAGTAACCAGGATGATGTCGAGCGGAAGGTGCAGACTATCAAGAAGCCTCCTGGTGTAGAGGCCGTTCTCCCAGGTATTGCGGGCCTTCGTTTCGAGCAGGATTCGCGATGAATCGATGCCGAAGAGCTCGCGGAGAAGATGTCCGCTTGCCTCTGCCTGCGAACTGGCGGAGGTACGGATAAAGTCGAGGTTGCCGCCGGTAATGACGATCCGGGGGGCGGCCCCCTGTTTGAAAATCCGTGCCGTATACAAAATGCGGTCCCCGGCGCTGTTGATCTCGTCGTAGAGGCGGGGCGGCATCCGGGGGACCTCTCCGCCGGTTAAGAGGACGATTGCCGGCGCGGGCTCGACCTGCAGGAGCGGGGGGTAGCGTTCTTCGAGGCCGCGAACGAGTCGGTAGGAGAGGGGACCGGTTGAAAAGCCATAGAGCACCGCACCCGACAGGATAACAAGCGCGAGACCGGTTTTTCGCCGTTGCCTCAGGAGCGCGACGATGCCCGCAGCGATGCATAGCACGGCAAAGCCGAGCGGATAGAACGGCAGCGCGAGAAAATTGGAAATATAGGACATCAGCATGGCTTCGGCGGCTTTCGATCGGCTACAGGTTTTACCATTGCGGCATCGATGGTGGTTATTGCGCGGCCCAGGCCTTCGACGGCGAGTATGAGACGTTCACGGTCGCGCACCGTGGTAACAACGCCGCGGACACCCCTGAGCGGTCCCGCTTCAATATACACCTCGTCGCCTTCCGCAAGGGTCATGGTACACGGTTCGAGAGGAACTCCTTTCTCAAGGAGACTGTAGATCTGCCCGAGTTCGGCAATGAATTTTTTCTGGTGCCTGATTTCGATGATACCGGCCACATGCCCGGTTGCATAGAGCCCGGCATGCGCTTCGCGCGGACTGCTGAAGCTCAGGTAACCGGCAAAGAGGGGAAGCACCGACTTCCGGGGCTTGTTGTTGTCTTTACGCCGGGTTACCTTGACCGCCATGGGAAGGTAATATTCGATGCCCAGCCGCAGGCAGTCGTCGGCCAGGGCCTTTTCCTGGCGCGGCTTGACATGGGCAACGAACCAGGGAAACGCGGCACCGTCGATAGGGCGGTCCGGGCTCCGCGCGGGCGGGTTCTCGGTTACTCTTCGCATGGCATGCCCGTTACTCCGCTGCGCCGTAGCGGCGACGGTACGCCGCAATCTTTTCCAGCATCGCATCGTCAATCGCGACCGCCCCGTCAATCATCCTGCCGTGCAGGTGGGCAATAACGTCGTCGAGCGTGACAATGGCAAAGGCGTCGATGCCGAATTCTCCGGAAAGCTCCGCAAGCGCGCTTTTTTCTCCCCTGCCCTTTTCCATTCGATTGACCGAAACGATCAGCCCGGCGATCGTGACCCCGGCGGTTTTTCCGAGCAGCGCGACCGTTTCGCGCACCGAGGTTCCGGCGGTGACCACATCTTCGACGATGAGAAGGCGATCCCCGGCGGTTGGCATGCGGCCGATGAAAATACCGCCTTCCCCGTGATCCTTTGCCTCCTTACGGTTGAAACAGTAGGCGACATCGCGGCCATACGATCCCGCCAGCGCTGAGGCAGCGGCTACCACGAGCGGGATGCCCTTGTAGGCCGGACCGTAGAGTACGTCGAACCGGTCGCCGAGGTGTTTGATCATGGCTGCGGCGTAAAATTCTCCCAGAGCCCGGATCTGGGATCCGGTGCGGTAGTTGCCGGTATTGATGAAAAAGGGGGTCCGGCGCCCGCTTTTGGTCGTGAAATCGCCGAACGTGAGAACCTTGCTGCGGACCATGAACTCGATGAACTGCTGCTTGTAGGTTTCCATAGGATTATTAAAAATCGTTTATGCCTATAGAAATTCGCAGCCCGTCATACGCAAAGTGCATCCAGGGGTCAAGCCTGGCACTGTCGAGCTCGTAATGGATATCGTGACTCAGGTGCGTGAAAAAGCATTGCCGGGGAGCAATGCTGCGAGCAAGGTCCATACTCTCTTTCAGGGTGAGGTGGGATACGTGCTCCGGCCCTTCGCGGAGGCAGTTGAGGATCAGCGTATCGGCGCCGCGACACGTTTCGATGCCGGCGGCATCGATGGCTTTCATGTCCGGAATGTAAACAACGGGCCCGATGCGGTAGCCACGGCAGCCGGTAAGCGCCCCGTGGGCAACCGGAATGGGAGTGATGGTTTCCCCGGACAGCGCGAAGGGCTCGTTCACCGGTATCGCATCGATCGAGGGAATACCACCGCCGATAAAGGCTGCCGGGTCGAAAATGTAGGCAAAAGCCGATCGGATCGCCCGGATCGATTCAGGCGACCCGTAGAGCGGCAGCGGTGCTCCCCTGCTGCGATCGTAGGAGCGGAGGTCGGGAATGCCGCCGATATGATCCGCATGGGAGTGGGTGATGAGGGCAACATCGATGCGGCGGATGTTCTCCCGCAGCACCTGAACCCTGAAATCCATCGATGCATCGACCAGCACGGTCACGCCTTTAAAGGCCGCGATGATTGAAGAACGGGTGCGGCGATGGCGCGAATCGGCTTCCGCAAGCCGGCAGACGTCTTTCCTGCATCGCGTGTGCTTTTCGATCATGCAGTCGATTGAAGGGACGCCGTGAGAAGTTCCGGTGCCGAGGAAGATAATTTCCATACCGATAGATATACTTCAGGATTGCTTTTGACGGTGCTCCGTGCTTCCGAATCGTCCTTCTACAAGCCGACCCGGTAACAAGCCCGGAGGGATGTATTTTTTGAACTACGCCATGCCAAAACCAACCAACTCAGGTCGATGGAAACGTGCGCTGTTCTCGCTCATCGGCCCGTCGCGCAGTCGTAATCTCCTGGCCGGGATCGTTCGAAAACGGGTTGATAAATCCGGGCCGTTCGCCTTCCCCATCGAGGGAGCTTCATTCCGCAGAGTGCTTATCATTTTTCCGGCCGATCCTGTTCAGGCTCTCTGCCAGCTCGAAAACGCGGCGGCCCTCATAAAGGTTTTTTCCGATGCACGGGTTTCACTGCTTGCAGAACCCCCTGTTGCTCCTCTGGCAGGAATGCTGGGCTCCGGCGAGATTATCGAATATCGTTCGGCGGAAAAGCAACTTTTTTCACCGGGCCTCGCGAGCCTGATCGATCGATTCAAGGGTGAAATCGATTGCTGCTGCCTGCTTACGCGGGAAGAGGATCTTTCGCTCGCTTACCTCGCCGGCATGACCGGTGCCCGGCTGCGGGCCGGGTACGGCGGAGCCGCCGATTTTCCATTTATCAATTTACGGGTTAACCTCGATTCCGGCAACCGCTACCTGGCCGGGAGCAACTGTACCATGGCCGAGACGTTCGGCGCCCCGCCGTGCAGCGGACGGACCTGGAGTTTCCCTGCAGGAGCGTCGGGAGAAGTCGATCGCCTGCTCAGGGAGGTTCGTCTTGATGGCTCCTCACGTCTCTTCGGGATCGATGTCCTGCCCTTGTACAAACTCTTCGGCGACAGGGGAGCGGAGGAGTGCATTTCAGCCCTGATGACCGCAGCGGTAGGCGGCGTATACTTCTTTTGCGGGGAGGCACCTCCCCGGCCGATTGCCGAACGCCTTGCCGCACTGGTGGCGCCGGTATTCTCGGCGCTCACCATCCCCCAAACCGCAGAACTTCTCAGGCGTACCGCCTGCATCGTGTCCGGCAAATCCCTCTTCTTCGGTCTCGCAACAATGCTCGGTATCAAGGCCGTGGGCATTTTCACCGAAAATGAACTTCCTCTTTACTGTAAGCCGTCCTCAAAGGTACGGGGAATTCACTGTTCCGGCAAGGGCCGGGACGAGGAAGCGGTCACATCCCTGCTTGCCGCAGTCCGTGAATTGGGAAGCAGTTAGAAGCGTCTGCCGAGCCCAAAATGGCCGGAGCGTGAAGTATTTTTATAAGGGGCCCGGACTTGGGCAAGCTGATAAATCCGGGTGCATCAATGTTTTACCTATGAGGAGGTTTTACATGCCAAAAGAGACCAGCCGTCGGGATTTTTTGAGGACGGCGGCAGGCGCGGGTGCAGTATTGGCACTTGTTTCGGGAAAGAGTTCGAAGCTGTTCGGAGAGAGCACGCTGGGAGAGGACACCACTGCCGATACTGAAAAATATGGGATTGTCATGGCAAACCTGCCCTATGAGGAAGCCGGGCTCGATCCATGGATTTCCGAAAAAACCGTGCGTCTCCACTATTTCAAGCACCATCGCGGCTACTATTCCATGCTTCGCGCTTTCATTCACTCCCACCCGGAATACCAGCGGCAGACGCTTGAAGATTTGATCAGGAATTATCAGGGCCAGGTTTTGCTCGATGAGACCATTTTCGAGGTTGCGGTACTTCTCTATAACCATAACTGGTATTGGCCGAGCCTTTCGCCGACCGGCGGAGGAGCTCCAAAGGGAAAAATCGGTGAATTGATATCTGCGGCCTATGGCTCGTATGACACCTTCCGGACTGCATTTATCGAGGAAGCGATGAAACTCGGGGTCGGGTGGGTGTGGGTCGTTCGCGACGGTGAAGGGGTGAAGGTGTATCGTTCGGATTATCATGATACGCCTCTCCTTAAAGGATACGATCCGCTTCTTGCCGTCGATGTGTGGGAACATGCGTATTACCTTGACTATGAAAACGATCGCAAGAAGTATGTCGAAGCGGTTCTCGACCACCTGCTGAACTGGACGTATGCCGAGAAAATGCTGATCACCGCCTCGAGCGAGAAGTAGCGGGCAGGGCGGACATCGATGGATCCTTCACTGTTTCTGCCGACCGCCTCGATTGATGAAGCGACGTCATCATTTGTCCAGAAGGTGCAGGAAGTCAACCAGAAAGTTGCCCCCGACCTGATTGCCAGGGCCTTCCGCTTTTCATGGAATGCACACAAGGACCAGGTTCGAAAATCCGGCGACCCGTTTCTCGCCCATCCGGTGGCGGTCGCGCTGATCCTGGCCGAGCAGAAACTCGACGCGGTAACCATTGCCGCGGGATTGCTGCACGATGTCCTCGAAGACACCCCGGTTTCCCGTGAGGCGCTGGTGCAGGAGTTCGGTGAGGAGATCGCCCTGCTCGTCGACGGGGTAACGAAAATACGCGCATTCCAGACGGCCTCGATCAGGGAGCGGCAGGCCGAAACCTACCGCAAAATGCTTCTCTCCATGGCCAAGGACCTGCGGGTCATCATCATCAAATTCGCCGACCGGCTGCACAACCTCCGTACGCTCAAATATCTCGATCCGCAACGGATTCATGATATCGCCTCGGAAACGCTCGATATCTATGCACCGCTGGCACATCGTCTCGGCATGGCCAAAATCAAATGGGAGCTCGAGGACCTGGCATTCAAATTCCTGTTCCCGGACGAGTACAAGGACGTCGTTTCCAAGGTTGTTGCGTCGCGAAATGACCGCGAGGGAACGATCGATTCATTTACCATTCCCCTCAGGCGCAGGCTCGAAGAAGAACATATCGAGGCCACGATCGTTGGAAGACCCAAGCATTTCTACAGCATCTACCGGAAGATGGCGCAGCGAAACAAGCCGTTCGAGGAGATTTTCGACCTGCTTGCCATCCGGATTATTGTCAACAACCTGCGTGACTGCTACCATACCCTGGGTATTATTCACTCCCTGTGGACCCCGCTCCAGGACCGTTTCAAGGACTATATCAGCACGCCGAAAACAAACGGGTACCAGTCGCTCCACACGACGGTTGTCGGAGAGAAGGGCGTTGTCGTTGAGATGCAGATCCGTACCTGGGAGATGCACCATACCGCCGAAGACGGGATTGCGGCACACTGGCTTTACAAAAGCGGATACAAGGAGATGAGCCAGGACGACTATGCGCTCGTCTGGCTTAAAAACGTGATCGAGTGGCAGAAGGATCTTACCGATTCGTCGGAGTTTTTCGAATTTTTTAAGATTGACCTTTTCCATGCGGAAATTTTTGTGTTCACCCCGAAGGGCGATCTTATTTCGCTTCCTAAAGGCGCAACGGTGCTGGACTTTGCCTTTTCGGTTCATACCGCGCTCGGGTTGCACTGTATCGGCGCCAAGGTAGACGGCAAGATCGAGCCGATCAACCAGGAGCTGAAGAGCGGCTCAACCGTGGAAATTCTCCACACCGCATCGAAGAACCCTTCGGTCGACTGGCTGCGTGAGGTAAAGACACCAAAGGCCCGGAGTGCGATACGGCGGTGGCTCAAAACCACCGGCCGCCAGGAGAGCATTGAGCTGGGCAAAAAAATGATTCAGGCTGCCTTTCGAAGGCTTCGGCTCTCGATTGCCTTTGCCGACACGGTTTCCGGTCTCCTGCAGTATCTGGGAGTGGGAAACCTCGACCGTCTTTACGAACAGGTCGGCAGCGGGGAAATCCCTGCGGCCCGGGTCATCGGATATTTTCATGCGCGCTATGTTCAGAAGCCGGCTCCGGTGCGGATGGTGTCCCGGCTCGTGGGCAGCATCACCGGCACTACGCCGCGGGTGCTGGTCGGCGGCACCGACAATCTCATGGTGAGGTTTGCCCACTGCTGCAATCCGATTCCCGGCGATCCTATCACCGGATTCGTGACCCGCGGCCGGGGTATTTCGGTGCATCGGGTGGATTGCAGCAATGCGCCGCTCTTTTCCGCCGACCAGGAAAGGGTCATCGATGTGGCGTGGGACGAGGGAGACAAGAAAAAGTACGTCGTTTCCATTGAACTTACTGGTGCCGACCGGCCGGGCCTCCTCCACGAAATAACGAGGATTTTCTCAGAATTCGGGGCAAATGTTACCGATGCCGGTATCAAGACCATCAGCCAGCAGGCGCTGTGCATGTTCCGGATCGAAATTTACAATCGCAATCAGCTCAAGCAGATCGTCAGGCGGCTGCAGAAGATCAAAGGGGTGGAAAACGTTTCCCGGGTAAAAGATTATATTTCCTACTCCGAAGAAAATACCCTGAAAGATACCAGCGACTCCTTATGATTATGACCGGACATGACGGGATTGCCGCCGGCGGGCTCATGGCAGGACTCATTCTTGGCATGGTGGCGGTCATTCTGCTCAGGCGGCGGCGGGTGGTATTGCGAACCGAGCAGCAATTCTCAACGCGCTTCATGTACTCCGGAAATCTCGGGCAGACCAATCTCCTGGATGCCATCCAGTTCCTCGAAATCGGCAACCGGGAAGGAATCCTTCACCTTTACGATGGGCCGGACAAGGGGTATCTTGTCCTGCTTGACGGCCACATTGTCGACGCCTTTTTCCGGGACGGCTGCGGAAAACCGGCGGTATTCCAGATGCTGGACCTTGATTCCGGGGATTTCTATTTCGAATCCAGGGTTATTAACCAGCCCCGGATCATCGGTGAATCCATGATGAATTTAGCCCTCGAGTGGGATGCACTGCATACTGATGCACCCGGCGGGGAGGAGGCCGCCCGATCGTCGGGCGAAGCGTCGGAATTTCAGTCGTTTCACGAAGATATTGCCGACTCCCTGCCCGGATCGCCGGACGCATAATCGGCAGTGCGCAGGCATGGCGCATGAGGTGCGCCGGAAAAGGACTTCTCTGCAATGAATGACCAGTTGAAAATTTTTTCGGGAAATGCCAATATTCCTCTCGCCGAGGCGATCTGCCGCAATGCCGGCGTAGAACTTGGCATGTGCGAGATATTGAAATTTTCGAATGAGAACATCAAGGTGAAGATTGCTGAAAGTGTCCGCGGCAAGGATGTGTACGTCATCCAGCCCTCCTGCTCGCCGGTAAACGATGGGATCATGGAGCTGCTCATCATGATCGATGCCATCAAGCATGCGAGCGCCGGCAGAATCACGGCGGTATTGCCGTACTACCCCTATGCCCGGTCCGACAAAAAGGATGAGCCGCGGATCTCGATAACCGCCCGTCTCATGGCCGATCTGCTCCAGACCGCAGGAGCCAACCGGATTGTGACCATGAATCTCCATTCGCCCCAGATCCAGGGATTCTTCAGGATTCCCGTCGATCACCTCCTGGCGGGTCGCGTCGTCTGCGATTATTTCGAGAATCGCGGTACCGAGAATTGCGTCGTGGTTGCGCCCGATGCCGGCAGCGCCAAGCGGGCCGGTCATTATGCGATCCGGCTCGGCCTGCCGCTTGCGATACTCGATAAAAGACGTTCCGACGACTCGGAGGCGCCGGAAATTCACCACGTTATCGGCGATGTCAAGGGCAAGCGTGCGATTATCTTCGATGACGAAATTGCCTCAGGCGGTTCCATCATGGAGGTTGTCCAGGCGCTCCACCGGCTCGGGGTCCGGGAAATCGAAGCGTGCTGCGTTCATGCGGTGCTTTCCGGACGGGCGGTCGAACGTCTGCGCGGCGTTCCGCTCAAAAAACTGGTGGTGACGGATACGGTTTATATCCCGCCGGAGAAAAAATTTCCGCAGCTCGAAATTATTTCCGTGGCCGAGCTTTTTGCGAAGGCGATCCTGTATACCCATCAGGGCGAGTCGATAAGCGGCCTGTATGACCAGTATTGATGCGACCAGGTAAATGATATCCCTCCTTGCACAGGAAAAGGAAGCGGGCTGCCGACTCGACCGTATCCTGCGGAAACAGCTGCCGCTGTTGCCGTTATCGAGCATTTATTCGCTGATTCGCCGCGGCGGAGTCCGGGTTGCCGGGCATCGCCGGATCAGCCAGGATTACCGGCTGGCTCTCGGGGATGCGATCGATGTCGATGTCGACCCGGCCGAGCTCTCCCGGGGAGCGGCTCTGCAGGAAGGTCCTGACGGCAATCTGGTGAAAACCGATTTTTTCAGGCGCAATTTTTCCATCCTGCATGAGGATGCCGATCTGCTCGTCTGCAATAAACCGGTCGGGCTTGTCGTTCATCCGGGCAGCGGCCACCTTCACCACGATACCCTGGTCGACCTTGCCGCCGCATACCTGTTTGCAGGAGGCAAGATAAAAACCTACGATGATTTTGCCCTCGTGCACCGGCTCGATCGCGATACCTCGGGCGCCATCCTCATTGCCAAAAACAAGCAGACACTCCCGCCGTCTGCACGAGTTGTTTCGAAGGCGGTCTCTTACAAAACAATATAGTGCCATCTGCCACGGCCGGCCGCCGCTTTTCGAAGGGGAAATCGAGGTGCCCCTGCAGCGGGGACGAGATGCCGAAGGCGAAACCACCATGCGCGTCGGGACGGTCGGCGCACTTTCCCGCACCAGGTACCGGGTCGATGCATCCACCGTTGACCGGTCTCGGCTCGACGTGTTTCTGGAAACCGGCAAGACGCACCAGATTCGCATCCATCTCTCCCATCTCGGGGCGCCCATTATCGGGGATGTCCGGTACGGCGATGCCGCCCGCGACCGCGCATTTTTTTCGGCAAATCCGCACCTTGCAAACCGGCTCTACCTCCACGCGTGGAAACTTTCGTTTCTCCATCCCTCAACCATGCGGACGCTCACGGTAACCGCACCGCTTCCTGGAGACTTTGCCGATGCTATGGAAGATCGGAAAAGTACCGGGACCGGGGAGCAAGGCTGAGCGGGGAGCGGAAACCTGTGACGACCGAACCGAATTCTTCCGAGCCCCGCGACCCCGGCTCCCTCTCCATCCAGCCCATGCTCGATGAATTCGAGCAGATGATCCTGCCTGTCGGGGCAACCATCGGGAAGTATTGCATTGTCGAGGAGATTGACCGCGGCGGCATGGCCGCAGTTTACAAAGCGGTGCAAACGGATCTTGACCGGTTTGTGGCGCTTAAAATCATGCCTTCGAACATTTCCCTCAATGCCGGATTCATGGAACGGTATATGCGGGAGGCACATGCCGTGGCCCGTCTGAGCCATCCCAACATCGTTTCGATCTACGAAATTTCCCGCGAAAACAATATATTCTTCCTTGCCATGGAATATATACCGGGTCCCAACCTGTTTCATTTTCTTTACCAGAGCAAGCCTAAACTGGTCGAGGTGCTCGATATCATCGCCAGCCTTGCCGATGCCCTCGCCTACGCGCACGACCGGAAAATCATCCACCGCGACCTGAAGCTGAATAACGTCATCATGAAAAACGGCCGGGTACCGGTGCTCATTGATTTCGGGCTTGCCAAGGTGCTTGAAAACGACGGGCAGACCGGCCTGACGCGAACAGGCGAACTTATCGGTTCCCCCTCCTATATGGCGCCGGAACGGCTCCTTGGCGGATCCGTCGATTTCCGCAGCAACATCTGCTCGCTCGGCATCATGCTTTACGAAATGCTGACATTCAAGAACCCCTATCTCGATCAGCGCAACCTCCACCAAACCGCAATGAATGTGATGGAGGCCACGCCGCTGCCGCCGCGCAAACTTGTGCGCTGGCTTCCTGTCGAGATCGAAGCTATTACGCTCAAAGCCATGGCAAGGGAGCCCTCCGACCGGTACCAGTCCATGGAGGAATTCAAAGCGGATATCGGCCGTTACCAGCACGGAGGGCCCGTATTGGCGCGGCCTCCGACGGTTGTCTTCAGGGTTAACCATTTTGTAAGGAAGTACCGATCGGCGCTGGGTATCATCACGACGGTGTTGATTTTCTCCGCGCTCTTCGCCGGATCGCTCTATATGCAGAATCGCAAGGAACTTTCGCACTGGCAGCTCCTTTTTTCCCGGCGATTTTCCGACACTGCCGAGGCAGCGGAATGGAGCTTTCTTCCCGGAAACGATTCCGGCGGGGCCGGGGGAGGCGGCAGCTGGGCAATCCGGAACGGCGCGCTTATTGCCTTGCCGGGAAGGCCGGGCAGAGGCTTCCCGGCGAACGCTCTTCACCGCAGCCGTCCGGCAGGCGGTCGGCTGCATGACGAGGGGCTTATCGCCGCGCGATTTGAAAAGAGAATCGACCACGATGTCCGCATCGAATTCGATGTCGGCGCTTCGGACAGGCCCGACCTCTATGGCGCCGGCCTCTTTCTTTTCAGCGAAACGCCGGACAGCGCTTACCGCTTCTATGTGAGCCGGAACGGAGATGGGTCCTGCGGTATAACCTTTCCCGGCAGCGATTTCCTGTTTCAAACCGGCGACCGGCCCCTCGATATGACGAAAATCAGGCTGCTTCAGTCCAACCACATTACCATCGAGTGCATCCAGGGAACCATCACCCTTTCTATCAACGGAGAAATTGCCGCCCGGGTCCATGAACCTATGCTTCCTCTCGGCAAACATCATGATCAGTGCGGCTTTTTTGCCGAGAACGGCGGTGCCTGGTTCGATAATCTGAAGATTTACCGGCGGGCGGTACCGGCGACACCGAGCCCGACCTTCGTTGCCGAGCGTTTCTGGGAGCGGGGAGATTTTCAAACCGCGCTCGAGGAATACCGGACGCTCCTGGTTGATTTCGGCACTTCGGAATGGGCAAATGCCATCCATCTGAGCATCGCAGATTGTCTTATGCGACTCGGCAGGTTTAACGATGCGCTTACCGCACTTGCCGCCGCCCCCCGGACCGGCGATGTCGCCTTCGAGTCGCGAAAGCTTTTCATCCAGGGCATTGCCCTTGAGGGGCTGGGACGCAGCGGGGCGGCGGATACCGACTTCGCGCGGCTCGCGACGCAGTATGCGGGCACCGAGGCCAACAGTGGGGCCATGGCCCGTACGGCCCTGGCCGTCGAACGAGCAATATCCGGATCGCACCGTGATCAGGCCGAACGGGGAATCCTGCAATTCACCTCCCGATATCCGCGCAACCCCGATGTCGGCGAAAGGCTTTCAGCCTCACTGGAGGATGCCTATCTCGATGCGGCGCTTCCGGATTCCGCGATTGCGGCGTCGGACCTCTATCTTGCCTCGCAGAAAACCGCAACGGATAACCGTACCGATGCCGGCGCCGACCTCGGGAGAGCATGCCTTGCAGAGGGCAGTACGGACCGGGCTTCGGATGTTTTCAACCGTTGTATCGCCTCGCCGGTTCTCTCCCGGGGAGTCTGGGAGGCATGGATCGGGCTTGCAAGCCTTTACGAATACAATTTAAAACTCCCGGAAGCCCGGGCCGTATACCGCAAGGTGTACCATGAGTGTCCCCGGACGCTGCCGTTTCCCTGGGTTTCGGCAATCAGACTCGGTGAACTGACACCCCCGGATTCCGCACCCCTGCGCAACGAATTATTCAGGACCGTCGCCGAAGGGAGCCATCCCTTTGCGGCATTGCGATTGACCGCCCGGTTTTATCTCGATCAGGTGCGCGACACGACCTTCAGTACGGAGTGGGAAACGCTCAAGCCGGGAGACTGTTCCTTCCTGTTCTGCCTTGCACGCAAGGAGCGCTGGAATCGCGAGGAGGGCCGTGCGTCCGCATCCCTCCAGAGGCTTAAAAAGTGCGTTTCACCGCAATCGTGGGATTACATTCTGGTAAGCAAGGCGCTGAATAACCCGGGGAAATGGTAGGTTCGCCCGCGTTGTGCTACCCCTATCTACTTTCCGCTGCCGGAAGGTATTTTCACTATTTCCACCGGTGGTGCAAAACGGGCAATGCTGCCTCAAGAATGAGGAGACGGGAACCACATGTTTGATGCAAGAGAAGACACGTTCTTTAATGAAAAATCCGATGAGGACGAAGCTTCGGAAAAACTGCAATCCATGATCGAAGCCGGGGCAGACACGAAGCTCACGGAGGTGACGCCGGGCGAACAGACGACCGGCACGATTACCAAGATCGGTTCGAAATATGCATTCGTCGACATCGGCGGCAAAACCGATGCCCTCATCGCGCTGCAGGAGCTCGCACCGGCAGAGGGGGAGAAAATGCCGGCGGCGGGAGACCCGGTAACCGCCTATGTCATTTCCATTTCCAACGGTGAAACCATTCTGTCGCTGCGCTACGCGTCAAAAGGCGGCACTGCCGCTACCCAGGAACTCCTCGATGCATTGAATAACAGGGTGCCTCTGCAGGGCAAGGTAACCGGCGTTAACAAAGGCGGATTCAACGTCAAGGTACTCGGGGCGCGCGCCTTTTGTCCCATATCCCAGATCGATCTTAAATTCACCGAAGATCCCAACGCCTATATAGGAAAAAACTTCGATTTCATCATAACACGCATTACCGAAGGCGGACGCAATATCGTGGTGAGCCGCATCCCGCTGCTCGAGGGCGGTCTCGAAAAAAAGATCGATGCTCTTGTCAAGGCCGGTGAGGCGCGGCTGGTGCTCCGGGGGAAAATCAGTAAAGTGGCGGATTTCGGCCTGTTCGTTGACCTCGGCGATTGCGAAGGCCTGGTGCATATTTCCGAGGTTTCCTGGGAACGGGCGGAAGACCTCGCCGGCTCGTTTACCGTCGGGCAGGAAATCGAATGCGTGGTCCTTTCCGTCGAGAAAAAATCACCATTGCGGAATTCGAAAATTTCGCTGTCCATCAAACAGACCATTGATAATCCCTGGAATACCATTTCCGAGAAATTTTCGGTAGGTCAATCATATCCCGGCAGGGTTACGCGGCTGGCGCCGTTCGGAGCCTTCGTCGAACTCGTTCCGGGCGTCGAGGGGCTCGTGCATATTTCCGAAATGTCATGGATCAAACGGATCCAGCACCCCTCCGAAGTCGTTGCCGAGGGCCAGGAAGTTCAGGCGCAGGTACTGGCCATCGATGAAAAAAAGAGAACGATTTCACTTACCCTCAAGGATGTTTCCACCGACCCCTGGCGTGACGTCGAGTACCGGTTCCCTGCCGGGTCCGATGCAACCGGGACGGTGGCGCGCAAGGCCAAATTCGGCTATTTTGTGGACCTTGCCGAAGGTTTGACCGGGCTGCTGCCGCTGGGGAATATTGCCGCCGACAAGAAAACGTCCATATCCGCAGGCCAGCAGATCCCGGTACATATCCAGTCCCTCGACATCGAAAACCGGCGCATATCCCTGTCCTTCGGATTGCAGGATTCTATCCAGGAATCAAAGGTAGTCAAGGAGTTCATGACGCAGCAGGCAGCTGTTCCGGCAAAGGAGAAAGCGTCATCGACCGAATTCGGGGCGGCACTTCTCGAAGCGCTCAAAAAGAAAACGTCATGAAAGTCCTCATTGTCGGCGGTGCGGGCTATATCGGCAGCCATGTGGTGCGGGCGTTTCTTGACAAAAACCACGAGGTGACGGTCTTCGACAATCTTACGTCCGGATGCCGGGAGAACCTGTTTGCAGGTGCGGCATTTATCCGGGGCGATATCCGGACTCCCGATGAGATCAATGCGGCAATGAACCGGGGGTTCGATGGCTTCATCCACCTGGCTGCATACAAGGCAGCCGGGGAATCGATGGTGGAGCCCGGGAAGTACTCTGTCAACAATATCTGCGGCACCATCAATCTGCTCAATGCCGCTATCGACCACGGAACCCCGCCCTGCGTTTTTTCATCCTCCGCAGCCGTCTATGGCGAGCCGAAATACCTGCCCATCGACGAGGCACACCCCTGCTCGCCCGAAAATTACTACGGTTTTACCAAACTCGAAATTGAACGGATTCTCGGCTGGTACGACCGGCTCAAGGGTTTACATTTCGCTGCGCTGCGCTATTTCAACGCCGCCGGCTACGATCCTGCCGGGCGCATCCGGGGGCTCGAACGCAACCCGGCCAATTTACTGCCTATTGTCATGGAAGTCGCGGCGGGTATGCGGGAAAAAATTGATATCTACGGCAACGATTACGATACCCCCGACGGTACCTGCATCAGGGATTATATCCACGTTTCCGATCTTGCGGAAGCACATGTCGCGGCACTTGAATACCTCATTAAAAACGGCAGGAGCCTGACGGTTAATCTGGGCAGCGAAAAGGGTATCAGCGTGACTGCCATGGTGGAAACCGCCCGGGCGATTACCGGCATGCCGATCCCGGCGGTCTATACCGGCCGCAGGCCGGGAGATTCGGCCAACCTCGTTGCCTCGGCCGGAGAGGCGAAGCGGTTGCTTGGGTGGAAGGCGCGCAGCAGCGACGTGGAAACGCTATTGTCAAGTACGTGGGATATGTATAAGAAAATCCCGAAGAAGTAATTCCGGGCCGGATAAAAGAATTCATACGCGGCATTTGTAGAGACGTAGCATGCAATGTCTCTACCGGAATTCAACAAGTCTCCTTGTGTTTCCGCATGTTTTCCAGGACTTCCCGCAGCATTGACGCGCAGGTTCCCTGCCGTCGGAATAGCTCAGTAAGCATCCTTGCGATTCATGACATTCACCATTAAAACGATGGCTTTATCGTCTTCTATACAATACATGAGTCGGAACGAACCAATTCGGTATCGATAAAAGGCGGAGAGCCCGCCTTTAAGTTTTTTGATGTTCGAACCGAAATAGGGATTTCGCCGAAGTTGGGGATAAACGAAATCAACGATTTTTGGATAGAGAAGGGCAAAGCGAGGTTTTGCTATCGATTTCTGAAACTCTGCGGTTTCAATAATATCGAATTCAACGGACAAGGCGGTACTTCCCTTCCTTGTAATCTTTCATACCTCGCTTTAATCCCCGCAGCAACTCCTTATCACTCATTATCTCCTTCATCTCCTCATCGGAAACGTAGGTTTCCCGAGAGATATAGGCGATAGCAGCAACCTCTAAAAAATTGGACATAGTTCTTTTGGCGCCGTCGGCCGCTTTTTTCAGCATCAGGTATTCGTCGTCGTCGACGCGCAGGGTAATGGTCTTGGACATGGTTGCACCTCCGATGTATTCAAATATATTCAAAAGTATTCAGATATGCAAGATTATTGATGAATTATTTCACCGCAAACTCCATTTTCTCTCCACTCGCCGTCACCGTTACCGTACTCCCTTCCTTCACTTCACCCGCGATAATCATTCGCGAAATCGGGGTCTCGAGTTCCCGCTGGATCTCCCGCTTGAGCGGCCGGGCTCCGTAAACCGGATCGTATCCCTTGTCGGCAAGGAATTTTACCGCTGCCGCATCTGCCGTAAAGGCGATCTGCTGTCCTGCCAGGCGCTCGGCGAACCGGGCGAGCTGGATAGAAACGATCTCGCCGATATGCTCACGGGAAAGAGCGTGAAATATGACGATCTCATCGACCCGGTTCAGGAACTCCGGCCTGAAGTGTTTTCGCAGTTCGCCGAGTACGGTCGATCTGATCTTCTCGTCGACTCCCCGGTCCGAGAAGTATTGCGATCCGATGTTCGAGGTCATGATGACGATCGTATTCTTGAAATTCACGACCCTTCCCTGCGAATCGGTAATCCGTCCGTCGTCAAGAATCTGGAGGAGAATGTTGAATACCTCGGGGTGGGCCTTTTCGATTTCGTCAAAGAGCACCACCGCATAGGGACGTCGGCGCACCGCCTCGGTGAGCTGGCCTCCCTCCTCGTACCCGACATATCCCGGAGGCGCCCCCACGAGCCTCGATACCGCGAACTTTTCCATATATTCCGACATGTCGATGCGGATCATTGCGCGCTCGTCGTCGAAGAGGTTGAAGGCAAGCGCGCGGGCAAGCTCAGTCTTTCCCACGCCGGTCGGCCCGAGGAAGATGAAACTGCCGATCGGCCTGTTCGGATCCTTGAGACCGGCCCGGGCCCGCAGTATCGCATCGGCAACCGCCTCCACCCCCTCATCCTGTCCTACCACGCGATTATGCAGGTGCTCGCCGAGAGTCAGGAGCTTCTCCTTTTCCCCCTCCACAAGCTTGCTTACCGGGATATGGGTCCATCGGCTGATGATGGCGGCAATATCCTCTTCGTCAACTTCTTCTTTCAGGAGCCTGTTGCCGCCGTCCTGTGCCTTGAGGGACTTTTCTTCTTCCGCAAGGATACGTTCCAATTCAGGGATCTTTCCGTGACGCAGCTCCGCTGCTTTGCTGAGATTGTACTCCCGCTCGGCCCGTTCGAGCTCGTAGCGCGCCTGCTCGATCCGGCCGCGGAGGCTCTGCAGGCTTTGTACTTTTGCTTTCTCCGCATCCCAGCGAGTCTTGAGCGCACCGCCGGTTTTTTTTACCTCGGCAAGTTCGCCGGAAAGCTTATTGAGCCGTTCGCGTGAAGCGGGATCCTTCTCCTTTTTGAGGCCCTCTATTTCAATTTCAAGCTGCATCTGCCGTCTGAGGGCTTCGTCGAGTTCGCGGGGATTGGAATCCATCTCGGTTCGGAGGCCGGCTGCAGCCTCGTCAATGAGGTCGATCGCCTTATCCGGCAGGAACCTGTCGGTGATATACCGGTCCGAGAGCACGGCTGCGGCAACCAGGGCGCTGTCGCGGAATTTAACACCATGATGCACCTCGTAGCGCTCCCGGAGGCCGCGCAGAATCGAAATCGTATCCTCAACGGATGGTTGACCGACAAGTACTGTCTGGAACCGGCGTTCGAGCGCCTTATCCTTTTCGATATATTTCCGATACTCATCGAGCGTTGTTGCGCCGATGGCATGCAGTTCACCGCGCGCCAGCATGGGCTTGAGCATATTCCCTGCGTCCATCGACCCTTCGGCTGCCCCGGCCCCGACCACGGTATGCAACTCGTCGATAAAGAGAATGATATCGCCGCGTTCCACGACCTCTTTGAGCACCGCCTTGAGCCGCTCCTCAAATTCCCCCCGGAATTTTGCTCCGGCGACGAGCGCGCCGAGATCGAGTGACACGAGCGTGCGATTCTTCAATCCCTCCGGAACATCGCCGCGGATAATGCGGAGGGCCAGGCCCTCGACGATGGCGGTTTTGCCGACTCCGGGATCGCCGATGAGAACCGGATTATTCTTCGTCCTGCGGGAAAGAATCTGGATGATCCGCCGGATCTCCTCATCCCTGCCGATCACCGGGTCGAGTTTCCCGGCGCGGGCCATTTCGGTAAGGTCACGGGCATATTTTTCCAGCGCGCCGAAGGTAGCTTCGGGATCCTGGCTGGTCACGCGCTGCTTCCCGCGAACCTCCTTCAGGACGCGCAGAAGGTCGGCAGCGCCTATGCCGAGGCGTCGGCCGAAATCCCGCGTTTCATCATCCTTTTCAAAGGCCGCAAGCAGGAGATGTTCGACGCTGACAAAATCATCCTTCATCCGGGCGGCAATGGCCGCCGCCTCGGCAAGTACCAGGGTAAGGCCTCTCGACATGGTCGTTTGGGCACCCTGCCCTGAAACCTGCGGCAGGCGGTGCAATGACTCTTCCGCCGCAGCTTTTGCGGCTTCGGGCACAATGTTCAGTTTCGAAAGCAGCGAAGTGACAAGCCCGTCGGGTTCGGTAATGAGCGCCAGGACCACGTGCATGGGTACCAGTTCCGGGTTTCCCTTTTCGGTGGCAAGGGAGCTCGCCGCATTGAGCGCTTCCTGGGATTTGCGGGTAAATTTATCGAGATTCATTGTTAAATGGCCCTCCTTTATGGCTGAAGTTGCAACTGCGCAACTTCCATGCCACAACCTCCTATGTTCAATTTTAAGCTATTCCGGCTTTATGGACCAGGTGCATTCGTTTCACCTCGCGACAGATGTCGACCATTATAAAACACCCGGTCTTCAAACCATTTGCCTTCGGAAGGGATGTTTCTTATTTTTCGATGGCCACCGCAACTGGTGGGGAACCGTGGAGCACTATAGTCGCCATGAACAGGAATACCGGTTGTCTATGGATCATCAAAAGCGGCAGTATCATTGCAGTCTTTATTGCCTGCATGGCCGGTATCGCCGGATATTGCCGGTTCTTTGTTGTGCATAACGATTTCTGGGGAAATTATTATCTTTCCCGGCATTTTTCCTTTTCCAGCGTTTCGACCTGGCTTGACGACCTCTACCCCTGCGGCTATACGATGCTGCTCAGGGTGATTTCCGGCAGCGTCTACCCCGTACCACACGCTATTTATCTCAACATACTGCTCTCTTCACTGGTGATCGGAGCGCTCCTGCTTCTGTTCCGCGCTTTCCGTTTTCCGTTCGGATTCGCCGGGGCGACGGTTGCAGCCGTGGTACTTTTTCCCCGCATGTTTCATTACTTCTGCGCGGCCGGCGCCGATGCCGGGGCGGTCGCCTTTTTCTCGCTCGGGGTCGCACTCCTGTTTACAGGGGATGCCTTCCGCAAGAAAACGGGATTTGCCTTTGCCGGGGGTATGGCACTGGGCCTTGGCGGGATCTGGCGCAGCCATGCGGAATATTCTGCGCTCATATTCCTTGCCCTCTATTTTGTCTTTTATGAGAGAAACCTCAAAATCCTGCTCTGCGCCCTCGGCGGGTTTGCGTTGCCTTCGTCACTGCAATGGCTTGCCATGGCTGCAGGCGGTGCGGAAAGCCATCATGCCGTTTTCAGTTACTATATCTGGAATCTGATGTACCCGATTAACTGGTACCATGCGGCGGACGTTCGGCCGCCGTCCTCGGCCCTGGCTCTCATCCTTCATGATCCGGCGCTCTTTGCAGGACACTACCTCTCCCTGCTGACCGTTTCGCTTCTTCCCGTTGCTGCCTTTCCCGCGCTTTTTGCCACCATTGCGCTCCGGAAATGCAGGAAGGCAGCCTTCCATCAGGGCGGGCCCGATACCACGGCGTCGGGATTGGAATATGCAGCTCCGGAAAATTGCGCCCGGCTCTCGCGGGCCTGCGGCATCTGGTGCATTTTTTCCATAATCTACTGCTGCATGGTTGCGGCAGGTGCCAGCAGCAGGGCACTTCTCCTGCCGGTGCCCCTGACTTTTTTTTTCCTGGCCGCATCGCTTATTATCCTGCCTGCACGATTTCCCTCCCTGCGGCGCCGCTCGAAACTGCTCCTGGCGGGTATCGGCGTCGTTATGCTCGTATTTGTCGAGCGGGATGTGCACAAAATCCGTCTCTGGCGCGAAACGGCACGAACCTATGCAGCCGTCGAAAGCGCGGCAATCGAGGCGGGCGCCACGCGCGCCGGGGAGATCTTTACGACCGATTTCGACCTCTATTTCCACCGGCTCAGGCCCTTCCGGCCGATTATGAACGGCGGATGGCTCAAATTCAGCATCTATCGGTCCAATGGCCTTCTCCCGGATTTTGATATTGCTTCCGGTGAGACTCTGCGGGCAGATTGCCTGAAGTACCGGGTCAAATGCCTTTGTTTGAGCAAGGAGGCGGCCGGAGCGTCGCCATTCCTGGGGAGTCTTTACACCTGCCCGGGCAGCTCGCCGCAATTCAGGTTGGTCAATGCGATCGGGGAAGAGAAGCTTTATGTCGTGCAATAACTGCCGGAGCCCCGGTCCAGAACTCCATGGGGCTTTCACCGCCTGAATATCCGCATGAGCGATAGAGCCTTCGCGCGATGCGGTTATCGCGGCGAACCTCAAGGGTGATCTTGCAACATTGCAGGTCCTGTGCGACATGCTCCACTTTATCAAGCAGTCGGCGCCCGAGCCCGATGCCCCGGTACTCTTTTGCCACGATGAGGTCGTGAATGTTAACG
>CAWDOZ010000152.1:0-37246 GCA_963803935.1 uncultured Fibrobacterota bacterium | reverse complement strand
ATGTATTGCTCTCATTATCGCCCTGGCCATTCTTGCCTGCTGGGAGTATATCGGCATGCTGGGACGCCTGTACCCGATGAACGGGTTCTGGCTGAGTTATATCTGGCTCGCTTTTCACTTTGTCCTGTACGTGTACAATATCCAGCTTCGGCACTACTTCGCTCACTTCGTTCTTTTTCTGCTGGTTGCAATCGAGGCATTCAGCTGGGGACGCCTCAAAAAAACGAGGCGGTGGATGCGGGCGAGCCTCCTTTTCAGCGGCGTATCGATTCTTTATATGTGCGCGGCGTTTCTCCTTGATTTTTACAATGATTCGTTTCAGCACCTTTTCCGCGTGTTCGAAGCACCCATGCTGTCGCGGCTGAGCATCTGTCTGGTCATTCTCGCAGTCTGCATGTGCGACAGCGGTGCCTATTTTGTCGGCAGCCTGTTCGGGAAGCATCGTTTCAGCATCATAAGCCCGCATAAAACCGTCGAAGGCGCGATCGGGGGATTTGTCGCAGCGGTCCTGACCGCCAGCATCGGCTGGTGGTACCTTGCCGATCCGTCGTATCCCCGGGGGCTCGGTATCCTGCTCGGGGTGCTTATCGGCATCTTCGCCCAGATCGGCGACCTTTTTGTTTCGCTCATGAAACGATACTTCCGGGTCAAGGACTCATCCAACCTGATTCCCGGCCATGGGGGCATCCTCGATCGTTTCGGCAGTCTATTTTTCACGGCACCGGCAATAGCGATTTTTTCCTGGATCGTCGGTTAAATATTAAATTGTAAAGGGAATTCGATGCCGTCCATTCTTCTCCTCGGATCAACCGGCTCCATCGGCAAAAGCGCACTCAACTGCGTTCGCCGCCTGCAGGATCACTTCTCGATAGCCGGGCTTTCGGCGGGCGGCAATATCGAGCTGCTCATCGCCCAGATCCGGGAGTTCGGGCCGAAGGCGGTCTGCGTCGGCGCGCCCGCGGCAGCGGAACGGCTCCGGGAGCTCTTCCCCGGCCTTACGGTCTTTTCCGGCAGCACGGGACTCGAAGCCCTCGTCAACGACCGGGATTTCGACATCATGCTCAATGCGCTGGTAGGGGCGGTGGGTCTTCGTCCCACCGTGGCCGGGCTCCTGCGCAACAAGCGGATAGCGCTTGCCAATAAGGAAAGCCTCGTCATCGGCGGCGACTGCCTGCAACCGCTCCTCGATGCGGGCCGAGGCTCGATAGTTCCGGTCGACAGCGAACACAGCGCTATCATGCAGTGCCTTGCCGGCGTCCATGACAATGCGGTCGAGAGCATCATCCTGACCGCCTCGGGCGGCCCGTTCCGCGATCTTCCGGCCGACCGGTTTGCCGGCGTCACCGCCCGGGAGGCGCTCAACCACCCGACCTGGTCGATGGGGAAAAAAATCACGATCGACGCTGCGACGCTCATGAACAAGGGGTTCGAGGTCATCGAAGCGCACCACCTGTTTCGTGTTGCCTACGACCGGCTTCGCGTATGGATCCATCCACAGTCGATCATTCACTCGCTTGTCGAAATGCAAGACGGCGCAGTAATGGCCCAGCTCGGCCTGCCGGACATGGAGTTGCCCATCCAGTATGCGCTCACCTATCCCGACAGGCTCCCCCTTGCCGGCAGGAGGCTTTCTCTTCCGGAAATCGGCCGTCTTGAATTTTTCGAACCCGACTTCGGCCGGTTTCCCTGCCTTGGCCTCTGCATCGAAGCCGGGAGGCGGGGAGGCGTTGCCCCGGCTGTCGTCAATGCCGCCAACGAGGTTGCCGTCGAGGCATTCCTTGCGGACGCGATACCGTTTCCGTCAATTGCCGCGACGGTTGCCCGCGCCCTGGAAAACCACCGGCCGATGGCTGCCGATACCCTCGAAGCCATCGAAGAAGCCGACCGTCTGACGCGGGAAATGGTTCGCCGCGAACTTACCAACCCGAGGTGAAACGATGATCGTCATGGTTGCTAAAAGTCTTCTGGCCGTAGTGATCGGCATCTTCATTCTGGGTGTCATGGTCATCATCCACGAGCTCGGCCATTTCATCGCGGCCAAGGCACTGCGCTTCAAAGTCCTGGCGTTTTCAATCGGGTTCGGCAAGGTGCTCCTCAAAAAAACCGCGGGTGAGACCGAGTACCGGTTGAGCGCCATCCCCTTCGGCGGGTATGTCAAGATGGCCGGGGAGCAACCCGACGACGAGCAGACCGGGGAGTCCTATGAATTCATGGTCAAGCCGAAGTGGCAGCGCGCCGTGGTGGCGGTTGCCGGACCGGCTTCTAATTTCCTTTCCGCAATACTCATGCTCTGGATTATGTATCAGGTCGGCGTGGAACGTCCGGAGTACCTTGACCGTGCGGTCATAGGCTACGTTGCCGACAGCTCTGCGGCGAACGATGCCGGCATCCGGGCAGGCGACAGCGTCGTCGCCATGAACGGCACCTCGATTGCTTCATGGGACGATATCGAAGATCGTTTCATGACCCCCGAAAATCCGGTGACCATGTCCCTTGTCCGGGATGGAGAGAGCCTGCACCTGAACATTCATCGGGACCCCGCAAAAGGTGAGGAGTATACCGCTCCCTTCGGCATGGAGGCGGACCTTCCCGCGGTCGTCGGGAAGGTCCGGGACACGCTCCCGGCGTTAAAGGCGGGCATCAGGCCCGGCGACACGGTTTTATCGATCGACAGCATCCGTATTTACTCATGGTTTCAGATAAGCGGGGTATTGAAGGAAGGCAGGCCCGGTGAGGTCCGCCGCATCGGGATTGCCAGAACCGGGCTGCGGGAAACCCTCGCGATCCAGCCCTTTTTCGATCGAACCGACAGCCGTTTTGTCCTCGGGATAGAGATTAAAAGCCCGGAAACGCGAAAAGTCCGCTACGGCGCGCTGCCGGCGGTCGGTCGCTGCATGCACAAGGCCTGGGACTTTACTACCATGATATTCGATGTCCTGGGTAAATTGATTTCGCGCAAGGTTTCGACAACCGAGCTTTCCGGACCTGTGGGCATCATCCCTGCATCCGGAATGATCGCCCTCCAGGGCCTCTCGCCGATGCTGAATTTCATGGCGCTCATCAGTATCAACCTGGCGGTGCTCAATCTCTTTCCGCTCATCATTACCGATGGGGGGCTTCTTCTGTTTCTGCTCCTCGAAGCCATCCGCCGCAAGCCGCTTTCTCTGAAAACGCAACTATCAATCAATCGGTTTGCGATCATATTCTTTATTCTTTTCTTCTTCTATGTTTCGATGAATGATATTCACAAGCTGCCCGATTTATTCAGGTTTTTCGGGAGGTAGCGGGTTTTTTTTCATTTTCGAATCAACTTTCGCAAAGATTGAACCCTTTTTCGCATTTCTGCAAAAAAATCTGAGCCATCCGGTCCTGAAAATGCTCTTTTCCTGACAGAATGCGGTAGTCGATTCCCCGGCCTTGTTCACTATGAATTCTCTGGCACGAAATTCGCAATTTTAAGAAGCCACCCGATACAGCAGAAAGGAGTTGCCAATGCTCGAGCCCGGTTTTATTCTCCAGGTTGTTACCTTTGTTACCCTGGTCCTGCTCTTCAACCATCTTGAGTTGCGGGTGCCCGGTTTCAAGGTCAGCAGGAGGAGGGATCTCGCTCTGAATGCGGCGGCAATGGCGCTGGTTGTTTTCGGCGGGGAGTATGCGAAGCTGTTCATCCGGGCCATTTACCATTTTATCAATCTTGACATCGTCATGCTGCAAAACCGGTTCAGCCTGCTTCCCGGAGCGGCAAAGATCCCGCTCGCCATCCTGGCCACCGATTTTTCGCTCTACTGGGTGCATCGCGCCATCCACCACCCGCTTCTGTGGCGGACCCACATGTTTCACCACTCCATTCCGGAAATCTGGTGGCTTGCCGGAAGCCGAACCAGCTTCCTGCACCTGGTACTCTTTGCGGTACCGCAGGTCTTCATCGGCAACCTTCTCTTTCGCCTTTCCCCGCTGCAGATCGGCATCGCGCTTTCGATCAGCATATTTGTCAATCTCTGGATCCATACCAACCTGAGGGTCGATCTCGGTCCGTTTGAGCCCTTCTTTGTCACCCCGAATTACCACCGGATCCACCATGGCGGACAGGGGCTTTCGAGCAGGAACATGGGCTTCATTCTGACTGCCTGGGATCGCCTTTTCGGCACCTACCTGAGTCCGCGGGAGCAGGGAATGGATTTTCCCATTGTGCCGGTTCCCCTGGAGAAACAGCTCTGGCGCATGATGCTAGGCATCTGACCCCGGGGCGGGGGCGGCTTCCGGTGCCGCGGTCCGGAGGTGACTGTGGCGACGGCTATATCCAAAGTAAACTATTAATCCGATGGCGTTCCATACCAGGAAGCGTATCCAGGTGTCCCCGGGCAGGGCTGCCATCTGCATGATGATAACGGCCGCACCCAGAACAGGAACCAGGGGAACCCAGGGTGTCCTGAATGCCGGCTTCAAATCGGGATGATGATAGCGAAGGAACAGTATGCTGATGCAAACGATGAGGAAAGCGAATAAGGTCCCGATATTGACCATTAAGCCGAGAATTGAAATCGGAAACAAGCCGGCCATTGCCGCGGCAACGATACCGGTGAGAATGGTAGTGATATAGGGTGTTTTGAATTTCGGATGCACCCTGGCAAAGCTCATCGGCAGGAGCCCGTCACGCGCCATCGAGAAGAAGATCCTGGGCTGACCCATGAGAAGGACCAGGATTACGGAACTCAATCCGCCGATGATGCCGATATTGATAAACGGCCGGAGCCAGGAGAGGCCCGGTCCGGCGGCCGTCACGGCGTCGGCAAGAGGAGCATCGCCGGTAAGGGTGGAATATTTGGCGATACCGGTCATGATGCCCGCTACAAGAATAAAAAGAATCGAACAGATAGCAAGCGATCCGAGGATGCCGATCGGCATGTCCCGCTTGGGGTTTTTTGCCTCCTGAGCTGCGGTTGAAACTGCATCAAATCCGATATACGCGAAAAAAATCACCGACGATCCCCGCAAAATCCCGCTCCATCCGAAATATCCCCAGTGCCCGGTGTTCGGCGGAATGAACGGTATCCAATTGACATATTTGACATAAAAAATGCCGAATACGACAAAAAGAAAAATAACCGCCAGCTTTATAAAGACAATGATGCTGTTGAATTTTGCCGATTCATGAATTCCGATTACCAGAAGCGTGGACATCAATCCGACAATGAATATGGCGGGCCCGTTGAAAAGCGCACCGGTAGCGTGCCATCCGTGGCCAACGGAAAACGCCAGCGGCGCGTGCGCAACTGCCGCCGGAACGGTTATCCCCATATCCTTCAAAAAACCGACGACGTAGCCCGACCAGCCAACCGCAACGGTCGATGCTCCAAGCAGATATTCAAGCACCAGCTCCCATCCGATTATCCAGGCAAACAGCTCGCCGAGGGTTGCGTAGGCATAGGTATACGCGCTTCCGGAGAGCGGTATCATGGAAGCAAACTCCGCATAGCAGAGACCGGCAAGGGCGCAGCCGACGGCGGAAATGATAAATGACAACACGATTGCCGGACCGGCATAGGAGGCTGCGGCTTGACCCGTTAAAACGAAGATGCCCGCGCCGATAACGACGCCGATACCGAGTGAAACCAGGTTTACCGGGCCCAGAACCCGCTTGAGCTGGTGCCGGCCTCCATCGGAATCCGCCATGATCTGCCGGGCTGATTTGCGGGAAAACAGACGATGCATGGGTCATTTTCCTTGAGATAAGGGTACAATGTCGAATAGGAGAAAATACATCGGCGCAACTTGCTCGCTGCTCATCGGTCGATGATTAAGCCCGCAGACACTGGACGAAATCTCTATTACGAGGCAACGGCGGTCCTTTCGCTTAGGGATATCCCGAACCGGTTAACAGCAGCTTGTTGGAAAAAGAGCAATACACTTTAGCGAATATATATTTTATAATCAAGAGCGGTTCAGGCTCTGATTCATAAACCTTTTTCAGGAGGGAGCACACGTATCATGCCAAGAATTTCCAAGGCTGAGTTCCTCAAGCTTCAAAAGAAGCTGGTGACCGATGCAGCCATCGGCGAGAAATTCGGCATTACCCGCCAGGCGGTCCATCAGATTCGCAAGCTCTACGCAATTCCGTCAAGCATCGCGGACAATCCGGAGAGAAACGAAAAGATCATCGCCCTCTATAAGAAGGGCACCTCCGGAACGGCCATTGCGAAAAAGTTCGACCTTTCCATTTCGCAGGCTTACCGGATCATCAATGACGCCGGCGCCGGAAAGAGCAAACCCGTAAAGAAGGCCCCCGCAAAAGCTGCGAAAGCCGTTGCGAAGAAAAAGGGCAAAAAATAGCTGGCAGACCTTGCTGCAGTGCAGCTGCCGGCCCGAATCGTCCTGGAGCGATTCGGGCCGGATTTATTTCCAAACGGTAAGCGCCCGCCTTTGCCTGAGCAATCCCGGAGCTCTCCCCCCTCGTCAGGAATGCATACCCTAGGTGGCCCGCCGGTGAAACAGAAGCACCGAGGCCCCGAATACCGCCCCGCCGATGGCGGCCATGCCCAGGAGTTCGCGCCAGAGCTCGGCAACACCCGACCCCTTCAGAAAAATTTCGCGGATGGCAAACATGCAGTACCGCACCGGGTTGATGCAGGACACTTCCTGCACCCACTGCGGCATGTTCTCCACCGGGATGAAAAAACCGGAGAGCAGGATAAAGAATATCATGATGAACCAGATGAGAAAGAGCACCTGCTGGGGCGTCCGCGCAACCGTAGAGGTGAGGATCCCGATGCCGAGCGAGGAGAACATGTACACCATCCCGAAAAGAAGAAAAACGAAGAAATTCCCCCGGAACGGAATTTGAAACCAGACCACCGCCAGGAGGAGAAACACGCAGAGTTCGGCAATGCCGATAAGAAAGTAGGGAACGGTCTTCCCGACGATGAGGTGGAGCGGCGACAGCGGGGTTACCATGAGCTGTTCGAGTGTCCCCGACTCCTTCTCCTTGACTATAGATAAGCCCGACAGGAGTCCGGTGATGATCGTGACCAGGATGACCACGAGGCCGGAAACCATATACCAGGTCGATTTGAGAAGCGGGTTGAAGAGTATGACGGGAGTTACCGAAACCGGAATGACCGATGCGATTCGTATCCCCTGCGCCGCAAGGTTTTTTTCGAGACGCTCCTGTGCCCAGCCGGTAACGATTGCATTCAGGTAGCCGCGCGATACGTTCGCGGAGTTTGCGTCCTGGCCGTCCACGAGCAGCTGCACCTTTGCGCCCGAGACCCCGGCAAGGGTCCGGGAGAAGTCGGTCGGGAGAACGATTGCCGCCTTGATTTCGCCGCGATCCATGCGCCGCCGCGCCTCGGCAACGGTCGCCGCCGCGCCGTGAAAGCGAAACAGGGGGTTCGCCCGGATGGTTTCGATGAGCGACCGGCTGTCGGGCGTCATGCACTCGTCGACCACGGCGACATCGATGTTTTTTACCTCGGTTGTCAGGGCATATCCCATGATGAGCAGCTGGGCGAAAACCGGGAAGATCATGAGCCGGATGGACAGCTTGTCCGCCCGGATATGGCGGAACTCCTTCCAGACCATGAGGCGGAAAAGGTTCATACCCGCTCCTTGAACTGCCTGACCGAAACGATAACGAGCAGCAGGCCGATGGCTCCCAGGATGCAAAGCGGACGCCAGAGAAAGGTGACGCCGATGCCCTTGAGCACAATACCCCGGATCACTTCGAGGTAGTACGTAGCCGGAACCGCAGCAGCAATACAGCGCAGCGGCCACGCCAGGCTGGCAAGCGGGAATATGAATCCCGACAGGATTATGGTCGGAAGCATGGTGGCCGGCAGCACGATCATCATGGCCTGCTGCTGGTTTCGGGCAACGGTCGACACGAGAAGTCCTATCGCCAGCGAGGTGAATATGTAAACGAGGCTCGCTCCCGCGAGGAATGCCAGGCTTCCGGCGACATGGACCCCGAAGAGATAGTACCCGACAAGGAGAATGAGGGCGCCGTCGGTTGCCGCCAGCCCCAGGTAGGGAAGGATCTTTCCGGCAATGATCTCGGCGGGGCGCACCGGGGAAACCAGGAGCTGCTCCATGGTGCCAAGCTCTTTTTCCCGCGTGATGGTGACCGAGGTCAGGAGCGCCGAGATCATGAGCAGGATGATCGCCATGAGGCCCGGCACAAAGAAGAGCGCGCTCTTCTGCTCCTCATTGTAGAGAACAACCTCGTCGACGGTCACGAGGGAGGGCATGGTTATGCCGAGCGCATCGAGGGTTGCCTTCTGTATAACCGGCCCGAAGGCGTTTTTCAGGATGGTGCCGACGTTCGGGTCCGAGCCGTCGATAAGTACCTGTACCGATGCGCCCCCGGACCCGCGCCTGAGGTCGGCGGCAAAGTGCGGGCTGAAGCGGACGATCGCCTTCATGTGCAGCTTCCTGAAGAGTTCTTCGGGGTATGCCGCTACCGGAACCGTTCCGATGACGCGAAACATGGTCGACGCGTCGACCGCATGCGCAACCTGGACGCTTTCCGTCGAGGGAACCGGGTCTTCGATGAGTACAGGTACGCGCGTCAGGTCGAGCGTGAGCGCATACCCGTAGAGAAACATCATGATGACCGGCATGATGAGGATGACCAGGAGCGTCTGCCAGTCGCGGAGGATATGGCGCAGCTCCTTGGCCGCGATTGCGTAAATGCGCCTGATCATGGGGCAGTGCCTCCGGGCATGGGCTGGACAATGCGGATGAACGCATCCTGCAGCGTGGCGGCTGCATACTTTTTCTTGAGCCCGGCCGGGGTGTCGATGGCGGCTATGCGGCCCGATACCATGATCGAGATGCGCCGGCAGTATTCCGCTTCGTCCATGTGGTGGGTGGTAATGAATATGGTGGTGCCCTGCCGCGACAGGGCGAGGATGAAGTTCCAGAAGGTCTGCCGGCTTACCGGGTCCACCGATCCGGTCGGTTCATCGAGAAAGAGGATCGAGGGGTTATGGAGGTTGGCGCAGGCGAGCGAGAGACGCTGCTGCCATCCCCACGGCAGGGTACCGGTTATCCGCGGCAGGAGGTCGCTCATTTCGAGGAAGGCAACCATCTCATCGGTGCGCGACCGGAGGAGTGCGCCCTTCATTCCGTAGATCGATCCGAACAGGAAGAGGTTGTCCCGGACGGTAAGGTCGGGGTAGAGGCTGAACCTCTGCGACATGTAGCCGATCCGGCTGCGGATGCGCCCGGTCTCCCTCATGATGTCGAACCCGGCAACCTGCCCGCTTCCGGAGGTGGGTTCGAGAAGGCCGCAGAACATGCGGATGGCGGTGGTTTTGCCGGCGCCGTTCGCGCCCAGAAAGCCGAAGACCTCTCCGGCCTCCACCGAAAAGCTGATGGCATCCACGGCGGTAAAGGAGCCGAACCGTTTGGTAAGACCGTTTGCCTGGATGGTAAGGGCGCCGCTCATTTCGCTCCCTTGTCCGAAAGCTCGTAAAAGAGCAGGTCTTCGATGGTGGGCCGAGCACGTTCGATCGCCCCGGCGCCCGGCAGCGAGCGCCGGATGTCCGCTAAAAGCGTTTCGGGCGGGGCGGTGCCCGCGCCCGCGAGGCGGAGCTCCCCGCCCGCCTGGTACATGAGCGACACCCCGGGCGGAAGCTCCGTCCCGGCGGTCGGCATGCCGACCGCTCCGTCCGGGCTTGTTACCTTGTAAAGATCGAGCGGATAGGCGGCCAGGAGGTCGGCGGGTGTTCCCTGCCGCCGCGCCGCGCCCCGGTGCAGGAGCAGCAGGTAGTCGCATTTGACCGCTTCATCCATGTAGGGCGTCGAGACGATAACCGTGATACCCTGCTTCTGCAGGTCGCCGAGGATCTGCCAGAACTCCCGGCGCGATACCGGGTCCACGCCGGTTGTTGGCTCGTCAAGCAGCAGGAGGCGCGGCGTATGGATGAGGCAGCAGGAGAGGGCGAGCTTCTGTTTCATGCCGCCGGAAAGCTTTGCGGCGCGGCGGTGCTGGAATTCGTCAAGGCGCGAGAAGTGCAGGAGCTGCTCCATGCGCGTGCGCCGGTCGGATCCCGCAACGCCGAAAACCTCGGCGAAGAAGAGGAGGTTTTCGCGCACGGAAAGGTCCCCGTAGAGCGAGAATTTCTGCGGCATGTAGCCGACCAGTTTGCGGATAGCCCCGAATTCCGCCGCAACATCGTACCCGAGCACGCGGGCCGTGCCGCGGTCGGCCCGGATGAGCGTGACGAGGATGCGCATGAGGGTGCTCTTGCCCGCGCCGTCGGCGCCGATGAGCCCGAAGAGCTTTCCTTCCGGCACTACGAGCGAAACGTTGTCGAGCGCGACGACCTCGCCGAAATTCTTGCCGAGTCCGCTCGCTGCCGCCGCGTCGCCCATGTTACCGCCACACCTCGACCGGGAGGCCGCGCTTGAGCGAATGGTCGCTGTTCGGGATCGTGGCGCGAATGCGGAACACGAGCTCGTTCCTGCTCTGCCGGGTCTGGATGTTCTTGGGCGAAAACTCGGCCTCGCTGCCTATCCAGGTGACAACCGCCGGTACGAATCGGGCAGGCTGCTTACCATCGGGCGACCGGTCATCGAGACGGATGCGGACCGCATCCCCGAGCTTGAGCGACGCGAGCTCAGTCTGCGGAACGAAGAAATCCGCGTACAGGGTGTCGAATTCCCCTATGTTAAATATCGGATTTGCAGGAGCAACGACCTCCCCGACATTGCGGTACCGCGTCAGGACCACGCCCGGCGACGGAGCCGTTACGTAACAGCGCGCAATCTGGTCCTCGACCTGGGCGAGCCTCGCCAGGAGCTCCTTATTCCTCTGGACAAGCGCCGTTTTCTGACGTCGCAGGGAGGAGAGCCTGAGCTCGGTCGACTGCAGCTGCGTGCCGAGAAGGTCGCGCTGCTGCTCGGTGCCGGAGCCGGATTTTTCCAGCTCCTCGGCGCGGTTGAACTCCCGCTCCGCACCCGACACATCCGACTCGGTCGATTTGTTCTGCGCCTCCTGCGAGGCGATGGAGGCGCCGAGTTCATCCATGTCGGCCATAATCTCCTGCTTCTGCAGCACCAGCGGGACCGTGTCGATCACCGCGGTGAGCTCACCCTTTGCAACGGCGTGACCCTCGTCGGTAAAGATGGCCATGATGCGTCCCTGCGCCGTGGTCGCGACGTCGTACGTGCGGCAGTCAACGACCGCGGACCCGAGGAAATTCCTGTCGTTCTCCGCGCTGCACGCGAGCAGGGCGGCGAGGGAGGATATAATAAATAGGCGGATTGGGAATTTTTTTCGATTGAGATTCATGAAGGCCCTCTTTTCAGTTTATTCATGTTGTGCTGCTTTGGTGGGGGAACCGCTTAGGCGGTTCCCCCTGGTCGGAGCCGCGCAAAGCCGCGTCTCCGACTCACCCCTTCCTGCGGAAGTACGAGGCCATGCCTGCCTCGCTACGCTCCGCAGGCGCTCTCGTACCTCCGCAACGCCTCCATTAGGTAGAAAGAACATTTTCAGGCAAAAACTGCAAGAAAAATCGACGATTCTGTATTTTGTTCATTTCGCAGAGGCTTGTGGGTCCCCGCCGCAGGGTGCCTGTTATGAAGCACTCCCACTTCGTGCGGGAGACCCGGCTCAGCCATCTAAAAAAATTTGAATTTTCTTGCGCTTTTGGAGTCCGGCTCAACCTCAGTACCGCATCTTCTTCCCCGCCGCAAACCTTAGCCGCAGGAGCGCCATCCGCTTCGCCGTTTTCGCCTCCTCCACCTGGAGCCGCGCGGTTGCGCAATCGGCAAGGCTCGTCAGGTAGTCGGTCGGGGTCGCGGTGCCGTTGGCAACCTGGTTTTTGCGCTCCGCGGCAAGCGCGACCGACGCTTCGAGCGATGCCTCGCAGGCGCCAAGCCGCTCCGATGCGCTGCGCATCTGATCTTTCGCCTCCTCGAAGCTCCGGCTCATGTCCTCCACGAAGCGTGCGCGGGCAATATCGACGTAGTACGACTGCTGCTGCAGCGCGGCATCCTGCCAGTGCTCCTTGAGCCCGTCGAAGAGGTTCCACTGCAGCGTCGCGCCCACGAGTCCCCATCCCATGAACTGGTCGATACCGATATTGAGCCCCGGCTGGCCGTAGCGCGCCCCGAGGTCGGCGGCAACGGTCGGGAAGTGACGAAAGCGAAGGGCGTCACGCGCCTTCTGAATGGAAGCTGCCTCGTGGTCGAACGCGACCATCTCGGGCCGCAACGTATCGAGCCCTGTCGCCACCTGCATCGTGTCGATTGCGGCAAGCGCCGCCGAATCCGGCATCAGCGTGCTGTCCCGGCTTAAAATCAGCGTGGCAACCGCCCGGCGCAGGGAGTCGATCCGCGCCTCGTCGGTCACGAGATCCGCCTTTGCCGAGAGGAGCTGCGCCTGCGCCTGGAGCACCGCCGACTGCAGGACCACGCCCGCCTTAAGGCGGCCGGCGGTCTCACGGGCAAACGAGTCGAGCTCTTCGATGAGCGTCCGCCGGACGGCGGCCTCCCGGTAGGCAAGCAGCCACTGGAGGTAGACGAACCCGAGCGTGAGCGAGGCGGAGTTTTTCATTGCGTCAAGCGATGCGCGTTTCTCCGCCACAGTCTCCCGGTTACCGGCCACGGCATAGTGGCGGGCAAAGCCGGTGAACAGGGGGTAGGTGAGGTCGGCCCCGAGCAGCGTATTGTTGTGATAGCCCACCGACTCGTCGAGAGCGCCGAAGGGCGTGGTTACGTCGATCCTGCTCACCTGGGTGAGATAGCTGTACGAGGCGCTCGCGTCGAGCGAGGGGAGGTACGCGCTCTTTGCCTGCGAAAGCCCGGCTTCAGCGGTTTGCACATCGGTCTGGGCGGTCTGGATATCGAGATTGTTCTTGAAGAGCTCGCTTTGCGCCTGCGCAAGCGGGAGCATGGCCGCGGCGAGCGGAAACGTGCACATGAGCGGAAGAAGAAAGGCTTCGCGGAATCTCACTACTCCCCCTTGAAAATGCCGCATGCCAGGTCGACAATGCTGTCGATCCGGTCGCTGAAGAAGGCGTCGTCGAACGCGATGCCGAGCGTCGCGCGTTCGTTGACAAGAGTCAGGATCGGCCGGGCGATGAAGGTGAAGACGCACATGCCAAGAAGATTCAGCAAAAAGTGAACCGGCTTGATTGTGCGGATCGTCCCCCGCTCCATCCCGGCAACGAGGAGGCCATAGATCCGCCGGGGATAGACCCCGGCGGTCATGATGCCCGCATCGATGAGCGCGGGGAGCCGCGTTCCGCCGTCGGCCAGCTCCCTTATGATAAACCGCGGGAAATTCGGGTTGCGCTGAAAGGTGGTGATGTAGGCCGTGACGATCTTCCGGAGAAGGGTTCGCAGGTCGGTCTCAGCCGCATCTGCAGGAAGCGCGCCCTGGAGCGCGCCGACAATCGTCCGCATCATATCCTGGAGCACCGCGTCGTAGAGCTTTTCCTTGGAGCGGAAGTAGTAGTGGACCAGCGCCTTGTTGACCCCGGCCCTGTCGGCGATCGACTGCATGCGCGCCCCGCGCAGCCCCCGGTCGATGAACTCCTCACGGGCGGCGGCAAGGATTCGTAGTTCGCTGGAATCCCGGTTTGGCTGAATGGTTACATCGGATGGTTTAACCATATAGGTAATTATAGTATTTGGGAAATACTTAGTGCGATTATAAGAGCTTTTGGTGGGGGAACCGCCTGCGGCGGTTCCCCCTGGCCCGAAGCCTCCGCGCCCGCAAAGCCGGGCTGCGGGGTCTTCGGGCACACCCCCTCCTGCGGAAGAACGAGGCGATGCCTGCCTCGCTATGCTCAGCAGGCGCTCTCGTTCCTCCGCAACGCCTCTGTGAGGTAGAAAGAATATGAAAGATTTTGTAGGGGCCACCCTATGCGGTTGCCCTTGGGATGATTTTTCTAATGTGTTTTCTACCCTGAAAGAGGGCGTTGCGGGAGGGGGAGGGCGCTTGCCGAAGGCAAACATCGCCTCCCCCTTCCGCAGGAAGGGGTGAGTCGGAGACGCGGCTTTGCGCGGCTCCGACCAGGGGGAACCCGCGTAGCGAGGTTCCCCCACAAGGCCTGTTAAAATTGATCCCCAGCATCCGCGCAGCTTAGTTTTTCAGCCATGAAACAAGAATCCCAAAATCGCTATCTCACCGCAGCCTATATAATAGCCGGCTTGCTGCCGTTTATCTATGCCGTCTCCCGGTATCTTGGAAAAGACCTGTGGTGGGATGAGATCCTTTCGCTCACTTTCAGCTCGCTTGCGGGTTTCACCGCAACGGCCACAAACTTCTCGCAGGCCAACAACCACGTTTTTTTCAATCTCCTGAACGTCGCCCTTTTCCGGGTTCTCGGAATCCGTACCATCGGCGACGCGCTTGATCACGTGACGGTGCTGCGATCGCTCCAGATGACCTTTGGCATTTTTACTTGTATCTATGTCTACCTTTTCGCTCGCCGGTTCATCGGCAGGTCGGGCGCAAATCTCTCCCTGGTGTTTCTGTCCACGACCATTCCCTTCCTTAATTTTGCCTTCCAGCTGCGAGGATATTCGCTGAGTATACTGCTCTTCTCGGCCCTCCTGTACCACTCCTTCCGCTGCTCGGCGAAAATATCAATACGTCACGGGACCTTGACCGCCCTTGCCGCGTTCCTGCTGCTCTATACCATCCCCTCGAATATCTATTATGTCATTGCGCTCGTTGCAGTTCTGACCGCCGAATGTCTCGCGCTGCGTCTCGCAAAGGCGCAGGCCACGGAAGGATCCCCCGGAAAAGCAATCCTTATTGCCCTTGGGTTCATTGGCCTTGGCTGCCTCTTCGCTCTTTGTGCCTACCTTCCGATGACCGGACAGATTCTCGCCTGTCGTTACGTGCAGAAAGCGGCCGCGACACGCTTCTTTGCCCTCACCCATATGCTCCCAGCGGTAAGCTCGATGCTCCTGTCGGGCAGGTCGATCCTTCCGGCGCTGGCAATCGGCGGGATTGTCCCTGCAGCAATCCGCATGGCGAAAAGGAAACCGGTCGATGAACAGGTTCTCGTTTTTGTCCGTCTCGTCCTCATATTCCTTATTCCGTTCATTGTGACCTTTATCCGCAACGACATGCCGCCCGACCGGGTGTTTGTCGTGCCGGCACCGGTTTTCGCGCTTGTCTTCGCTTCGGGAATATCACTCCTCATCGAGTCGTTTCCGCGCTATCCGGCGGCACGGCATATCTTTACCGCTGCAATAGCGCTCTACTGTCTTGCCGCCTGCGGATGGGAGTTGCATGACATCCAGCGCCAACTCGATTCGGATATCGTTACCGGCAGCCACCACCAGGATCTCCTTCGCAACAACTTCCAGTCGATCCGGTGGAACCCGGCCAGGGACCTCCTGCCGCTGGCAGAGGCGTACCGGAGAGACCCGGCTCCGGTCCTGGTCATGGACGACCAGGATCGGATTGCGGTATCCTGCTATATCGACAGATTGAATATTTACGACTACTACTCCCTTTCGGCAATGAGAAATACCGTATCCGGCAGGCAGGGGTATGTCGCCAGCCACGGCGGCAGGAATATCGGATCTTTCGAGGTGCAGGTGCCCGACCGGTTCAGGGACGATGCACCCGGACTGTTCGTCCGGCTGTTCATGGTCCTGAATTCACTCAACTTTCTTCCGGGCGGCTCTTCCTGCTATGTGGTGACCGGGTCCCCGGAACGGTTAAAAGCGCTTTTAAATAATTTGAGTGGGGATTTCCATCCGGTAATGCTTAATACGGTGCCGGCGTGTATAAACGTATTTAAAATATCGGTGCCGGAAAAGGCGATATTTCCACAATAATAAGTCCCAAGCTATTTACAAGAGTATAAGCCTTTGGTGGGGGAACCGCTTAGGCGGTTCCCCCTGGCCAAAGACCCCGCAGCCCGCAAAGCCTGGCTGCGGGGTCTTTGGCACACCTCTTCCTGCGGAAGTGGGCGGCGGTGCTTGCGTTCCGCAAGCGCTCGCCCACTCCCGCAACGCTCACATTAGGTAGAAAACACCTTAAAAAACTATAAAAAAAGATTTTTTTAACGTCTTTAGCTGAAGCTTGAAGCCATTTTTCCTTCCCCTTCCGCAACGCCCACTTTCAGGGTAGCAAACACATAAGAAGTTATATGAAAAATTGCTTTAATATTTTTTCCTGAAGCCTGAGGACCAAAGCCTGAAGCCGTTATCGTGCGTGCAATAAAACGGCCTATATATGGGAATACTTATAAGGGGAGAGAAGAGTTAATAAATGGAGGTTATTATGGCAATGGAAACACCAACAATAAACATGACGGAAATCACGGTTATGCCGGGTACGCCGGAACTGGAAATTTCGAGGGAATTCGATGCCCCGCGGGACTTTGTGTTCAAGGCATTCATCGATCCCGATCTTTATGCGCAGTGGATAGGTCCGCACAGACTTACGACGGTTGTAGAGCGGTCCGAACCGATAAAAGGCGGATCGTGGCGGTTTGTCCAGACCGATCCCGAGGGAAAGAAATATGCCTTCCACGGGGTGTTCCATGAGGTCAGCTCACCGGAGAGGTACATCCGGACCTTCGAGTTCGAGGGGCTTCCGGAAAAGGGGCATGTCTCCCTCGAAACCGTAACATTCGTGGCTCTTCCGGGCAACCGGACAAAGGTGGTTATAAAATCCGTCTTTCAGTCGGTGACCGACCGCGACGGCATGATCGAGGGCGGCATGGAGAAAGGCGTGAATGAGGGGTTCGAGCGGCTCGACGAGCTACTGGAGAAAACCAAATCGGCCGGGGAAACCGGGCTGGTTATCACGCGGCTGATCGATGCGCCGAGGGAGGATGTTTTCAAGGCTTTGACCGAGCCGGAAAGCGTCAAGAAGTGGTGGGGACCGGAAGGGTTAACCTCGCCCGTCGTAACTATCGACCTTCGCAAGGGAGGCAAATACCTTTTCTCGGTGGAAGATCCAGCCGGCAACCGGTACTGGAATGGCGGCGTGTACCGTGAAATTCATGCGCCCGATCGCCTCGTGTTCTTAAATTACCTGGCCGATGAGAAGGGCAACAAACTCGATCCTGCCGCATGCGGGATGGATGAAAACCTCCCGAAGGAATCGGTTGTTACCGTTACCTTTGATGAGGAGAAGGGCAAAACCAGGCTCAGCATCACCTATGAGCCTCCAACATCTGAGGCGGTCCGGGAGGCGATGAATAAGAGCGGGATGATAGAGGGATGGAACTCGAGTTTGAATAAGCTGCAGAGACTACTAGAAAAATAAAGGTTTTTGGTGGGGACACCGCCTTCGGCGGTTATCCATTTTCCCCAAAAGGGAAAATGGACGGAGTATTAATATTTTTAATTGCACCAGCCCCTGGCCTGAAGCCGCGAAAGGCACGCGTCTTCAGGCACACCCCTTACCTCACCTCGGCCCAAAGCGGCCGGACCTCTCCTGAAGTGAGAGGTGTGATAAAAGCAAAAGAGTCCAAGACAGGAGGCTATGTTTGCCTCGGTTCGCTCAGCAAACCCTCGCCCACTCGCGCAACGCTCACAGTAGGTAGAAAGCACATGGAAAACGTCCCCAGGATAGGGGATTTTGTAGGGGCGACCTCCCAATAAACCGGCAAAGCCCGGTTTATTGGATTATTATAAAGATCCCTTGGAGGTCAGCGGTCGCCCTTGCATGCCTGCCTGATCGTGTGGCCTGGGTCTTCGACCCAGGCTTTGTGATCCTCCCATATCCACAAATTTGCGGGTACGCGATTAGCTTTGCAGCAGTTGCGTTCTCAGTTGAACCGGTGGCGGCTCTTGCGCCTATGCAGAAATAACTTCAACTCGCCAGCCTGTACGAAGTTGAAACAAGGGCCCTTAACCAGGCCGTGAAAAGAAATATCGAACGATTCCCGGAAGATTTCATGTTCCATCTGACGCAGGAAGAAGCAGAAGTTTCAAGATCACAATTTGTGATCTTGAAACGTGGGCAGAATATTAAATACCTGCCCAATGCTTTTACTGAAAACGGCGTGGCAATGCTTTCAAGCGTGTTGAAATCCGCGCGCGCAATTCAGATCAATATTCAGATAATGCGGGCCTTTGTTCGCATCCGCAACCTTGTGGCGGATAATGCGGAATTACGGAAGGCGATAGAACATACCGAGCGGAGGCTCGATGTACACGACCGGCAGATACAGGTTGCCTTTGCGGCGCTGAAAAGCATTTTGCAGCCGGAACCGAATCCGGAAAAGCCGCCGGTATTACCTCCTAAGGAATATTCTCCGGATAAAGGAAAGAAAATGGGGTTCGGGAAAGCGAGCGGGAAGAGACAGGCAGGAAGATCAATTGATCGAAATAAACCAGATTTAGTTTGATTCAACCATTCGCGAAGCGTAATTTATTCTATCGGCGCATTTGATGACCTTCACCTGATCAGGGAATACTATCCATGACCATCTTCATTAGATTTTGCCTCATTTCGATTACTGCCGGCATATCTCTGGTTTCTGCTCAGAGCCAGAGGGACCCTAATATAAATTGGATGAGCGGACCGACAATAGCAAACATGGGTGATAACCTCGCTCAAATTCGTATTGATTCCAACTATGCCTTTGCCGATGCACGCGATACAAAAAAGGTTATGGAATTAATGGGCAATCCTTCGCATAACCAGGAACTCGGAATGGTTATTCCCAAGAATGAGGGTCTTGCCTGGTTTGTGCTTTTTGAATACCATCCGGTAGGCTATGTCAATGATGACGATAAGGGGAAAATTGATGCGGCCGCGCTTCTTAAAAGCATCGGTAAACAAACCGAGGAATCGAATAAAGAAAGAGAGAAAATGGGGGGAACCCCTATTCACGTTTTAAGCTGGTATAAGGAACCTTATTATGATGTAACATCTCATAATTTAAGCTGGGCAATCCTTGCAGAAGCTCACGGCGATACCATTGCTAATTACAACACACGGATTTTGAGCAGAACCGGATTTACCTCCATAGTATTAGTTGCATCCGCTCATAAATTGGATTCAATAATGCCTAGAGTGCAATTGCTACTGGCTGATTTTTCCTATAAGCAAGGCAAGAGGTACTTTGAATTTGTCCAAGGTGATAAAATTGCCGAATACGGACTGACGGCGCTAATTGCCGGAGGGGCGGGTGCAGCTGCGGTGAAGTTCGGTTTCTTTAAATTCCTGGCAAAATTTATTAAGCCGATTATTCTTGCCGTCCTGGCTGCAATCGGAGGGTTTTTCAAATGGATGAAGAATATCTTCAGGAAAAAGAGCGAGAAGGTTGCATAAGTCGAGCTTAGCCGATACGATTCCTATGCCCATTTCACAAGAAATACTTATCGCACTATTCATTATTTATTTTGCAGAGTGTATCAGCATTATTAGGCGTAATCATGTAAGCATTTCAGTTAATACCTTTAACCGGTCGGCTATTTTCTATGCCGGTTTGCGCATTGTGCATGTTGTACCCTTAACAAGGGTATATGCATTCTCCACCCCGATATTTTATCTGACCAAAACCGCTCTGTATGTACCTAAATCGGAAGATTGCAAAGGACTGCCTTATTGTACGATCGGTGATTATATAGGTATCAGATATTCTGATATATTGAAGATTCGGATCAGCGATAATTTTCTACACATAAATGAGATTTTCCGTTTGAATTTTCAAACCCCCTTGGCTCGGGACCATTATTATTCCCTGCTGCTCCGGTTAAGGAAAGCCGATCCGGATACCGCCAAATTATTAATTGAGAAAGACATTTTGCATATGACGGATACCGCTGTAATTGCTAAAATTATTAGCAATGCTGAGCGTAAAATGAAAATATTAAGATTGAGCAGTTTTTCATTTGTCGTATTACTAATGATTGTTTTTCCATTCTGGGCAATCGTTAATGATATAATGTATTTCACCATTTTGCCGATTCTTATCCTTCTTCTGATAGCCTATTTAATCAGTATAGCATCTTTTTGTATTTGTTCAAAAAAAATACATCACAAAATTGAAATAACTGAGATTATTTCCTTGGTTCTCTGTCCAGTTGGCATAGCCCATTCTATTGCCGATCTTACCGAACCACTATTGTCAAATTATGATGTTGTCGCAGCATCGGCATTGCTTTTAAAAAAGGAACAACTTATTCTGTTTTTTCGATCCCAATTTAATGGCTTGGAGGTATCGCTATCAGGCGAACTGCCTGAGGACCTTGAACATCGGTTTGAATTTTTAAAGGAACGTTACCTTTATATTTTAAAAGAATTTGGCATAGGTGAAAAGGATTTTGACCTCCATAAAGCGGGAGAGGGCGGTAATCTTGCCTACTGCCCCTTGTGTTTTGCAGAATATGCCGAAAGCGCCAATCATTGTTCAGATTGCGGGGTACCGCTCAAGAAATCCGCACTGCCGCAAAGCAGTTAAAATCGCCGCAAATGATGGCTTTTAGCGATTCCTGAACTCGGCAACTGCCGCATATCTTCTGGTCCGATTCCGAAGATCTTAAGAATAAATTAGTTGCCTGTATCCAGGCGAGGAATCTGACCTCAAATTGAACGGTCAGGCTGGGTAAGTAAATTTCCCCATAAAGGGTATTTGATTTAAGCTCATTTCCCCACTAATAAAAATCTCCTATCACCCAATTTCCCCCGCCCACAGCCGCGTTAAAAAATCCTTCCACGGAAGTATGAGTATCCCATCTTCCGTTTTCCTCGGTTGCGGATCAAGGGAAACGACCAGTGAATATATTGCCTTTTTTGTATGCAATAATAAAAGAAAGTTTTATTATTGCATGCATTAATAAAACTAAGTTTTATTTTTGCATGAAAATCAAGGCCTGAACTGGATAATTTTTATGATTCAGATCAAAACCATTGACTTCCTTTTTAAAAAAATCCATCTGTTATTTATACATTTCAACGTCTTATGATTTATTTAGTTATTTATTGTATTTTTTTCTTGCTTTTAATCTATTTTTGTGCTATATTATAGGGTAGCAGGCATATTGCGGAGAGCATCGGGGCCCCTTGGTTCCCCCTTGCCCGCGGGAGTGTATCCCCGTGGGCAAGGCACGGTAGATAAGAGGCGCGGCCTAACGTTAGTGAGTATTCGAGCTCAATCAAACCGCGCTGTATGCCCGGAGGGGGTAGCGCCCTCTCAAAAGGTGTTTGCGTCCGTCACACGGCGTCCGGCACGGGGCCCCTTGGTTCCCTCTCGCTTCAGGAAATTATCCCTGGAGTGAGGTACGGTAGATAAGAGGTGCGGCCTAACGATAGTGAGTCATCGTGCCATGATTGTTGGATCAGCTTAGTGTGGCAACAGGGGCAGAGGCGGGCTCGCCTTTGCCCCGGCAAGCGCCTGTTCTTTGACATTTTCGGATTAAGGGCGAAGCACATCTGTTCGCAAGCCTTTGACCTCCTTCCGCCCAAGGGCGACCCTTCCTGACCTCTCCCCGTTCCCCTCCCCCACAGGGGAGGAGACAAGACAGAGGAGGAAGGATTGCGCTTCGCGCGAGAAAGGTCTTCGCATTTTTTAACCTTTTCGCGAAGCGGCTTTTCCCTCTCACTTCAGAAGAAAGGATAGTGCTTTTTGCTAGAAAGCATTATTATTTTGCCTTTTCTTCCGCGAAGCGAGTCTTCCCTCTCCCTTCAGGAGAGGGCCGGCAGCTTTGGGCCGGGGTGAGGTGGGGTCAGGGGTGAGGGGAAGGAGCCATAGCGTGAGCTATGCCCGGAAATGACCCGATTTTCGGAGATTTTTACCATGCGGCAGTCATTTGCTATCCTTTGCAAATCCCTGAATATTCACCCAAGTGAAGTTACAGCTGATTCTCTAAGCCTTTGTCTTTTTTCAAATTGTCTCTTTCGTATCTTCTCTTTTCATGCCCTGAAAATATTCAGCTATCAATCATCATCAACCGGATCTCTTTACTGTTGGAGTTTTGACCCATCAAATTTACAAAAACTTCCGAAATTTCGATCTATCTTCATGGTTTTAAGGGCTTTGGAGTTTTGACCCTACCCATGCTCCACGGTGGGTCAAAACCCCCGGAAAATCGGAATTCTTGAAAAATAAAAGTAAAGGAGATTTATTGTTTGCAGTTGCGAAAAAGGCAGTGGGAAGGAACAAATTTGACATCGCGATGTGCACGGTTTAGTTTATTCGCATAGTAGGATGGTGCAGTTTGAATGAAATCTGGGCCTGCCGGACCACGGAAGCTGCGGTCAAATTAGTTTAATCCGAGACATACTTTAAACGGGCGGAAATAGCGCATTTTCTAATGGGTTGAGGCATATCCTTTTTAAAAAGCCGGTCGGGAGGGGCAATGAATAAGGTCTTCGCAAAGGTATGTGCAGGGATTCTGGCCGTTTTATCCGTCACGGCCGGCGGCGCCACTGTCGTGAGCGGTATCATCGGCGCGAACACGACATGGACCGCCGCGGGCAGCCCCTATATGGTCACGAGCGGTAACCTGCTGGTCGATACGCTGGTAACGCTTACCATTCAGCCCGGCGTAGTAGTGGAGCTGGACACGGCGCGCTGCATATTGGTAAAGGGGTATTTAAATGCCATTGGAACCGCCAGCGATTCCATCGTATTTACAAGAAGTGGAACGAAGCCCTGGGCCAGGCTGTGGTTCCAGCATAAATCAAAAGGTCATTTCAGCTACTGCCGGATCGAATATGCAAACAATACCGCAATTTACGGCGACGATGCGGATTCAATCTGCGTCGGCTTCTGTACCGTTTCCAACAATACCGCCTACGGGGCCATCGGCATATTGGGCGGCAAAACCTCCATTACGAACAGCACCATTACCGGCAACACAACAACCGATAATTACAGTTATTGCGGCGCAGGCATTACCGTTAATGGCGATTACGACGTTAACGGCTCTTCAGGCCTCATAGCCGGCAATACCCTTTCAAATAATTCGAGCGCTCTCTCGGGAGGAGGCATCGATATTACCGACGCATCGGTAATGGTTACCGGGAACACGATTTCGCATAACGCAGGCTGGTGCGGCGGCGGAATCTCCAATAACGGGTCCGGCAGCTTTGCCGACACCTGCATCATTTCGAATAACACCATCACGTATAATACGGCAACGGCCGGCACCCTTGACGGAGGTGGTATCTATCTCTGCGGTGACGGCGGCGGAGGTCAGCTCATCACTTTCGTATCGAACAACCTGATTTCAAATAATGTCGCGGCCTACGGCGGCGGCGGAATTGCTTTGTACGGCGGATACGTCCAGAACTTCGCAACCATTACCAACAATACCATTATCAATAATTCTGCCGATCACGGCGGCGCCATCAACATCACCAACGGCTCGCCGACCATACGTTTCAATACCATCTCCTCTCTGACGGATTCCGTCATATCAATTTCCGGGGGGAATGTCGGAAATGTTCTCATCAGGACCAATAACATCAGCTCCGGCGATTATGCGCTGTGCAACCGTACCGCCTATGGCAGGGACCTGCGGTATAACTGGTGGAATACGACCAATGCCGACACTCTTAATGCGAAAATCTATGATTATTTCGACGACTTTACCCGGGGCATCGTCATCTACAAGCCGGTTCTCAAGGGGCCCTTCGGCGATACCACTTCCTCCGCCTGCGCCGGTCAATCTTGCTGCCCATGTCTTGAATCCCGTTCCCGGGGCCATAGATTCCGTATTTGTCATTTCATGGACCAATCCCCCGGACCCAAGCGGTATCGCGGAATATTACTATAAACGCAATTCGCCCCCCACCTCGGCTTTTGACACGACCGGCACCTTCCACCCCGCCCCGGATACGGTCTTGTCACAGGGAGGACCGCTCTATGTGTGGCTGGTCGACAGCAGCGGCAACATGAATTATCAAACCGCGGACTCGGTCCAGTTAGCCATCTCGGCGGTGCGGGGGAACGGAAAGATTTCCGGGCTGCCGCAATTTTCCCTTGCGTTTACGCAATCCTCAGCCGGAACGAAGATCAGTTATGGAATTCCTGAAAAATCCCCGGTGAGTCTTATGCTGTATGATATTTCCGGGAAAATCGCCAGAACCCTTTATTCCGGCGTCAGGGAGAGCGGTTCCTATACCGCCGACATAGGAAAAAATGTTGTGACTTCAGGGATCTATCTGGTGCGTATTAAGGCCGGGAATCGAAATGCGGCAAAGAGATGTACGATATTCTAAATGGATTGGGGAACCGCAGTGCGGTTCCCCAATCAAAGGAATTTACATAAGCGATCTGCTATTATTTAGGAACCGGCAACTGCAGCATCAGACTGTTCCCGCCCCCGGAAAGAAACTCCGGCTGCTTCCCGTCCCACTTCTGCGCGCAGATCTCAGAAATTTCAAGGCGCTTCCATTCGAGGAGGTTCGGGGAGATCGACTGGGCCAGCTTGTTGTTCGCCTCGGCCTCGCCCGCCTTCTGGGCGACGAGCTTGCGGGCATTCGCCTCGGTCTGGCGCAGTTCGTTTTCCGCGGTGATCGCATCCTGGACCGCCTTGAGCTTGTTGTTCAGGGCCTCGACGATGCGCGGGTCCATGCGCAATGCGCCGGTAAAGCCGAACTGGCTGATTGACCCGTAGCGACCGATATCGTTGTTGATGCGAATCTTGACCGTGCTGAGGAACTCCTCCTTTTTGGAGCCGTACAGGTCTTCGAGCGCGTACTTGCTGGCAATCTCGTTCAAGGCGTCGCGCGCGACGTTATGCAGGTAGCCGTGCAGGAACTCCTGGATGTCATCGTTCCTGAACTTCACATAAAAATTCGGGACCGAGTCGGAGTTAAGCGAGAACGAAAGCGACACATCGCCGGAAATCGAGGTGCCTTCGGAGGTGTTGAAGGTGATGCTCTCGTCGACAGGCCGGCCCTCGGAGGTGTCTTTTGTCCAGACGGCGGTAATGATGGAGGTGGGGTACGAAAAGACCTTCGTGGTAATCGGGTTGTACCAGACCGCCCCGGTCTGGAGCGGATAGTTTTCCACGCCGCGCTTGGTGCCGTAATTATTGACCTTGATGCCGACATGGCCCGGGGGGATGATCTCGCAGCAGCCGCCTGCCAGCGCCGCCAGCGTTATAGCGCCCATAAGCGATGCCAGGCTCAACGGTTTACGGGAAATATTCATGACGTTTCCTGCCTTTCGAAGTGATGGTGATGTACCGTGCGAGTATAAAATACTCTACCGCAATTTAACGTAATCCCGCATCCGCCCGATAAACGCCTATTGCTTTGAAATAAACCGGTCCAGGGCATTCGCTTCGGCGAGCATGTTTCTGTCAACAAGCATCTGCCGGTAGGTATTGAAACAGGCGAGGATTGTCCCGCGCGAGTAATGCTTCTTGACCAGGGCGCTGTTCTGCAGGTACAGGCCGAAAAGCTTCTGCATATCCCGGAAGGGCATGGCCGGGTCCTGGATAACGTTACCCGCCTGCAATATTCGCGGGAAATGGACGAGCCAGGTGTCGGGGTCCTGCGGAACCTTGTGGAAAATGATGACATGGTCGGGTTGCCCGAAACCGGTGATTGCGCCGAAATGATGCTGGAAAATTTCGGGACGGGTAGTTTCATCGGGGTAGACTGCCAGATCGCCGGCAAACTCATAGTCGTTACTGCCGGGGAAACCGTCCTTTTCGACAATGGTGCGAGAAAAATGGCGCATGACCTCCGGGCCGTAGGCAAACATGCCCATAAAAATGATCCAATCCGGGAAATTTTCATTTTCCAGCAGGCAGGGGCTGAGGGCCTTTACCCTTGCGGTTCCAAGGGAGGTTGTCGAATCCAGCCCGCAACTACCAATCAGGTCGGATCCAGTATAAAATAGCAGCGGATCGTTCCGGTACTCCGGCCATGCATGAAAGGTCTCGTTGCGAGAGGAGTAGTGCCGCAGGAACCCGGCGACCGCCTCGGCGGCGGTGCGGTAGTGGTGATGGATCTCCTGCCAGTAATCGTAAAGCGGAGAATACACAACCGCATGGGGATATAGGTAGCAGCGATTCTGCACGGGAAGCGCATACAGACAGTTGGTGGAAACCAGGACTGCTCCAAGGGCGGGCGCGAGCAGGCGGCTCCTTTGGTGGACCGATGCAAGAAGTCCGCAGAATAGCATGGCGGTAAAGGGAAAGCAGCCGACAAGGTAGCGGATATCCGCCTGTGCAAGCCGCCCGGGATCCTTAGGAGGCTCCTGCAGCGAGATGAGTCCGATCACCATGATCTGGCCGACAAGGATGAAGAGGGCCGATCTCATCAGGGCAAGGGTTTTCGGTTCGAGCGCCCGGGTCAGGATGAGTGCCGCCGCCGCCGCGACAATTGCCCAGGGAGCTATTCCGGAGGTTACGCTGTCCCGCAGGAACCAGAGCAGGATAGTGAGATGCTGAATCGGGGGAACGCCGTGGGGCATGTCCGGCCGCTCCCACAGGCGGTGCAGGAAAGCATAGGGAACCGTGGCAAGGGCGAACAAAAGGCAAATCGAAAGGATGTGCAGCCAATGCTTTTTGGTCAAAAGTCCGTTTTCGAAGAGCACGGAGTACAGCGCCAGCGGAATCAGTACCGCAACACCAATAAGCATGTGGGAGTAAAAAAGGAAAATCGCTGAAGCAAGGAGCCCGAGTGCGGTGGCGCCGTTTGGCTTGCGCATGAATCGCCGGGAGGCCAGAAAGGTGAGGAGGGCGGCAAAACAGGCGAGCGAATAGTACCGGTCATTGCGCACGTAAAGAATATATTCCGTAAACAGCCCGAGGAACCCTGCGCCGTACAGGGCAGCGGCGGGGCGGTCGGGGAGTTCGAGCCGGATGGTGAGATAGAGCAGAAGCACCGTGAGCAGCCCGATCAGGGCAAAGGGAAGCCGCGCGGCAAAATTACTGACGCCAAGGAGCGCAAATGAGGCGGCAGTGACCACGAATTGCAGCGGCGGGTTGCGGTCGTTCAGGTTCTTATCAAGGCAGGCGCCATTGCGGTCGGTCAGCAAATTGCGGCCGTCCCAGCCGGTACAATGGCCGGTATTGAGAAAATTGCGAGCAACGATGGCGGTTTCAGCCTCGTCGCTCCAGAGCGCCGCGTCCCCGAGGTTCTTGAAAATAAGATAGCCGGAGAAAAGCGTGATAGTTGCCAGGAGGGCGTAATGAATACTTATGGTGCTAATAATTTTCGGAAGCAAGTGGATTGGTTTGGCTATAGTATTCATTTTTGCGGTTGTTGCCGGTAATAAGAGGTGGAGCATTTGCCGGGGGTCAATTTAGATTCCGGTGGGGGAACCGCCTACGGCGTTTTCCCCTGGCCAAAGCCTCCGCGCCCGCAAAGCCGGGCTGCGGGGTCTTTGGCACACCCCTTCCTGCGGAAGTACGAGGCGATGCCTGCCTCGCTTTGCTCAGCAGGCGCCCTCGTACCTCCGCAACGCCTCCATGAGGTAGAAAAAATATTGAAAAACTGTCTTTGCCTCCGGCTTTTTTCAGCCAGGCAGAAAAGAATAATATACGATTTTTCAGCGATTTCGCCCGTTCAATTGATTATTTTGAATCAGCAAATTGTTTTAATTAAGAATGATCGATATTTCTGTGGTTTTCATTGTGTTTTCTACCTCAGGTGAGCGTTGCGGGAGTGGGCGAGCGTCTGCCAGAGGCAAACATAGCCGCCCACTTCCGCAGGAAGGGGTGAGTCGGAGACGCGGCTTTGCGCGGCTCCGACCAGGGGGAACCCGCGTAGCGAGGTTCCCCCACCAAAAAGCTTAAATCCGGCAAGGAGCCCATATGTCCCAACCCCATGCAATCTTAGTTCTGGCACCCGGCTTCGAAGAAACCGAAGCCGTAACCCCGATCGACCTGCTCCGGCGGGCAGGAATAACCGTCACCGTGCTCGGCCTCGATTCGCTGGAGGTCACCGGCTCTCATGGGATTACCATAACCGCCGATCGGCTGTTTGCCGATTTTTCCGGCCCCTTCGATGCTATCATTCTCCCCGGTGGCCAGCCCGGAGCGCGAAACCTTTCCGCCTCGGATCCTCTCAGGCAGCTCATCCGCAAAACCTTTGATCGGGGCGCCCTGTGCGCCGCCATCTGCGCCGGGCCGACGGCTTTCGGCGCGGCGGGGATCCTCCCGGGAATAAGGGCGACCTGCTATCCCGGCAATGAGGCAGCACTTACCGGTGCCGTGGTCGTCGACGAGCCGGTGGTGCGGGACCGGACGGTCATCACCAGCCGCGGGGTCGGAACGGCAATCGCCTTCGGCCTTGAAATTATCGATTATCTTGTGGGACCTTCGGCGTCGGAGCAGGTAGCTTCGGCCATCCTGTACCATGAGTAGCGGCATGCGGGTCGGGACCTGCTGAAGGGCGGTGTCTGCCGGGCTTATACCGTCGCGCATATAAGCCAAGACTTTAATTCATTATTATTCGTAATTGTCTTATGTGTGCAGCTCCCGAACTTTCCCTTCGCGGCAACGCCATAAGCAATATTATAGAGGAGATGGAATAATTCATTTAAAGGTATTCCTTTTTCTATTTTGCGCATTTATTGCTTCCGACGCGGCCGTGGTCGACACTACTCTTTCGGGGAACGGTGGTGCCGGACCGTATGTATTGGGGAACTCTTTTCCTGACTCGGCCTCCATCACCATTCGCCTCTACGATACCGTTACCCCTCCGCGCTGGACCTTCTTCCCGGACCGGAACACGGTGTTTTTTGTAAAGCCCATCGACAGCGGCGTCCCGATCCGGGTCCGCTTCGCGACCGGGTTCTACGGCATTCCCAAGGTCTATTCGCTTTTTCCAAAAAGGTACCTCGACCCGTCCGATACGACGCTCAGGCCCGATACGCTGGCGGCATCCGGTGGGACCTCCGGCCGCGAGAAGCTCACCATCAGCGGGTACAAGAGCGTATCGGCGTCCCTCGGCACGCTGGGGCAGGTGAACCTCGAACAGGGACTCGATGTAAGGATCGGCGGCGAGATCAGGCCGGGCACCTCGGTTACCGCCCACCTTTCCGACCAGAGCTCCTCGCTCGACGGCGAAACCCGCGACATCAGCGACTTCGACATGATAAACATCGAGATCAAGGATCCCTCGTTCAACTCGATCATCGGCGACCAGTACGTTGCCTGGCCGTTCAGCAACGGGTTACTGTCGGGCGAGCAGAAGATCAAAGGCATATCGCTGAACCTCACGCCGCAGGGGTCGATGTTTTCGGTGGGAGCGTTCGGCGCAATCGCCGGCGGCAAAACGGCGATAGAGACCAAAAGCGGGCAGGATGGCGTCCAGGGGCCCTACTACCTCACCGGCAACGGCGAACCGGGTCAGATCATGCCGGTGTCCGGCACCATGAAGGTGGATCTCAACGGCAAGGAGCTCGAAGAGGGAAGCGACAAGGATTACGTCGTCGATTATTCGCTCGGCACCGTGACCTTTACGCCCAAGAACACCATCCGCAACGAGGACCTCATCCAGTTCCAGTACGAATACAAACTGTTCTACTACGAGCGCCTGATCGGCGGCGGCACGATCGGGATTGCAACGCCGGATTCGAGCGTTTCGGTGAAGGGGGTCATCTGGTCCGAGGCCGACAACAAGAACCAGACCATCGACCTCAATTTGACGAGTGCGGATATCGCCGCGCTTTCAGCGGCGGGCAGCACCGCTCCGCTCGCAACGACGGCGATGCCGGTCAACCCCAACGATGTGGCGAGCCAGAGCCAGATCCAGCCGCTCTACAAAAGAAAATTCAACGGTTCCGATTCCATCTGGGTATTTACGCCCTACGATCCTGTCAACGCGCCGGACTCGATCTACAACTTCTTTTACGTCTATTTCACCGCGGCCGCAGCGGGACAGGCCGGGCCCTACAAGATCCTGTCCACCGACCAGCGGGGTACCGAGTATGTCTATGCCGATTCGGGCGGTTATACCGATCTCGCACCCCTGCCCGCCCCGTCGTCGACGACGTCGGCCGAGATAATGGCTAAAGTCAACCTCCCTCTTTTCAAGGCCACGGTCGACCTTGCCGGTGAGGACGTCGACAAGAATCTCTTCTCGACGCTTCCCGGCCAGAGCGTCCTGTCGGCCGCCAGCGACGTTAGCTTTCTCCTCGGGAAACGAAACCCGCTCGAGCCCTCCCTCTGGTTCGCCGGGGACCACCGGTTTACCTCCAGCCGGTTCACCGGGCAGCCGCTGTCCCTGTACGACTGCCTGACCCAGTGGGACGATACCGCCGTTGCCGAGACCCCGCAGAACCGGCAGGAGTGGGACGCGACCACCGGCGCGACGATTCTTCCCGGACTCACGACAAGCCTCACCTACGGGCAGAGCCGTGCCGATTCCCTGCTCCTGACCGACAAGATATCCCCGGCGCGCAGTTGCACCTTGACAACGGCTTTTCTGCGAGCTACAGCGGCTCCTTTTTCCGGCATACCGAAGCCGAGGGCGACCGGGGGTTCGGCAGGCAGGAGGATGCGGCCGCCACGCTCGCTTTCCCGCGCCAAGACCTTCGGGCTCACCTGGCGGGACCTGTACCGGTGGGATTCGCTCGGGAACGGCAGCGGTTTCGAAGAGGGAGGCATAACCTACGGGCTGCTGCCGTTGAACCTGCAGGAAAAACTGCTGGGTCTTTTGAAAACGAAAAGCCTCGACGGTACCAGCGCCACAACCGATACCGGGTACGAGGTCCGCTGGGAACAATCGATCGGCCATTCGTTCCTTCCGGGATGGCATGTCAACGGCTCCGCGAACTACGATCAATCGGTTGACTTCGACGGCATCCGGACGACAACCATGCTCGTGGACCTTGCCAGCACCGTTACCCCGGCGGGAAGCGGCTTTACCTCCCGGCAGCACTACTCGACCAATGCCGAAATGGCCTCGTCCATCGTTCAGGTGCCGATCTTTGCAGGCAAGGGAATGGGCACGTACATTTACGATACCGCAACGCAGCAGTATGTTCCGCACGTTCCCGGCGATTATTTCATGCAGCAGCAGCAGGTTTACAACCAGTCGTCTGACGAGCGGGTCCGGAAAACCACTGCGGATGTCACGTGGGATTACAAACCCCGGAAGCATGCGCCCGGTCTTCTCGGCGATCTTTCCTGGGACGGGACGCTCACCTCCCAGGAGCAGGTGGATGCCGGGCGAAACGACCTCCCCTCCTATATCCCCGGCTTCCTCTCGCTTGACTCATGGTTCGGCTCGCCGGGGACGGGTTCGCAGGTGCTCAGTGCCGACTGCTCGTACCGTCAGGAGATCGCCTGGTCGCCGCACAACGATTCGCTGCATTTGGTAACCGCCCGCCTGACCCTTACTCCCGACTACCGGAAGCTCCTCGGTTACGAAGAGGGAAGTTTCGATACGCGGTTCGAAGTGCAGCGGGTCATCAGGCGCCTCACCCTCGGCGCGGCAGTGGATTTCCTTTCGGTCACGCATGACGACACGGTCCCGGACGGCGGCGACTACACACTTTACGATCGCCGCCTCGAAGTGACGCAGAAATTCATGACGACAAAAAAGACCAGCGTATCCCTTCTCGAAGTGGTTGGATTGGCCCACCAGTCCGACAGTTCGTCGCCGGGGGCAACCTCCCTGGACAGCGGCTTCAGCAACCGGGGCGCGCACATCCACCTGCCCCATCGCTATACCCCCGCCACAGTGGCCTACACCGGCACGCACGACAACAACACCACGCAGGGCTGGTGGAAGAAAGCCTCCAAAGCCGAGCGCGCCGCCGTCGAGTCCTACGTGGGGCCGGTGGGCAAGCAGCCGGTCTGGCCGCTGATCCGAGCCGTCGAGGCCAGCGTGGCGCAGATGGCGGTGATCCCGGCACAGGACCTGCTGGAGCTGGCTTCCGAAGCCCGCATGAATACGCCCGCCGTAGCCGACGGCAACTGGCACTGGCGCGCCCCGGAGGCCTGCTGGACCCCCGAGCTGGCGGCAAAGCTGGCCGCGCTGGTCGAGGTGACAGACCGGGATATCGATCCATTGGGTGAAATTGAAGAAGAGCAAGCGAGTAAGGAATAGGGCGATTCCTCCCAGTTCGATAATCCGGAACTGGAGCACCCAGTCGTCTGCTTTAGAATAGCGGTTTAGCTACCAGACGAGGATCTGCGGACGCCGGAATTGCGAGATGAGTTCGAACAGGCAAACTAAAAGTGATCTTAACCAGCTTGCTGAGATTGCATCTAGTGGGATGGTGAACAATCAGTGAGAAATTTATAATCCGAATTTTAAATATTAGGTGATGCCATGAACGATTTAGATGAACGTACAAAAGCTGATATTGAAAACTTACTAACCGTTGCGAGACCAAAACTAATTGAAGCCGACAAAGGTGGAGGACCAAAATTATTCAATGAGGTTATCCAAGAATTTGGCCCAATTGCCCATCGTGTTTATTTAACTTTGGACAAACCACAAAGATCATGCGATCGATATCATGATAAAGAAACCAGAAGAGTAATGCTGGACCCTTGGACAGTTTTCAATAGAGCAAAAAGCTTAGGAGAAGATTCAGAAATAACAATGGATAATCAGTATTTCTGGATGCACGGAGATATGATTAAAACGCTTTGCGATTATCTTGACCAAATGGAGGTCGCTTATGCCAGCGCCTAAAGGACACAAACCATATTCCGGCTGTGAAACAGGTGGTAGGCCTAAGAAATACACGAAGGAATTTATCGAAAACCAAGCCGAAGCTTTTGAGGCATGGATGAAAGAAAAAAATAGCCTTTGGTATGAAGATTTCGCTATGGAAAGAGGATTTGACCCAAATCTCCTAAGTCTATGGGCAAGCGAAAATGAAAAGTTTTCGGGAGTGTACAAGAGGGCTCAATTCTGGCAAAAAAGTCTTTTAATTCGCGGTGGTTTATTAAATAAATTCAATGCTTCGATAACTAAACTTGTATTAGCTAATACAACAGGTTGGTCGGACCGTGTAGAATCAAAATTAAGCGGCGATGCTGTAAATCCATTGGCCTTCATCCTTCAAGATGTCGACGGGAAAAGCAAAGAGTTAGTCGTGGAGAAGAGTAATGACGAGCAAGAATGATATTGCATTAGCCAAACAGCGCCTTGCTGATCCTAAATGGAGGATGAATAACCTTTATCAAATAGTGGACAAAGCGGGATGTAAAACTCTATTTAGATTTAATTGGGCTCAAGAACAGCTCTACGATGACATGTGGTATTGCAACATTGTTTTGAAAGCCCGTCAGTTGGGTATTTCGACGTTCATATGCCTTCTCTTTCTAGATAGATGCCTCTTCAATAGCAATGTAAGTGCGGGGATTATCGCTCACACAATTGAAGATGCACAGCAAATGTTTCGTCGTGTGAAATTTGCTTATGACAGCCTTCCTGATGATATCAAGAGGCTAATAACAGCAGATAATGACACCAGTCAAATGCTCAAATTCTCTAATGGTTCTAGCTTACGTGTAGGTACATCTTTACGTTCCTCAACATTTCAGTATCTGCACATTAGCGAATTCGGAAAGATCTGCGCAAAATACCCTGACAAGGCTCGTGAGATAATGACGGGGTCTTTGAACACTATCGCAGTCGGTCAATATTGCTTTATTGAGTCCACTAGTGAGGGTCGTGAAGGTTATTTCTATGATCTATGTAAACAGTCTCAGGCTAATGCCAGCTCTGGAAAAGAACTGTCAAAGCTAGATTTCAAATTTAACTTCTTTCCTTGGTGGGGAGAGCCCGGTTATCGAATAGGGTCATGTGTCAATATAAGCCAAGAATTGCAAGATTACTTCGATCATCTTGAAGGACTAGGTATCCGTCTCGATATTGAGCAAAGAAACTGGTATGCCCTCAGATATGCGACTCAAAATGAGGATATGAGAAGGGAATTTCCGAGCACTCCCGAAGAATGTTGGGAGGTCTCTAATTCAGGAACGTATTATTCAAAACAGATTACTCAGGCACGCTCTGAAAATAGAATTGGGCATGTTCCGTATGATGAGACTCTACCCGTTTGTACAAGCTGGGATTTAGGTTTTAATGACTCGACAGCAATCTGGTTTTTCCAGGTTTTAGGCAAGGAAATACGTCTTATAGACTATCTAGAGGGCTCTGGCGAATCATTATCGCATTGGTTAGGTGTTGTTAAATCAAAACCTTACGTTTATGAGAAACATATAGCACCGCATGATATTATGGCCCACGAGTACTCTAGCGGTATGACTAGGCAAGCAAGTGCGAGAAAAATGGGTGTTTCGCTTATTCCAGCTCCGAAGGTAGGTCTTATTCCCGGCATTGATCAGGTGCGCAACATTCTTAATCGCTGTTGGTTTGATGAAAAGAAGTGTGAGAAAGGTATTAAAGCCTTAGAAAACTACAAAAAGCAATGGAATGACAGAGATGGATGTTGGGCAAGTCAACCCCATCATAATTGGGCCTCTCACGGAGCTGATGCTTTCCGCACGCTTGCAACAGGCCTACACTATATTGTAGGACATAAATACGATATGCAAGAAGATGCAAGACGGCAGCAAGAATTTCAAAGAAACAAATATCAACAAACAAGCATTTTCGGGAGATAAATAAAGTCCGTACCCCCCCTGGTGCTCACCCCTCTTTTGTGATAAAATCTAAATTTAAAAGAGGTGGTTTATGTCGTACGGTATGGCGAGTCCAATGGCAGGTCCTAACGGGAAAGTTGGAAACAAAATTCCTAAAGGTTATTCAACAAGCCAAGTTGCACAATATACTCCTGAACAGATGCAGTTATTTCAACAAGGTCTTGGAAATGTTGGACCTCAAAGTTATTTATCCCGACTTGCTGGAGGCGACCAAGAATTGTTTAATCAAATTGAAGCACCAGCTATGCAACAATATGCAGGCTTACAAGGCAACTTAGCATCTAGATTTAGTGGTGCAGGTGGTGGCTTCGGCGCTCGAAAGAGCAGCGGATTTCAAAATGAAGCAGGAAATCAGGCATCAAATTTCGCATTGAATCTACAAGCACAACGCCAGCAACTTCAGCACCAAGCGACTATGGATCTTCACAACATGAGTCAACAACTACTTGGAAACAGACCATATGAAACTTCATTGGTTAAGAAGCAGCAGAAAGAAGGTGTCGACTGGTTAGGCCTTGGAGCAGCTGGTTTAGGAGCAGCTGGAGGATTCTTTGTTGGAGGTCCTGCTGGAGCAGCTGCAGGGGCAGGAATAGGTTACAACACATTTGGAAGAAATGGTCAAGGAACATCCAACGCAGACGTGCAAACTTTTGCGAATAATTATTTATAGGTCTATATGCCAATGCAAATCATAGAAGAAAATAGAAAACCGACGACAGTTGAACGATTCAACCAAGCGTTTGGAAGGGCTGCTCAAACCGCTGGTCAATTTGGCAATGCTATTGGACAGAAGAAGCAGCTCGCTCAGGGATTTAAGAATATAGAAAGTGCTTATGCTAATCCTGATTTGAGTGAGCAGCAGAAACTTATTCAAGCATATAGCGCACTTCCATCTAATCCCGATCTTGCCCAGACGCTTGGTGGACAATTATCACAACTAGGACAAAAGAATATCTCTAACACTGCTAATGCGGTGGAAGATCAGCAGAGATATGATGTAATTAAAAACAATTTCGGTGAAAGAGCCGCTGAGCTTTATAAAGCAGCTCCAGAAGGTGGTAAAACAAACTTTCTAAATACACTTCTTGAATCTCGCCAGCGAGGTCTTGAAGTTGAAGATCTTTTAGGTCCTCAACAGGGTCAGATGGACCAACAAAATCCAACAACGATTCCTCATGGCCAAGAGCCGTCTAAAAAAGAAGACAACGGCTCAGAAAAGCCTTCTATTAAAGCAATAGACTTTGACAAGGGTTTGCTTCCTAAAGAGCGTGTTAGACGCCAGGAAGAGCGATATTCTAAAAACTTGCCTCTATATCAAGAATCACAAAAGAAATCTCAAGGACTGGAAGCTGAAAAAGATGCATTGAATATCCTCCAAGATCTCTCTCCAAAAATTGGAGCAATCCAACGACTTAACATAAATCCTTCTACCGGTGAGTTGTTAATACCTGGTTTAGCATCACCAGAAGCTCAAAGATTCGTTAAGACGGTCAACGATTTCACAGTTAAAGCCAAAGATTCTTATGGTGCACGAGTTTCCAATTTTGAATTAGATCGCTTTATGAAGCGTCTACCAACCTTGGCTAACTCAGAAGAGGGCCGGGCTCAAATTATTCGTCAGATGCAAATTATTAACGACATTAATAGTGCACGTGAAAGAGCCTTACAAGATGTTTTCGACGAATATGGCGGCATTCGCAACATAGATTATGACAAGGCCGAATCATTAGCTGACAAGCATGCTAGACCTCAAATAGAATCATTACGAAAAGAGTTTAGATCAATCGACAGCAGCCTAGACAAGCAATATAATCAAAAAATCCAAGAGAAAAAGAAGAGGTTGGTACCCCCAGATAGAGTTCTTATTGAGAAAGATGGAAAAAATTATTCATATCCGAAATCAGGAGTCAAAAAAAAGCTGAAGGAAGGATATAAATTACTATGATTCTGATTTCTGATAGTGATCCTGATTTGATTCCTCTAGATGATGAATATTTTCCTGTTATGGATGAGGATCCTGATCTTATACCATTAGATTTTGAAGATCATGAATTAGAAGAGGAAGAAGCTCCCAGAGGCCCTGAGCAAGAACAATCTACAGCACAATCAATAGCGAGCAGTGTTCCTGTTCAAGCTGGATTAGGAGTAGCAAAGAGAGTTACCTATCCGCTAGATATTCTGAAATCCCTCTCACAAGGAGCCTCTATGGAGACCCTGCGTGATATCGGAGAAGGCGATGAAATGCTAGATCCGAAAGTTGCTCAAGAAGCAATGCAGGAGCTGTATCAATACTTTCCAACACAAGAAGCAGCTGAGAAATTCTTAGAAGAACAAACAGGTCTTGATCTATCACCACAAGGAACATTAGGAAAGATAGCGAGAGGTGCTGGTGAAATTTATGGGTTATCCCCCGGTAATTTAGTCAAAGGGGGCGCTAAACAATTAGCGAAAAAGACTGGTGGTGCAATTGCAGGATCAGCAACCTCTGAAGGATTGAAGGAATTAGGCGTTCCTGAGCCCGTGGCTGATATAATCGGACTTGGGATAGGTGGAGCTACCACTGCCGGAAAAAGAGCCCCAAAGGCCCTAGAAGGCGAAGCACAGAAAATGCGGGAAACCGCTGAGAAGTTTGAATTACGCAAATTTGCTGGCATGGAAGCGGAGAAAGCCCCTAGCAGTACGAGTCTGAACCAAGTAAATACGCCAGAAG
>CAWDOZ010000151.1:0-7166 GCA_963803935.1 uncultured Fibrobacterota bacterium | reverse complement strand
TAAAATATCTCGCCCTGAAACGGCTGCGCAGCGAGGTAAGCCGCGATCTGCTGAAAGAGTGCATTCCCGTTTACTGATAGGGATGGCGGCGCGGCTACTGCATTTCGATAAGCTTTATTCCGCTTCTCAAAAGTTCTTCGCCTGCATTCTGACAACGTAGAAGCCCGGGCCTGAAGCTGCGGAACCGTTGTTTTTCCCTGCCAGGTTACGGTATAGCGGCCCGGGAGGTAGTTACCCTTTGCCAATTTGTCGATGATGCTGCCATTAAGGTCGTAGACAGAAACGGCAACCTCCTGCCGGGCCATACCGGCAATTGACGGGCATCGAAGGAGATCGTTACGCTCCCGGAACGGGTTGGGGTAACTCGCGAGGTCGAATGCTGCAGGCATCGCCTCCCTGGGACCGACAAGCGTTGCCATGAGGATCTTATTGGCACCATGGGTGCAGCGTCGCCGCCCGTCGCTTTCCAGTGGATATTCCCTTGAACCATCCCATAACCGGAAGCTGATTCTTTTGGAGGACTGCACCCACCCCCCGCGCTTATCAACCGGTCATTGCCCCAGATAGCAAAGGCGGTCCGGCCGCCGGTAACAATTCCGGCCCCGACCAGGGCTCCCTTTGTGTCAAAGGCACCGACTTCGCAATTATCGGAAGCGGCGCGTCCCGCGAGTTCAATGCGGTCCGCATAGAACGAGGCGTTGTTCCCGGTAACCGGGTGTTTTGGGTAATGTCGGGGAGTTCCGGGATTAAGAAACATTTTTTCGCCGGAAAGCAGCTTGGCCGCTCCTGCAGGATAGGTGAGGGTCGCTGCGGCACTGGTGACAATCCAGTAGCCCTGGCCGACGCGCATGGTATCGATGGAGTTTATTCCGGTATCGAGCCAGTAAACGTTGCCTTCATTATCCTTTGCAAGTATGATCTGTCCACTGATCCCGGCGAGAGCCGTGGCAATGGGCATGTTCGTCTGCGGCAGGTAGGCGATGATGCTCCAGACCGAGGCCTGCAGTGAAATAGGCGTGGAGGCGACGGCGACCGGACTTCCGCTCAGCCGCAGCGTGTCGTCGGCCGAGTCGGTATAGATCTGGTATCCCCGGCCGGTCCTGAAGGTGTCGATCTGGTCGATCCCGAGAGATGGACAATAGAGATCACCCGATCCGTCCTTAACAAGCAAAAATCCCCTGAAACCACTGAAAATGCCTTTTGTCGTCGAGTCGGTCGGATGGATATTGAGGGAACTCAAATTCCAGCCGGACAAAAGCGGTACGGTGAGATGCACGCCGGTGGTCGTGAAACTCCAGGCGGATGACCATGGTCCGGTGCAGCATGCGGTGAAAACTCCCTGTACCCGCCAGTAATAGGTGGTGCCCCCCGCGAGCGTTACCGAAAGGGCCGACTGAGAAACCGTCAATGACGAAAGGTCAACGACCGTGGTTGAAAAGGATGTGGAGGTCGACACCTGCAGAGTATAGGATGCCGCTCCGGGCAGCGTGCCCCATGTCAATGAGCATCCGCCCGACACCGGTATGCCGGTGGTGTTATTGGTCGGCGAAGAAAGTACCGGCGGCGCGGACGGATATTTGAGGTTCAGGAGGCCGGCACCGTATGCAGAATCCCATCCTCCTGATGGAGCATGCTTGGCCCATGCACGGAGGGTATCCGCAATTTTGACAATAGAAAGCGGTGCATAGCGCTGGAGGAGCAGGGCGGCTGCGCCGGCGACGGTCGGGGAGGAAAAGGAGGTGCCGGAGGCGACTGCAGTGCCGCCGTTAATATAGCACGAGGTCATATTGGTAGCTGCAATATCGGGTTTCTCCCTGCCATCGGTGGTGGGTCCCCGGCTCGAATAGAATTCGATGGGCGGGCTGGCGCTGTCGTAGTACGCCTGGTTCACTGCGCCTGCCGTAAATGCCCCGTGGCAGTCCCCCGGTTCGCAGAGGCTGCTTCCAGGTCCGGCATAGGCCTTGGTTGATGGGTAGGTCAGGGTTGCGTAGTCGGCGAGTGCAAAAAGGGTCATATTGAGATTGGTGGTCGGTCCGCTGTGCTTTACCACTTTGACGGAATAGGGGCCCTGCGCAGTACAATAAACGAACGACAGCTCCTGCATCGGCTCGCCTTCCGTCGGTGAAGCGACATCGGTACTGGAATCAACCAGCGTACCGTTTTTGTTGTAAAGATACAAGTACAGGTCGGTTGCCGGGCCCTGCGTCGATGAGTACTGGTTCCAATTAAAATTCAACGATACCGTTTCGGAATCGACCGAATCGGTTACGGTCAGGAAGGAGTCGACCGATGAGAAAAAGAGGGTGGCCCCACCCGAAGAATTGAGCCACGGCCCGCGCCAGTGAGCCTGGGCCTGGTTTCCTGCTGCGACAGCCCAGAATACGCTGTCGATGTCGTGCGAGCTGTCAACGATCCGGTCGATCTGCCCGGAGTCATTGTAATAGCCGCCGCCGAACCATCCAACCGAAAGGTTGGCGACCCGGATACCGCGCGCCTTGAGAGTATCTCGGGTATTTTCCATGTCGACCTGATCGGCTACCTGGATGCAGTACAGGGTTGCGCCCGGAGCCATGCCCATGGCCTGTTCGGCAACGCAGGTCCCATGGTTGGTTACGGTGGTGATCGGGTTCCCGTCATTCCCGGGAAGTTCGATATCAATAGTAGACGCGGGAAGTTCACCGTGCACAATGGCGCTGTCGAGGTCGATGAACCCTCCGTCGACGATGGCAATCTTTATTCCGGCGCCGGTGAAATTATGCGCCTGGAATGAATCTGCATAGGTCAGGGCGACGCCCTGGGATACGACGCTTCCCATGCCGTAGGCGCAGTCGAGCGGCACCGGACGCAGGGGGAGCTCAACTTTCGCGACCTCAGGATCTTCACCGGTAATTCGCACTCGGCTCAGGGGTACCGCAACCCTGACCCAGGTCTTCGATCGTGCTTCGATGCGTATTCCGTGGGATTCAAGCCAGGTGGTGCTCATGCCTGAAGCCGAAACACCCGGGCCCGGCGTGAGGATGAGCGGGATATCCCTTCTCCGGCGTTTTGCCGTATTCGCACTCCGGAAAGTTTCGCGCGTCGCAGAGCCGCAGCTTCGCCCTGTGCGTCGTAAACCGCCAGAATTCCTCGCAGGGAACCTTCGAACTTGGGTCCGGCCTCCGCCGGGGTTGCGGCACTTCCGCGGGAAACGGAAAGAAACAGGAAGAAAACCGCAAAGGCGCAAAAAATACTGCGCAAGTCACAAAAGCGGAACTTACCGGCAATGCTGCGGTTATGGCATTTCATAGGTGCGTGTCTAAAGGAATGAACTTGAATGATTCGTCGCAATCCACGGTAAATCAGCTGCCCCTTCCGTAGATAATATAGTTGTTCATAAAAATAATGCAATAGAAATTTTCTATGAAATGCTTATTCGAGCTTTTACCAAAGGTTTATATTCGGGATTTAATCAGGTCGTTTTAATGCAGCCGGGAAGAATCGCGCGGGTCGGCTTGCTTGGGAAAAGATGCCCCATTTGTATATAAAATGCTCATTTTATCAGCCCAGAGCTTTTGAATAGCAGCTCCGCCGTTGGCGTTGGGATGGACGCCATCGTTGTTCAAATCGCCCGGGTGCGCTTTGAACCATGAATACAGATCCGGACCGGCAATCAGCCCATTAGCGCTGGTTAAGCTGTCGATTACCTTCAGAAAAAACGGATTAACCTCCCATCCGGCCTTTATTGAATCCGTCGCGATCAGGCGGGCAATAATGGGCTGAATTCCCGCCGCTTTACATGAGTCGATAACCACCTGCATATTCTTTGTAAATGCTGCAACGCCGGTATCATTACCGCCCCATGCGTCATTGGTGCCCATTTCAATAGCCCAGAAGTGAACATTGCGGGTCATATCAAGGTATTTTGAAATATCGCCGGCAAAGGTCGTGCTGTTGATGCACCCGATGCCGCCCCGGATCATTGCGGGGTGAAAGCCTGGATGCGCAGCCGCAATATAATCGGCGAAATTCTGTGCCGGGACGAGCGCATCCTTATAGGTGTTTGCCGAAATACTGGTGCCGGTGAAAAACCAGATATCCTGAGCACCGTTTGAGACATCGAAAACTTCAATTTCATCGAGTTTCCCACCGCCGGCTAAAATGCTCATTTTTACCCAGCTCGCACCGGTAAAATCGATGATATGACCCCTGGCGGTCACGGTATTTGTTCGTACCGAAGCCACTTTCGTCCAATGACCGTCGAACCCGCGGGTGGAATTCGACGATATCAGGATATCGTAATCGCGGGGAACCTCCATATTGTTCTTGCAGCTTGTTGCCTTACCAATGCTATCGGACCATGAATAGGCGGGATTATTCCAGTTTAAAAAGATTTTTGACGGTCCTTTGCCGACTTTAATCGCGACCCAGGAACCCATGGTAACCGGCCAGGCAGGGGTGTTAAACTTTCCATCGACCAGTACCGCTGTACCTTTTGAAGACCCATAGGTGGGTTTGCCCCGCGAAATAATCGGATTGGCGATTATAGATTGACCATAGATTTCAACGATACAAAAAAGTGTCATCAGATTTACGGCGGCATACAGTTTCATAGCGCGATCAAATATGCTGGAAATAAGATTTGGGAACATCATAAGCGGGGCAAAGCATACCGCCCTACTTTTTGTTGAGCCGTTTGAACCCCAATAAATGCAATAACTATGCCATGCACGGGATTGAGCCTTAAGCGCCTCCCGATCTGCAAATTCAAAACAATTTCTTGTTTGCAGGACTGGCACTCTTAAAACCACGATGGATTTTCATTCGGGCTATCAGTTACCTCGTTCTTCTGCTTTAGGCTTGGTTTCCGCAGTTCTGTTTCCATACGGCTCGCCCTCGCGTTGCAACATTTTGATATCTGGCTGAAAGCCCAAAATTATAGAAAACCGCATTGCGACAATGTATAAAATCAGGCGTATATCGTTAAGACCTTTGGGTTATGAGCCCAATTCCATGCGGTTAATCACACTAATAGCGGGGAAAAACCGCTAATGGCGGTAACCGCATCAATCGGTGCAATGGCCGGGAGCATGGCCCACCTCTTAACGAAAGGATACCAATATGGATGCCTTGCAGTGCTATCTGAGGGAAATATCCCTTAAAAAGTATGAGCCGATAACAAAACAAGAGGAACTGGAATTGGCGCGGCGCATTCGCGCCGGCGATGCGACTGCGGTTAAACTATTAATAAATGCCAACCTGCGGTTTGTGGTAGGAATTGCCCGGCTCAGCCGATCCGTGCGACTCCCGCTTGCGGACTTGATTGCCGCCGGCAATGAAGCGCTCGTTGGTGCGGCGGGGGATTACAGCGACAAGGAGGAGTGCAGGTTCATTTCGTACGGAGTCTGGCGATCCAAATGATCCCGTTCCGAAGCCATGATTTTATTTTGGCCTGATTGCCTTCCCGGTCAAACATTCCCTGCATTTCGACCTTGGTCAACCGTTCAAAAATCGAAGCATTGGCAAACTTATAGGTGTTGGAATCGTAAACACCCCTTTCAGCGAGGTTCAAGATTTCTCTTGAAATATCCACGGCCTGTAGGACTACTTTCAGATCCGGTCGTGCCGAGCGAATGATCCAGAGAATCGAATAGACTTCGGCTCCGATACTGCACGCCAACACGGCGATTTTCAAAGTCGCACCGTGGGATTTCTGCCCGATTAGTCGCCGCATCAACTCAAGTGCTGGGCGGTTCCGGAGAAAGAATGTGCCAAAATATTGCTGTCGCCTGGAGCAAAGGCAAACCAAAGTGTGCGACCACGCCCCATACGAGCGGACTAGATGCAAATCGCGCACGCGAGAAGGAAGCCGCTGCCAGATCCGACGATTAAGGCGCAAATAAAAATTCGCGGGGGACTTTCCAAAGAGTTGAAAACCCGCCCCCTTCGCCAAGATCGGATGAAACATTTGGTCGTATATCATAATGAACAACTACGAATGATTTCTGACGACATGCCTCCACCGGCCTCAGCCTGACGCGGAGCACCGAAACGGCTGGTCAGTTCTCGGGCCTGCTCACGGCTGAAGCGTAAGTCGTTTTGTGACATTGCCACGAAGTCATTGGCGCCCCAGGTCGCTTTCATCAGTCCCTGGGGACTGTGAGCGTCCCCCAGAAGGAGGTGCCCGATTTCGTGGGCGGCGGCGTAGGCAAGCACCACGATCCGTGGGAGGTTTGCGTCGGAAGCTTTCTCCTCGGCAGGCTTTAGAAAAACAGTGGCGTAGGTGCCGCCATCATGGTCGGCAATCGACATGCCCAATTTCTCCAAGCGAGCATTCTTCAGGGCTTTTACTCGAATGGAGCGATCACCCTGACCACGAGCTGCCTGGAACTTCCGGTATGGCTCTCGCACGCCGCCGAACCTCGCGCATGCGTCCACCTCCAGCGAGACGCCGGAACCGGCCAGGATTTCCTGGGTGCGCGCGATGAATTCATGGAAAGCTGCCGGGCTCAAACCGGTGTAGTCGTAAACCTGCACCTGGAGTGCAGACGTCTGAGCTGAAACGGTGTTTCGCGCAGCCGGCCAGCGTCAGAAGAAGGAGTGAGAGGTAACAGCCTCGGTTTTTCATGAGGCGAGGCTGCGCGGAAGATCACAGGATAAAAATGGCCTGACGCGGACTTAATCCGGACCTGCATATTCAAGTCGGATGACGCACTAAACGCTTTTAGCAGAATGGGATACGGTCAAATATTCCCTGGCGGGAAGAGGTAACAGGGCAGGGTGCTATATGAGGCTGCAGAAAATTCTGCATTTGGCAGGAAAGCAACACCTCAGGGGCTAAAGCCCTATACTCTCAATCATTTACGGCCCGACTAAAGTCGTGCCCTGATACAAAGCATGAGTTTTTCGGCAGCCTCATATGACCGAGGCTCGACGCCTTGGCTTATGACTGCTGCATGAAGTCGGGCGATACCGGATTTTCGTAGAGTGAATAATCCCGCGTGACCACCGTCAACCCGCTCTGGGTCACGAAGTAATTACGACGGTCTTCTACCGGGTCGTAGCCGATCACCGTGCCCTCTGGAATGTGCACGTCGCGGTCGATGATCGCCCGCCGGATGCGGCAATGCCGCCCGATGCTCACGTGGGAGAAGACGATGCTGGAGTCGATCTCGGCGTAGGGGTGGAAT
>CAWDOZ010000150.1:0-10643 GCA_963803935.1 uncultured Fibrobacterota bacterium | reverse complement strand
AAGGCACCCCAGCCCGGATTTGCTTGAAACGATTTATACTATGCAGCGCCGCCAGGAATGGATGCGTGATTTTTTAATTGAAGAAGCCGTCGATACCCTTCCGTTTGTCGGCAGTGCAAAGGATCATGATACTCCGGAACACATTGCCGAGGAAATGCGGAAGGTCCTGGGAATCACGGCTGATTGGGCAAATAAACGGCTGGGTTGGGCTGATGCTCTCCGTCATCTTCGGCAGCAGGTCGAGGCTGCCGGCATTCTTATTTTTATAAACGGCATTGTCGGCAACAACACCAGTCGTAAATTGGATCCCAATGAATTCAGGGGCTTTGTGCTTAGCGATGCCTATGCTCCGTTAATTTTCATAAATGGGGCGGACGTTCAATCTGCTCAGATGTTCACCATTGCGCATGAATTGACCCATGTCTGGCTTGGTCAGGATGGGGTTTCCAATTTTGATGCAATGCTTGCGTCCACCCAGAAAATTGAAAGTTATTGCAACGCCGTAGCCGCAGAGTTTCTGGTACCGGAACGCGAAATAAGAAAAATATGGCCTGGCTCGGAAAAAGAAGCCGAACCTTTTCAGTACGTAGCCCGATTTTTTAAAGTGAGCAGCCTGGTCGCGGCTCGCCGCTGTCTCGATCTGAATTTGATAAATAAAAACAGGTTTTTGGCGTTTTATGAACATTATATGACCGATGAACGGCGAAAACAAAAAGCCAAATCCAAAGGCGGCGATTTCTGGAAAACCCAGAATGTCAGGATCGGTTTCCGGTTCGGGTCTGCCGTTGTCATGGCTGCCAAGGAGGGGCGTCTCCTTTATAATGATGCATACAAGCTTACCGGCTTGAGCGGATTAACCTTTGAAAAATATGCCTCCACAATAGGGTTACCCTTGAAATGAATAACCCGGCGCAGATTTTCCTGCTGGATGCCAATGTTTTTATCGAGGCTTATCGCCGCTATTATTCCTTCGATATCTGTCCGGGATTCTGGGAGTGCCTGATGCACCATCATCATGAATCCGTAATTTTCAGCATTGACCGAATAAAAGATGAGGTGAAAACCGGCGATGACCTTGGAAAGTGGGTAAAGGATTCAGCTCAAAAAAGTCTGTTCTTTTCAACGGAAGAGCCGGAGGTTTCACGGCAATATTCAGCAATAATGCAATGGGTTCAGGCTTCTTCGCAATTCAGGGGCGAGGCAAAGGCCGAATTCGCCCAGATAGCGGATGGATGGCTGGTAGCATTCGCAAAAGCTCGCAGCTGGACCGTTGTCACCCATGAAGTTTACGATCCTTCGATAAAGAAAAAAGTTCCCATACCGAATATCTGCAAAGAATTCAACGTCGCATGCGTCGATACTTTTGCCATGCTGCGGGCGGTGCATGGACGTTTTGCCTGGGATAGAGGGTAATGGATTTACCATGCCGACTGATACTTCCGAAAAAGCACTTGAATCCTTAATCGTCGCCTCACTCGTCGATGAAGCGGGTTACCTTGAAGGCATCCCAAAAGATTACGACCGCGACCATGCGATAGACCTTGCAAAGCTCTCTTCTTTCATTCAGGATACGCAACCCGAGGCATACGACTCCCTTTCGCTTAGCCAGGATACGCCGCGAAGAACAAAATTCCTTGACCGGCTCCAGGGCGAAATCGGCAAGCGCGGCATTATCGATGTATTGCGCAAAGGGATCAATGACGGCGCGGTACGGCTCGATCTTTTTTACGGCAGCCCTTCCGATAAAAACCCCACAGCGCAGGCGCTCTATAAGAAAAACATCTTCAGCGTTACCCGGCAGCTTCGCTATAGCCTCAATGAGACCCAGCTTGCACTCGACCTCGCCATTTTCATCAATGGGTTGCCGGTAATAACGTTTGAACTCAAAAATAAGCTTACCAAGCAGACGGTTGAAGACGCTGTCCAGCAATACAAGCGCGACCGGGATTCCAGGGAGCTTCTTTTCCAGTTCGGAAGGTGTGCGGTTCATCTTGCGGTGGATGATCACGAAGTTCGCATGTGTACGCGCCTTAAAGATAAGGATTCCTGGTTCCTTCCTTTCAATAAAGGGTGGAATGACGGCGCAGGAAACCCGCCGAATCCGGACGGCATAGCAACCGATTATTTATGGAAGGAAATCCTCCTCAAGGACAGCCTGACCGATATTTTGGAAAACTATGCCCAAAAAATTGAAATCAAGGATGAAAAAACCAATAAGAAAAGGTTTGAACAGATCTTCCCGCGGTATCACCAGCTCGATGTTGTACGAAAACTGTTGAAAGATGCCCCGGTAAGCGGCGTTGGAAAACGATATCTTATCCAGCACTCCGCCGGTAGCGGCAAGAGCCATTCCATAAGCTGGCTCGTGCACCAGTTGATAGGGCTTGAAAAAAACGGGCTGGACCTCTTCGATACGGTTATCGTCGTAACCGACCGCCGGATTCTTGATAAACAGCTGCGAAATAATATCAAACGATTTTCCCAGGTTAATTCGATCGTGGGCGCTGTGACCGAAGGATCCGGGCAGCTGCGTTCTTTTCTTGAAAGCGGGAAAAAAATAGTTATTACGACGGTGCAGAAGTTCCCCTTTGTTCTCGATGAGATAGGCGATGCCCACCGCAACCGCAAATTCGCCATAATCATCGATGAAGCTCATTCCAGCCAGGGAGGCCGGACCGCTTCCAAGATGAACATGGTATTGGCCGAACCGAAGGAAGGCTACGGTGAGCCGCAACCCGATGAAGACCTGGAAGATACCATTAACCGGATCATCGAGTCCCGCAGGATGCTTGGCAATGCAAGCTATTTTGCTTTTACCGCGACACCCAAAAATAAGACACTCGAAATATTCGGGGAGGCGTACAAGGAAGGCGATGCGGTAAAACATCGCCCCTTCCACAGCTATACCATGAAGCAGGCTATCCAGGAGGGCTTTATTCTCGATGTGCTCCAGAATTATACTCCTGTCAATAGCTATTACCGGCTTATCAAAGCCGTGGAAGACGACCCGGAATTCGATACCAAGAAAGCCAAGAAGAAACTGCGCCGGTATGTGGAATCCCACGATTACGCCATCCGGCAAAAAGCTGAAATTATGGTAGATCATTTTCAAGATTCAGTTGCAGGCAAACATAAAATCGGCGGGAAGGCCCGGGCCATGGTCATCTGCAGCGGCATTGCCCGTGCTGTGCAATATTATTTTGCAATCACCGATTACCTTAAGGAATCCAAAAGCCCGTTCCAGGCCATAATTGCCTTCAGCGGCGATCATGAATCCAATGGAACAAAAGTTACCGAATCCTCATTGAATGGGTTTCCCTCCTCTGCCATTCCGGATTATTTTCAAAATGACCCGTACCGTTTTCTTATCGTTGCGGATAAGTTTCAAACAGGCTACGATGAGCCGTTACTGCACACCATGTATGTGGATAAGCAGCTTTCCGGAATAAAGGCGGTCCAGACACTTTCCCGGCTCAACCGGGCGCATCCGCAAAAAACCGATACCTTCGTTCTCGATTTTATGAATGACACCGACGTCATTCAATTCGCCTTTGCCGATTATTACCGGACAACTATTCTCAGCGCGGAGACGGATCCGAACAAGCTGCATGATCTGAAGGCAGCGCTCGATAGCTACCAGGTTTATAATGACGAACAGATTTTCCAATTCGTCTGTCTATTTCTTACCAGCAAGAGCAGGGAGTTTCTCGATCCCATTCTCGATGCATGCGTTGCAACCTATAATGCCGAGCTGGATGAGGATGGCCAGATAGATTTTAAGGGCAAGGCAAAGGCCTTTGTGCGTACCTATAATTTTATCGGACAGATCATTCCTTATTCGAACCCGGAATGGGAGAAACTTTCGATTTTCCTGAATTTTCTGATACCCAAGCTTCCCGCGCCGAAGGAAGATGACCTTTCAAAGGGCATCCTCGAAAGCATCGACATGGATAGCTACCGTTCCGAGGTGCAGGAGGCGCAGCGGATTCAGCTTGCGGATGCAGATGCTGAAATCGGGCCGATCCCCGTTGCCGGCGGCGGGAAGATGGCCGAGCCGGAACTGGATCATTTGAGTAATATTATCAGGTTGTTCAACGACCAGTTTGGCAATATTGTTTGGAATAATGCCGATAAAATAAGCAGGGTAATTGCAGAGGATTTACCAGAAAAGGTTTCCAAAGACAAAGCCTACCAGAACGCCATGAAACAGGGCGACAAACAGAATGCGCGCATTGAACATGACCGGGCGCTGGGCAGGGTCATCCTCGACATGTTCAATGACCATTCCGAGCTTTTCAAACAGTTCATGGACAATCCGAGCTTTAAGAAGTGGCTGGGTGATACGATATTTAATGAGACGTACAGGAAGGATGCGGCGTAATAAAAGTGTTCAACATGTTGAGCCCCTGCAATTCTACAAAATCCTCATTGCCGTTCCCCTGCGAATGCATCAATCTACGGCAACCACCCTGGGTTGTCATTAAGGAATAACAGATACCCCGACTGAAGCTGTAGCACGCTACCTCTCTACAAAATCCATCCCTCAAAATCCTAAAGATCAACAGCCCCTGGGTCGAAGACCCAGGCCACACAGGTTTAAAAAAGTTGCAAGTTGCAAGTAGCAAGTAGCAAGTTAAAAGCAGCAAGTTACAAGTATCAAGTATCAAGTTGCAAGTCGCAAGTTACAAGTTAAAAGCAGCAAGTTACAAGTATCAAGTATCAAGTTGCAAGTAGCAAGTAGCAAGTTAAAAGCAGCAAGTTACAAGTATCAAGTTAAAAGTTACAAATTTCAAGTTATAAATGAATAATAAAAATCAAGGGTATCTTTCCCGAATTTTTCTACCATAGAAGATGGCGTTGCGGAAGGGGGGGTAGGGAAAGTTGCAAGTTAAAAGTAGCAAGTATCAAGTTATAAATGAATAATACAAATCAAGGATATTTTTTTCCTGTTTTTTCTGCCTAACGGGAGCGTTGCGGGGGTGCGAGAGCGCCTGCTGAGCGTGAGCGAGGCAGGCATCGCCTCGCACCTCCGCAGGAAAGGGTGTGCCAAAGACCCCGCAGCCCGGCTTTGCGGGCGCGGAGGCTTTGGCCAGGGGAAACCGCCATAGCGGTTTCCCCACCAGAGGCTTTAGGAATGCTGCCCCTCCCTTCTGTTATTTTTCTTCTCCCTATCTTAATATCCAAGCCCTCCTCATTCCGCAGGAAGAGGTCGTTCGTGAAAATCCCATCATCATTCAAACCAGCCAAATTCTTCATGATTGCTGCTTCTTTAAGCATTATCGTCTCTGAAGCAGCCGCCATTGCGCCCACAGGCACTGCGCCTACTGACTCCATAACTTATTATCGCGCCGACGTTATCCATAATCCCGGCAATGCCGAAGCCCTCTGCCGCCTCGGGAAGGCTTTTTTCAAGGTTCAGGCCTGGGACAGCGCAGCCTCGCTCTTCAAGCGGGCAATCGCGGTGCAGCGGGAGTGCATGGAGGCGTACCTTAACCTCGGCATGACCTTCGGCAGGCAGGAGAAGTGGCATGAAGCAATCGATATCTATGAACAGGCGATTGCGGTAAAGCCGGATTATGTCCCGGCCTATGGTAAACTCGGGCTCATCTACGGCCGCCTCGGCCACTGGGACGATGCAACGGAGGTGTTCCATAAAGCGATCGCCGCTTCGCCCCGCTCTCCTGAGGCTTACCTGTCGCTTGCGGTTGCCTGCGGCGCCCAACAGCAGTGGGACAGTGCCGTCATCGCCTTCAAACAGGCGATTGCCCTTGACACCGCCGATGCCGACGCCTGGTACAACCTCGGTGTGACCTATGGGAAACTGTCGCAATGGACCGATGCGGTCGATGCCTACCGGAATGCGGCGCGGATCAAACCCGGATACGGGGAGGCCCTGCTCAACGGCGGCCTCGCCTGCTGCAAGCTTCATAAGTGGCAAGATGCGCTCGATATGCTCGATCGGGCGATTAAAATTCTACCGAACAGCGTGACGGCGTATTATAATCTGGGTTTGATTTACGCCGGCGCCGGGGAGCACGATTCCGCCATGGGTATGGAGTCGGTCCTCCGGAAGCTTGATGCCGCGAAGGCCGATTCGCTCAGGAAGACGATTGATATGCCGCAGAAAAAATCCTCGAACGGCTCCCCATGATCGCTATCCTTCAGGATATTCCGCTTTCCGACCGGACGTCCTTCAAAATCGGCGGACCGGCGAAATTTTTCGTCGAACCCCACGACGAAGATGAGATTCGCGAGGCTGTCGAATTCGCCCGCGACAAGAGCTTGCCGATCCTCCTGCTCGGCAGGGGATCGAACCTCCTCGTGAGCGATGCGGGATGGGAAGGGCTGGCCATCGGGATCGGCCAGTCCTATGCCGCCGTCTCCTGGAATGGCGATACGGCAAGCGCACAGGCCGGAGTCATGCTCGATTCCCTGGTCCTCGAATCGGTCAGGCGCGGGTATGCCGGTCTCGAAGAGCTTTCGGGCATTCCCGGGTCCCTCGGCGGGGCCCTGGTCATGAACGCCGGGGCTTACGGAACCACGATCAGCGAGGTAGTGGAGCGGGTTTCGTACTTCGACATTGACAAGGCGATAATAGCCGATGCCCCGCGGGAGGAGCTCGGGTTCGGGTACCGGTCGAGCTTGTTGCAGCGGAAAAATGCGGTTGTCCTCGGGGCGGTCCTGAAGTTCCAGCCCGGTAACCGGAACCGGATCCTGGAGGTGCGCGGGGAGGTTCTTACTAAAAGGAAAACCCGGCAGCCGCTCCATCTGCCCAACTGCGGCAGCGTCTTCAAGCGTCCGCCCGGGCAGTTCGCCGGCCTGCTCATCGAGAAGGCCGGACTCAAGGGCTATCGCTTCGGCAATGCCGGAATAGCGGAGCAGCATGCCAACTTCATTGTCAACTTCGGCGGCGCACGGGCCGACGAGGTCCGGCATCTCATCGTGATCGCGCAGCAGCGCGTGTTCGAGCGGTCGGGAGTTCTGCTTGAGCCCGAGGTTATTTTTGCCGGATCATTCAATGAACCGCTGTTCCACCCCTGATCCGGAGCAACGGTCGTACCCAGAACCGCGAAGTCGGAGGTTTTCGTGATATCAGTCGGTAAATTCGTCACCGGGCCGCTCGAAACCAACACGTACCTTGTCCGGAATGAAGCGGGGAGGGGCCTGGTACTCGATCCGTCGTCCGGGTGCGCCGACCTCCTGCAGAAAGTCAATGAGGAGGGCATAACGCTGGAGGCGATCTTCCTGACCCACGCCCATTTCGACCATATTCTCGGGATCCCGGAAATTTTAAAGGCTGCCGGCAGCATCCCGGTCTACGTTTTTGGTGCCGATAGCCGGGCGCTTTCGGATGCAGGCCTGAACGGGTCGGAATGGTTCGGGGAGCCCTTTGCCTTTAACGGGCCGGTTACCATCATTACCGGGGATTTAAAGCGAATCGGGAGCTTCGATGTCCGGGTTGTCCCGGTTGCCGGCCACACACCCGGCGGATGTGCGCTTCTTATCGATAACTACTGCTTTTCAGGGGATGTCCTTTTTGCCGGATCCATCGGGAGGAGCGATCTTCCGGGCGGAAACGGCGCGGATCTCATAAACGGAATAAAAAGCAGCCTCCTGACCCTGCCCGATGCTACCATCGTCTGTCCCGGTCATGGCGGAAGAACCACGATCGGCAGGGAAAAGGCGCATAACCCCTGGCTCCGGTAGCCCTTCCGGGCACCTTGCTGGAATGCACATCAAATATCTTGCGCAAGTTCCGTTAATGACCTATTTTGATGGTATTCGTGCAGGCACCGTGAACAGATAAATTTGAACATGCGATGCAATCCCTTGAAGGAAATGAGGATAGGACATGATTCAGGGTTACGGCGTGCATAAAAATTATTCGGTTGGTTCACCCCGCCCTCGCCTTGCCGGAAAATTCCCGAAAATCGGCGCAATGATCGTCCTTGCGGTGGAAATTGCGATGGGGCAAATTCCCACCGGGGTTACCTATACCAATGCAACCCAGAGCATTGCTCAACTTTCCGTAATCGCCACGATGGTCCCGACCGTTGCCGGCGGGGCTACAGCGCCGGTGGCCTTTTCGGTCGCGACCGGTTCGCTTCCCCCCGGAGTTGCGCTCAATCCCAATACCGGCTCTATCGGCGGCGCACCGATGGCTGCCGGCACCTTTACCTGTACCATAACCGCCTCCAATACGATCGGCGCCGCGACGAGCGGAACCATATCGCTGACCGTGAGCTCCGATGGTTCCTATACGTCAGGATCATGGACCAATAACCAGATCTTTGAAATGGATCCTGCCGCCACGGGAATCAGCGCCAATGTGGCGAATTTCCCGGTCATGCTGCAATTGAATGCAACGAACAGTGCGGCGATTTTTTCGAGCTCAAGCAGCCCGAAAGACCTGCGCTTTGCCCGAACCGGCAATGCGAACGTTCATTACCCCTTCCAGATAGAGCAATGGAATCCGACCCTCCAGCAGGCGGTGATATGGGTCCTGGTGGACACCTTATTTTACCAGTCGTCGGGGCAGGGCATAACCATGTTCTGGGGGAACAGCGGCGCTTCCGCAGACTCAAGCGGACCCGCGGTCTTCAATCCGGCCAACGGGTTTCTGGCAGTCTGGCACCTTAACAACAATCTTGCAACCGGCAACTATCCGGGTTTAACCGATGCGACCGGCAACGGCTACAATCTGACCGCCCACGGCACAACGCATGTCGATGCCGGGGTATTCGATTCGGCCTGCGCCTTCGCGGGAGCGGCTACCTCCTACCTCTCGAATGCAAGTGTGCTTGGCTCTCCTGCGGTCGTGACCCTGTCTACCTGGGTTGCCGACAGCGCGGCTCTTACCTCGGAGCAGGACTATATATCGCTGGATAACTCTCCGACACTTACTTCGACGCCCAATGGCGGCAGCGAGGTGTTTTACCAGTATAGCGGCGGCTGGTACGGCTGCCCCGCCCCGACGCTCTCCTCTGCCTGGACCTATACTGCTGCGGTTGTAAATCCTACCGGCGCGGCCGGCGATTCGGCCGGCGAGTGGGCGTATCAGAACGGCGTCCTGGTTGGAACGGCAAACAATACCGCTCCCATTATCTACGGAGCGACAACTCCCACCTGGCTGGGAGATAACCCGGTAAGCGGCAATACCGGCCGGTTCCTGAAGGGTCCCATGAGTGAAGCGCGCGTCGAAAATGTCCCGCGCAGTGCCGACTGGATCCTCCTCTGCTACCTCAATCAGCAGCCCGGGCAGACGTTTATCGTTCCCATTTCCGTTCCCGCCGTCCCGGCGCTCATTGCCCCGGCCAACAATGCCGCGAACCAGGTTCTCACTCCAACCCTTTCCTGGAGCACGGTAACCGGCGCAACGTCCTATGGTGTGGAAATTTCAACCAGCTCTACTTTCGCTGCCACCGTTTACGGGCAGACCGGCATACCTTCGGCGTCCATAACCGCCTCCGGGCTTGCAAACAGCAAGACCTACTACTGGCAGGCAAACGCGACCGACCTCGTCCTGACCAGTGCATGGTCCGGCATATGGAGCTTTACCACCAATGCAACGCCGCTCCCCGGAGTTCCGGTGCTCTCCTCACCGACGAACGGAGCAACGAATCAGCAGGCAACTTTGAGCCTCAGCTGGAGTACGGTCCCTGCCGCTGCCAGCTACCGTGTGCTGGTTTCGACAAGCTCCACTTTCGGCAGTTCGGCTTTCGGCCAGACCGGCCTGACTGCGGCGAAAGTCGCGGTTTCCGGCATTGCCTACTCGCAGCTTTATTACTGGGAGGCAGCTGCCGTCAATGCCGGCGGCAACGGGAACTGGTCGGCAATCTGGAGTTTCACGACCATTTCTCCGCCTCCGCCCGCTCCGCAGCTTTCTTCTCCGGCAAGCGGCAACGGCGGCCAGACCATTCCGGTTACCCTGATCTGGCAATCTTCCCCGGGGGCAGCTTCCTATGAGGTGCAGGTGGGCACCGCCGCCGGATTCGGCGCGGGTTCAACGGTGTTCGACCAGGCGGGAGTTACCGCGACGACCATAAACGTCGGTAATCTCCAGGGTGCCGATACGTATTACTGGCGCGTTGACGGATGGAACGGGTCGGGTCCGGGTCCCTGGTCGCAGGTCTGGGACTTCGGGACTGCGGTGACCTCCGTTCTGGCTACGGTGGATGCTGCTCTCAAAACCGATTTTTCGGTGAAGGGCAAAGCGATTCTTTACTCGCTCAAGAATCCGGGTCATGTCGAAATTTCATTCTGCGACCTCCTTGGAAGGAGCGCTCTTGTCTTGAAACGAACGCAGGCGGCAGGCAGGTATGCACTGTCGCTTCGTGATTGCAACCTTGCGGCAGGGCGGTATATTGTCCAGTTCAAGGCGGCTGGTGTTGAAAAGCAAGCGGTGGTGCTGATCGACCGGTAACCGACCGGTTACCAGGTTGTCAAAGGCGCCGCCGGAGGGCTGGAGGACGATGGTTATATTTTAGCCTCCTGAAAAACAAGCTTTTACGTTCACTTTTTCCAAAGGAGCCGGCATGATTCACATAAAAAGAAATCCCTTACTTGCGGGGGTTCTGGCGCTGCTCTGCGTTTCCGCTTCGCTGTACGCAGGGGACACTCTGACAACATGGCAGTATTCTACG
>CAWDOZ010000149.1:0-7711 GCA_963803935.1 uncultured Fibrobacterota bacterium | reverse complement strand
GGATAGAGCTTCGCGCCGGGAAAGACGAGCCATTCTGCGTGCATCTGGAAAATTTCACGGTTGAATGAGCCCCGGCAGCGGCATTCTTTACTGCGCACTCCACGTTTCATGTTGCAAAACCCTGCACTCTTCCGGAAGAGTGCGCTGTTCAAGAGCAGGCAATAGAATTACGTTTCCAGATAATGTACTTCGCTCAAACCCTGCAATTTTTCCGCGGCCAGCTCAGGCGTAATATCGCGCTGGGGCATGGCAAGCATTTCATAGCCGACCATGAATTTCTGAACCGTTGCCGAACGCAGGAGCGGCGGGTAGAAGTGAAGATGAAGGTGCCATTCGCCGTGATCCTCGCCGTCGGTCGGCTTCTGGTGGATTCCCATTGAATACGGAAAGCTCATGAGAAAAAGATTGTCGTACCGTGTGGTGATTCTTTTGAGCGCGTCGGCAAAATCGTTTCTAGCCTTGTCATCCATTTCCACAATGCTCCCATAGTGGACTTTCGGTAAGAGCAGCACTTCATAGGGCCATACCGCCCAGAAAGGCACCAGGGCGGCGAAGGTATCATTTTCAAGAACTATGCGTTCCTTCCTTGAAAGCTCAAGGGCAAGGTAATCGCAGAGCAGGCATGACCCCTTTGACCGATGGTAATCGGCCTGGCGTTCTCCCTCGCGGGAGGGGAGGACGGGTACCTGTTCGTCGGCCCAGATCTGGCCGTGCGGGTGGGGGTTCGAGCAGCCCATCTGCGCGCCTTTGTTTTCAAAAATCTGCACATGGCGGATCACTTCCTGTGCCCCGAGCCCGGCATACTGTTCTCCCCATATATCCACCACGCGGCGGATGGCGGGAAGACCGAGGCGCGGCATGGTCAAATCGTGACGCGGAGAGTAGCAGAGCACCTTGCAGATTCCCCCCTCGCTCTTTGCTACAAGCAGGTTGGAAAGGTTCAGTGACTCTCCGGGAACTTCGGGGTAGAGAGCGGAAAAATCGTTGACAAAAACAAAGGTGCCTTCATAGGCCGGATTTATAACGCCTTCGGCCCTTTTGTTGCCGGGGCAGAGGTAGCATGCCGGGTTGTAGGTTATGGTCGACGGCAGTTGCGGGGCATCGGTTTTACCTTGCCAGGGACGCTTCGTCCGATGGGGCGATACGAGGATCCATTCGCCGAGAAGCGGGTTGAAGCGTCGATGCGGATGAGCGGAAAGGTCCATGGGTTATTGCTCCATACGAATGTTGGAAAGTTCGAGGGTTAGAGAGTTAAAGAATACAAAAAGGCGGCCTTGCGAAGCCATTCACGGCATTTTTAGCGATCCAATATAATATTTATGCTGCCTCCCTCACCCTCTCATCCTCCAACTCCCGACCTCTCCTAACCCTCCGGAAATGAACCGATTCCCCGCGTCATTGAAACCATTTTCCCCAAGCCCGGGTCTAAGGTTGTATAAACAAAATTGTTGCATTAACTGCGCCGACGAGGTACAATGATGTAGTTAGGTGATTGCCGCTCCGCCGATATAGTAATTTATTAGGTCTGTTCCGGAGCGCAATCATGACAAATGAGAATAAACCCGAAGGCGGCAGGGATGCTCGCTCCCGGCAGGACTGGTTGTGGCTTTCCACGCTCGGGATAAATCTGGTTTTCTCAAGCGCAATCGGGGCGGTAATCGGGCATTTTCTCGATAAATGGTTCAAAACAACACCGATATTTATAATTTTGTTCTTTTTCATAGGTACGCTTGCAGGATTCCTGCAGATTTATAAGCAGGTGCAGAAGCTGGGCAAGGAAGATTCGAATAATGATCCCAAAAAGTAACCTTTTTTTCAAGCTTTCGACCGGCCTCATCCTTGCAGCGGCGCTTGCAGTCCTGACTCTCTGGAAGCTCAAGGCAGGTCACCTCATTACCGGGGTGGTTTGGGGCATGGGGATCGCCTATTTCGGCGTGCTGGTATATACGCTCCTGCTGCCGAAACAATCGGGCGGAAAGGCACCGGTTGTCGGGTATCTGCCCGGTGCAGTCCTGCGGTACGCGGTCATGATCGGGGTATTCTCAGTTGCGGTTTTCATAGTAAAAATTAACGGTCTCGGGCTCCTGCTGGGAATGTTCGTCGGAATGACGGCATCGACGTTTTTCTTTCTGAATAAAATGCGGCACGGGACGACACCGCCGTCAGGGGGATTAGGGAATGTCTGATGGGGCAATGGATTTTGACAGCATAAAGTGGCATTTTCCTCAAATACCGCACATGCCGCACGAATTGACCCTGCTGTATTTCTCCTGGATCGTGTGGGCGATAATCATCATCGGTTCCATTGCCGTCGCCCGCAGCGCATTGCGGAAAGCGAAGACCGGAAAGTCGACCGGCATGCAGGCGGTACTCGAGATGTTTTTTGAATATATATGTACCATGGCCGATGAAATAATCGGCCCCGAAGCTGGAAAGTATTACCCGCTCTTCATCGGACTCTTCATTTTTATCCTTGTGGGCAATCTTATCGGATTCATTCCCGGGCTCGTATCGCCGACCTCGGACCCGAATCTGACCTTCGGCCTTGCCATAATGGTATTTCTCTACTTCATCTTTCTGGGCTTCAAGTACAACGGAATCGGGTATCTCAAGCAGTTCAAGGGACCAAAGCTCGCCTGGTACATGTTCCCGGTCTCGATCCTGCTCACCGTCACTGAGGTCATCTCGTTTTTTACCAGGCCCCTGTCGCTTGGCCTGCGACTCTTCTGCAACATCTTTTCCAAGGAGCTGTTCCTCAGCATTCTCGCGCTGCTCATGCTCCACTTTTTCCAGAGCTCGCTGACCTTAGACAAGTGTCTTACCTTGATGCCGCTGGTTCTGCGGCCATTCATCATGCTGCTCGGACTCATTATTGCGTTCATTCAGGCGCTTGTATTCATGGTGCTTTCGATGTCCTACATCGCCGGTGCCGTTCACATGGAAGAACATTAAACCTAATCTCATCTACGGAGGGGTCTCATGACCAAAAAAGTACTGGTTCAGCTTTTCCTGCTCGCAGGGGCAGGCATTGTTTCCGCAGCCGAAACGGTGGCTCCGGGCGGCGGCAGCATGGCGGCGGCAACCTTTTTCGGTAATTCACTTCTCGCCTCGGGAATCGGTGTCGGCCTCGCTGCGGGCGGTTGCGGAATCGGCATGGGACTCGTCATTTCGAGCGCCATCCAGGGAATTGCCCGTCAGCCGGAGCTGCAGTCCAAGCTTCAGACGCCCATGTATATCGGGTTCGCCTTGATCGAAGCCCAGGTTCTCTATGTTCTGTTCCTGGCCATTCTCTTTATTTATGCCAACCCGTTTGCGGCGAAGGTCGTCGGCTGAGGCGTCTTAAACCGGGAGCGCCCGTTCCGATTGTCCAGAGAGGACTACTATGCCTGAAATTCACTGGCAGATAATGCTTTCCCAGGTGATTACCTTCCTGATCGCCCTGGCTGTGGTATGGAAATTCGGCTGGAAGCCGATCATACAGATCGTCCGCGATCGCCAGGACAAAGTCAGGAAGACGCTTGAGGATGCCGAAAACACGCGCCTTGCCATCCAGAAGCTCGAAGCCGAGTATCATGCAAAGCTTGAACAGATCGAGCAGAAGTCTTCCGAGCTCATCGCCCTGGCCAGGCAGGATGCGGGCCGGGTCAAGGAGGAACTCCTGGCCGCTGCGCATGCCGAAGCCATGGAGCTGCAGAAAAAGGCCCATGAGCAGGTGGAGCACGAGCGGCGCCGGATCATGAATGAGATGCGCTCCGAAATCGTCTCTATCTCGATGGCCATTGCCGAAAAGATGCTTTCCAAACCGGTTTCGGGCGATGTTCAGGAGCGGAAATTCCAGGAGATGCTGGAAGAGATTTCCAAGAGCAGGATTCAGGGGGCGTAATGAGCGACGGTCTCTTTGCCAGGGAGTATGCGAGGCTCTTCGATCGTCTTGCACCCGGAGAACGGAAGGACGTGCAGGAGTATCTCGCAAGTCTCGGCGATTCCGGGCAGGAGCTTGCAGGGCTCCGGAATTTCCTCAATCATCCTGCCATCCCGAACAGCGACAAACTCGATGCCCTCAGGGCAGCCTCACCGGCAGCGTTTACGCCGGTGGTCTGGCGCGTCCTGGGCGACATCCTGAACCGGCGCATGTCGTTTATCTTTCCGGCCATTGCCGGGGAGATGGAACGCCTTTCCGAAGAGGAGCAGCACATTCACGAGGTCGGCATTACGAGCGCACAGCCCCTTTCGGCTGCCCAGCAGACCGCGCTGGTCGAAAAGCTCGCCGCCTATCTCGGCGGCACCATAAAACCGCTTTTTGGCGTAGACCCAACGCTTCTGGGCGGCATGCTCATTAAAATCGGGGATACGATCATGGACAATACGATCAAGACTGATCTTGACCATCTCCGTTCGAAACTTTCGACAATTTCTTCTACATAAGGACGACAGCATGGCGATCGATTCATCAAAGATTACCGGCATTCTTCGGGAAACCCTGAAGAACTACGCCTCCAAGCTTGATCTTCGGGAAACGGGCTATGTGATGCAGGTGGGCGACGGCATCGCGCGCGTTTACGGTCTTGACAAGGCGGTGTACGGCGAGCTGGTCAGCTTCCCGCACTCCATCCACGGCATGGTGCTCAATCTCGAAAACGACAACGTGGGCTGCATCCTGCTCGGCGACGCCAACCTGACCAGCGAAGGCGATGAGGTGAGCCGCACCGGCAAAGTCATGTCGGTACCGGTCGGCGAGGCGCTTCTCGGCCGTGTGGTCAATCCCCTCGGCGAGCCGATTGACGGCAAGGGCGACATCAAGACCGACCGGACCCGTCCCATCGAAGTCATCGCGCCGGGCGTCATGGAACGCCAGCCCGTCAAGGAGCCCCTCCAGACCGGCATCAAGGCCATCGACTCCATGATCCCCATCGGCAGGGGCCAGCGCGAACTCATCATCGGGGACCGGCAGATCGGGAAGACCGCCCTTGCGGTCGATGCCATCATAAACCAGAAGAACGAGACCCGGCGACCCGTCTGCATCTATGTTGCCATCGGCCAGAAGCAGTCGACTGTCGCGCAGATCGTCGATACCTTCGCACGCAACGGCGCGCTCGAATACACCATCGTCGTTTCCTGTACGGCAAGCGATCCCGCGGCGCTGCAGTATATCGCTCCCTACGCGGGCTGCGCCATCGGTGAAGAGTTCATGTGGCAGGGCAAGGATGTGCTGGTCGTCTACGACAACCTCACCCGCCATGCCCAGGCCTACCGTCAGCTCTCGCTCCTGCTCCGCCGGCCTCCCGGACGCGAAGCGTACCCCGGCGACGTGTTTTACCTGCATTCACGCCTTCTTGAACGAGCCTGCAAGCTCTCCCAGAAGAACGGCGGCGGCTCGCTCACCGCACTGCCCATCATCGAGACCCAGGCCGGCGATATTTCGGCATACATCCCGACCAACGTCATCTCCATTACCGACGGCCAGATCTTTCTCGAAAACAACCTGTTCTTCTCGGGACAGCGGCCTGCGATCAACAGCGGTCTATCGGTATCGCGCGTCGGCGGCAATGCCCAGATCAAGGCCATGCGCCAGGTGGCGGGCCGCGTAAGGCTCGATCTTGCCCAGTACCGCGACCTTGCATCGTTTGCCCAGTTCAGCTCGGAACTCGACAGCCATTCCCAGGCCCAGCTTGCGCGCGGTGCGCGGATCATGGAGCTCCTGAAGCAGGACCAGTACCAGCCGCTCGCCGTCGAGGTCCAGATCGCGATCATCTTCGCCGGAGTCAACGGCTACATCGACGATGTGGAAAAGGACGACATCCGTAGATGGGAGAAGGATTACATCACCTATCTCAAGGAAAAGCAGCCGGACCTTCTCGCCGATATCAAGAACACGAAGCAGATCGACGACGGCATCAAGGCGCGGCTCGAAGCGGCGCTCAGGGATTACAAGGGCGTAAAGGAAGCTAAGGTTTAAAGGCCATGCCCTCACTCGCCGAATACCGGAAAAAGATCAAGGGCGTCTCCTCGACGCGCCAGATTACCAAAGCCATGAAGATGGTTGCCGGAGCCCGTTTCGGCCGCGCCTCGCGGTCGAACACCGATGCCCGCTTCTACCAGGCCGAGCTGGAAAAGGTCTCTTTCGCCTATCTCTCGCTCCTCGGGGGCAGGAAGGCGCCAGGGCTTTTTTCACTCTTCCGCATGCCGGGCACCGTTGCACCGGCGGCCGTATCGAAGGTCGGCGTCATGGTTGTGGCAGCCGACAAGGGACTCTGCGGCGACTTCAACAATGCCATCCTCCGGGCCGGCGACGGCGTCATCGCGAAAAACGCGAAAATCACCGCTGTGCTCATGGCGGTCGGCCGCAAGTCGGTGGAGCACTACCGGAAGTCTACGGTGCCGGTCAAGACCGAGTATGCCCAGTTTTTCAACCGGTTCGATTTCGGGATGGCCGACACGATCGGGCAGGAGGCCATCAACCTCTACCTCGACAACGGGCTCGACGCACTGGTGGTTGTCCACAGTCACTTCAAATCCATGATCAAGCAGGAGCTCATCATCGAACGGCTCCTTCCCATAGAACCGGTGGTGCCCTCCGACACGCTCTACCGCTGCACGATTACCGAACCGGTGGAGGAGCAGGAGATTCTTCAGACCCTGCTGCCCATGTACCTTAAGGCAAAGATTTACGGCATTCTCCGCGATTCCTTTGCGGCCGAACTTGCCTCCCGCATGCGGGCGATGGACAATGCGACGCGCAACGCCGGCACGCTCATCGATACCATTACCCTGGAAATGAACAAGGTCCGTCAGGCGCTCATTACCAGAGAAATAGCAGAAATCATAGCAACCAACGAGGTGGTGAAATAATGGCTGCAGGCAAAATTACCCAGGTTTTCGGTCAGGTCGTCGACGTCGAATTTCCGCCCAATGAGATTCCCCCCATCTATACGGCACTCACCGTGGATAAGGGTACCGGCGGCGCCGGGGAGCAGTATTCGACGGTGATCCTTGAAGTGATGCAGCACATGGGTGGCAACACCGCACGCGCCATCGTGCTCGGTCCTCCCGAGGGCCTGGCCCGCGGGCTGACGGTTGTCAATACCGGCAAGCCGATCTCGGTTCCGGTCGGCAAGGCATGCCTCGGGCGGCTCATGGACTACGCCGGACGGCCTATCGATTACAAAGGCGACATCTCCTCCGAAATCATGCTGCCCATCCACCGCGATCCGCCGGGATTCCTCGACCAGGAGACGCGGCCGCAGGTGTTCGAAACCGGAATCAAGGTCATCGATCTGCTCGCCCCGTTCAAGAAGGGCGGCAAGGTCGGCCTCTTCGGCGGTGCAGGCGTGGGCAAGACCGTTGTCATCATGGAGCTCATCCATAACGTTGCCAAGCATCACGGCGGCGTCTCGGTATTCGCCGGCGTCGGGGAGCGAACGCGCGAAGGAAACGACCTCTACCTCGACATGTCGGAATCAAAGGTCATCGATAAAACCGTGCTCGTCTTCGGCCAGATGAACGAGCCGCCGGGATCGCGCCTCCGCGTTGCGCTCACCGGACTCACCCAGGCCGAATACTTCCGCGACCAGGAAAACCAGGACGTGCTGCTCTTTGTCGACAATATCTTCCGCTACGTTCTTGCCGGCGCCGAAGTGTCGGCGCTTCTTGGCCGTCTGCCCTCGGCGGTGGGCTACCAGCCCACACTCGGAACCGAAATGGGTGAGTTGCA
>CAWDOZ010000148.1:0-17017 GCA_963803935.1 uncultured Fibrobacterota bacterium | reverse complement strand
GGAGAGCGCCTGCTGAGCATAGCGAGGCAGGCATCGCCTCCCCCTTCCGCAGGAAGGGGTGTGGCTGAAGACGCGTGCATTTCGCGGCTTCAGCCCAGGGGGAACCGCCTTCAGGCGGTTCCCCCACCAGAGCTTTTAATCAGCTATCTCAGTTTAAATCCAATGCTTTAACGATTTCTTCCCTGCCTGCCTGCTTTTTCATCCTCCGCTTCTCCTTGTGACTCTCCCAGGCATAGTAGAAGGTCGGGGTTACTATGAGAACAAGGAGGGTATTGAAGAACAGGCCCCAGAAGATGGCCCATGCCATTGGCGCCCACCACTGGGTCGTTTCGGACCGCGTCACGAAGCCCAGATGGAGGAAATCGATGCCCACGCCGGTAGCGATGGGCAGGAGGCCGATCATGGCGGTGATGGCGGTTAACAGTACCGGGCGCAAGCGGGTTGCGCCGCCTTCGATGACCGCATCCTCGACCGACCGGCCGCTTTTCCGCAGCCGGTTCATGAAATCGATGAGCACGATACTGTTTTTTGCCACTACGCCGGCAAGGGCTATGATGCCGACGCCGCTCATGAGAATGGCGAAGGTAACGTTGGTAAGGCCCGCCGCCCCGCCGGTCAGGAAATTAACAAAAGCGTAGAACTTGTTGATGATGAGCAATCCCCAGAATACGCCGCCGAGCGACAGGATGATGCCGATGAGGATCAGGAACGGCTGGAAGAGCGAGTTGAACTGGAATACCATGATAAGGAAGACCAGTGCTATGGCGATGAAAAACGCCTTGATCAGGAAGTCCTGCGATTCGGACTGCATGCGGTTGCCGCTTCCCGGCCGGATGGTATAGCCCAGCGGCAGGTTCATTCTGTTGACGTCGGCCATGGCCAGCGATTTCGGGCCGCGTTCGTCCTTCTGGCCCGGCGCCAGTTCGCCGGTCACCATGATGGTTCGCTTGCCGTCCACATGCTTGATGGAAGCGATGTTGGCGCCCTGGCTGACCACCGCGACGCTCGACAGCGGCGCCTGCTTTTCATCCTTGAATACCATGAGCTCGCTGAGCCCGTTGAGGTTTTCGCGCGCAGCCGGGTTGAGCCGGACCATTATCTTGTATTCATCCTTGCCGACCCGGTACTTTCCCGCCTCATACCCGTATATCGCCCCGCGGACGGCGGATGCGACATCGGCGGTTGAGAATCCCAGGCGCTTTGCCTGTTCTCGATCGACGTCGATCCGGATCTCGGGCCGGGCCGGATCGTAATCCGTAGTAACATTGGTCAATCCGGGAATGGTCTTGAGCTTCGCCTTGAGCGTGTCGGCAATCAGGCTCAGCTGTGCATAATCGTCGCCGGTGACTTCGAGTTCGACCGGTTTGCCGGTGGGCGGGCCGTTCTCCTGCTTAATTACCTGCAGCTTCAGGCCGGGCAGCTGTGACGGCAGCGTATCCTCAAGCCAGGCCATCGTCTTGTATGCCGATACTTTACGAACCTCGTAATCCTTGAACACGATATCGAGGTAGCCCTTGTTGCTTTCCGCCTCGGTGCTCGACATCCGCGAAGACTTGCCGGTTCCGACGATGGCGACAATCGACTGGATCGAGCCTCGATTCGCCGGCGTGGCCATGGCGATTTTTTCAGGAATCGCAAGCGTGGCATCGGTGATGGCAATGTCCTGGGAGAGAGGACCCTCTATCTGGACGGAAGCGACATCCGGTTCGCTGATCGGAAAAAACACGACACCGGGACCGAATTTACCATAGGCGACAATGCCCGAAATGACGAACAGGAAGCAGGCAACCGCCAGCAGCCACGGATGATGGAGTACCCCTCTGAGCGTCGAGCGGTATAAATCCTTGAATCGCTCGAACCCGCGTTTGGATCCGCCTTCGATTTTGCCCGCATCCGAGGTGGTCATGGTGAGCGAGGCGAAAACCGGGTTGAAGATGAAGGCGACAAAGAGCGAACCGGACAGGGTGATGCCGACGGTGATGGGGAGGTATTTCATGAAATCGCCCATGATGCCGGGCATCCAGAGAACCGGCGCAAAGGCGGCCACTGTCGTGAGGGTGGCGGTAAAAACCGGGATCATGACCTCACGCGTTCCGTCAAGAGCAGCCTGGAAGCGGTTTTTGCCCATCGTCAAATGCCGGAAAATATTTTCGACCACCACGATGCCGTCGTCGACCAGCATCCCGAGCGCCATGACCAGTGAAAAGAGCACGACCATGTTGAGCGTTACGCCCATGTAGCTCAGGATGATGAACCCTATGGCCATGGAAAAGGGAATCGCCGTGGAGATAAATATCGAATTGCGGACCCCCAGGAAGAAACTCAAGACCAGCAGCACTAAGAGAATGCCCATGAGGAGATGGTTCTGCAGTTCATCGACCATCTGGCGGATGCTTTTGGACATGTCGTAGGTTATTTCGTAATGCGTGCCCGCGGGCCAGCGGGGTTCTTCCTGGGCAAGGATTTTTTTTGCCTCATCGATGATCCGCACGATATCCTCGCCCGTGCGTTTCGCGATGGTCAGGGTGAGCGAGGGCTTTCCGTTGATGCGCGAAATCGATTGACGATCGCGCGTGTAGGTGTAGGCAACTTTTGCGACATCCCTGACGCGGATGATCCTGCCGTTGTCCGAACGCACCACGAGGTCGTTGAACCGTTCGGGATCCGTCAGCTCGCCGGTAACCTTGATCGAAAAGCGGAAGCCCGATGCGATGAGCGTGCCGCCCGGGATATTCGTATGCTGCGACGAAATCGCCTTCGAAACATCGGCCAGGGTGAGGCCGTACTGCTGCAGGAGCGCCGGGTCGGCATCGATGGCGATCTCCTTGTCCTGCTTGCCCTGGATTTTGACCTCAAGGACCCCGGAAATCTTCTCCATCCGGTCCTTGAGGTTATCGGCGAGCGCTTCGAGGCGCCCGATATCGTAATCGGACGACAGCGCGATATTGATAATAGGAATAGAGGAGAAATTGAGCTCCTGCGTTATGGGCGCATCGGCATCGACCGGCAGGTCGGGCTTTGCGAGGTCGACCTTGTCCTTTACACGGCGAAGGGCGTCCTTGACCTTGACCGAGGGATCGAATTCGAGGAAGATATTGGAAAAACCCTCGTCGCTGGAACTGGTCATCTCCTTGACCCCGTCGATGCCGTCGAGCTTATCTTCGATTTTCTCGGTGATGAGATTTTCCACCTCCGGCGGATTGGCGCCGCGGTAGACGGTGGTAACGAAGATATAGGGGATTTTTATTTCCGGAAACGATTCCCGGCGCATGCCGGTGAAACTCACCAGCCCGCTTATGAAAAGAATCGCCGCCAGGACGATCACCGATACCGGATTTTTAAGCGCAAATTTAGTCATTACCGATTGCTCCCTTAAATATGGACTCTTGTTCCTTCGCTGACCTGAAAAGCACCGGTGACGATGAGTTGGTCGCCCGGCGATAACCCTTCGGCAATCATGGTACTGTCGCCCGAGGTTGCGCCGACGCGTACTATTCTCTGCCGTGCGATGCCGTTTTCCACAATCATCGCCGCAACCCCGTTTTGCAACCGCACCAGAGCGGTGGAAGGAATGACGATTGCCTTGTCGTAGCGATGGCGGAGGACGCTGGCGCGGCCAACCATGCCCGGCCGCAGGCTGCCGTCCCGGTTGGGTACCACGATGCGGGCCGTCACGGTTCTTGATTTTGAGTCTACCGCCAGGTCGCAGCTCGCCAGCCTTCCTTCATAAACATGGTCCGGATGCTGCAGGAGACGGAACCGGGTGAGCATTCCGGGCGAATAACTGAAAGCCTCTGTTTCCGGAATGGCAATCACCGCTTCCAGCTGGTCGATCCTGGATACCCGGAGGGTTGGCGCGCCGGGCGAAACGGTCTGGAATTTTTCGATTTGCCTGCTGGTGACAATGCCGTCGAACGGCGCCTGGCACTGTGCATCGGCAAGCGTCCGGGTCGCGGCCGCCAGTGATACGCGGGCGTTTTGATAGGCAAGATTTGCGGCATCGAGTGCTGAGCGGCCGACCGAACCTTTTTCTACATTTACCTTTGCGCGTTCGAGGTCGCCGCTGGTGACGTCAACCTGCGCCTTAGCCGCTTCGAATGCCGCTTCGTACCGGTCGCCGTCGATATCGCACAGCGATTCACCCGCTTTAAATCTTGTGCCGACCTCCTTGAGCCAGTTGACACGGCCTCCCATGGCCGGTGCGCTGAGCGTGGCGTCCTCGATGCCGCGGAGTTCGGCCGAGTAGCTGCCCCAGTCCTCGAAGGGCCGTTCCTGGACATCGGTGACAACCACCGAGACGCCGCCCGAATCCGCTGCCGATTTTGCCGGGTCCCCGGCCGCGTGTCCCTTTCCCCGGCACCCTGCAATGGCACCGTACAGTGCGAAAGCGGCAAAGATGAGTACTATCCTTTTTCCCGTCAGTTTCATGGTTCCTCCTGAGATATGGTAACGATGTCTTTGCCCATTGCAACGAGGAGCGCCGCCCGGCTGCGTAACCGCCGGTACTGCGCGTTGGTCAAGCCAAGCTCGGCCTGCTGCAGGGTTTCGTCGGCGAGCAGCAGGTCGGCGAATTTCCCGCTGCCCTGTTTGAAGTCGCTGTTGGTAAGATCGTAACTCTCCTGCGCGGAGTGAAAGGACTCATCCGATGCGGCAAAGTTGCTGTCCGCGGCGTTGCACTCCGCGATTGCCGACCGGATCTCTATTTCAACTCCCTTTGACACCTGACTATACAGGATATCGTACTTTTCCGCATCGGAAAGGTATTGGGCCGCCTTTGCGCTGCTCGAATAACCGTCGAAGAGCGTCCACTGGGCGCCGAGGCCGATGGTATAATTAGCCGTCCAGGGCACACTGAAAATTGAAGAATTTGTTTGAAATTCCGAATATCCGATCGATCCCACGGCGGCAATGGAGGGCAGGTAGTTGGCCCGGTAGATTTTTGCCCCGTTTCGGTTTGCCTCGGAAATGAGCCTGAGTGCCTTCAGGTCCTTGCGATCGCCAAGCGCGGTCTTAACCGCCTCATCGACCGGCGGGAGGGGAGTGTTCAGGAGCGCGGCCGGGAAGGTAACCGTGTCGAGCGGGGTAGAATCGGTAAGGTTCCTGCCCATGAAGGAGTTCAAATTCATGCGCGCCGTAAACGCATCACGCCTGGCGATGATGGCGGTCGCATTCTGCCGGGCGACATCGGCCTTGACCGCAAGAATCTGCTGCCTGCTGCCGGAGCCTAATTGAAAATTCCTCTCCTGAAACGCATTGACCTCTTTTTTCCGTGCAACGGCATTCTCTGCAATGTCCCCCATTTTTTCAGCCAGGACGGCGTTGGAAAAGGCGTCGAAGGCTGCCAGCTGCAGGGTCTGGATCTCCCTGTTATAATTGTTGCGGGTCGACTGGTTGTACTGATGGGCAATCTTGATTGCGGTGCCTATTTTACCGAAGGTGTAAATCGGCTGCGTAATGTTCAGGCTTGCGTTATAAATAGTGGAGGTTATGGGCTGCGAAAACTCCGAACCAAGGCCTGAAATAAAATTGTTAATAAAATTGTTCAATTTGGCAGGGGTTATGATCGAATCGTCGGGAATAGTCCCGGCAGCCAACTGTTTACGGTTAATTTGCTGGACATCCATAGTTCGCGCCAGGCCTGCGTCCGTGGGAGCGCTGGAACCTGCGCTTGAACTCGAGCTTGAACCGGAACTTCCGAAAAGCGAACCATGGTTCTCCGCCGCTGTCGCCGAAACGGACACGGTAGGGTAGGCGTGCGACCATCCCTGCCTCACATTTTCCTGGGATTTCCTGATCGTCTGCCGCATCATTCTGGTCGAATCGCTGTTCGCACAAACCTCATGAATCGCCTGCTCGATAGTTATTCCCTGCGGAAATGTTCTCCCCGCCAGACCCAGGATAATACCACACCAGACAATGGACCGGCTTAATGTCCTCATAATGCTCCCCGTGATTGTTCTTCGGTATTGGATGATGCCCCGGCGGCGCGGCAGCCGAGCCCGTTTGCCATAAAAGCAAGAAGCTGATGTATCTCCCGGCCGGCGTCGCCCATTTTGCCGCTGAGCTTCCATTGAAAGAGGATGCCCCGAACCAGAGCGCTGAGGTAGTTTGCCAATTGCACATCCTCTATTGCATTAGTGATCTCCCCGCGCTGCCGTGCAGTGTGAAGAAGAGCGATTTGCAGGTCCAGAAGACGGTGGAATTTTTTGGGCAACTCTTCAAGGAGCCGGCGGTGATTCTCGGTAATTTTTTCCCGGTCTAAACTGCAGGCGGATTGGAAATTTGCCACCGAAAGCAGCAAAGCAAAATTCTCGCCGAAAAAACCAAAAGTGGTTTTCAGCATAATTTCGAGGTTCTTTATAAAGCTGAGATCGGGGTCGATTGCCTTGGATAACTGTTGGCACAGTTTTTCGAGATCGCAAATTGCCAGGCTGAGAAAAATCTCCTCTTTGTCTGCATAATATGAATATAAAGCTGCCTTTGAAAAACCCGCAGCAGCAGCGATATCTTCGAGCCTGGCCTCGGAAAAGCTGGATTTCGAGAATACCTTGCGGGCCGCGTTCAAAATCAATCCGGTTTTTGCTTCCCGGATTGCCTGTTCCCGCATGACTTTTGGATCCATAATGGCCCTCAAGGGTTATAACTCTGACTTTGAAGTTAATATAATAAATGCAAAGTCATAATGCAAACATTATATTTAAGAAGGCAGCAACTAAATTTCATACTAGTAAGTTCATCCTTAAATAGGAGGAAGAGTGAAAATGGGATTTCTTTTTTCCGGGCTTTTCTGGGGAATTATTCTTATATTCCTGGGCGTTACGGTGATTATCAACCTCGTTTTCCATATTCATATTCCGCTCTTCAGGATTATTTTTGCCCTTCTGCTGATTTACCTCGGTTTTCGGGTGATGCTCGGGGGCAGTTGGGGATCTCATGTGCATTACCGGAGCGCAGGAAACGCAATATTGTTCAGCGATGCGACGATTGCATCCGATTCGGGTGAAGGGGAGTACAGCATTATATTCGGAAAGGGTGTCGTTGAAGCCGGTTCGATATTAAACGCCGATCCCCTGCGGCGATCGCTGCGTATCAACACCATCTTCGGCTCAACGCTGGTTAGAATACCCGGGAATATTCCTATAGCCATCCGGGCCTCTTCGGCATTCGGCGGAATAACACTACCTGATGGGTCGACGACCGCATTTGGCGAAACGACCTATAAGAATGAAGCTTGCAGGACAATTGCCGATGAATCGGCAATCCGCACGATCAATGTCAGTGTGGTTTTTGGAGCGTGCCGCATCGAGGAGCATTAAGCCGATCCGGTGCAGGAGGCTGCAGGATCTTCTATAAATTATTGTAAATGGTATCCGGTGCCGCCATAAGCGGCTTCAACGTTTCCGGGAACGGTTTACCGGTGGAGTTCAAAAGGAACCGTGCGGTCCGCGGTGAAGAGGCCCGGCGTCCGCTTTGCAGGGAGCCCCGGTTCCCGGCAACCTGACCGAATACCACTCGCCGTAAAGGTATTGACCGCCGGATACAAACGAATTTTTTCAGCATTGCCGGTATTATTCAGATAATCGCCTATTTCTTCGGTAATCAATGGCTTGATGAGATAGAAAATTATGGTATCGGCTCAATAATGCAAATACTTGCGGTATTTCAAAAAAAATGTAGTAATTTTAATAATATGGCATACGGTTTGCAATCAATTTCAGGGGAAATCTATCTATTGGGGCTTCTAAATTCTTCAGTTTTGCTGTTTTGCGAGAGAACCCAAAGAGAAGGGGGGCTGTTCTATGCGCCTTAACGGAGGGATAATGCAGCAAAAAATACGGAATTGTGCTTTTTTTCTTGCCTTGATTATTTGCGGGTCCTCATTTGCCGTCACGGTGGGGAAGTTCAGCTATCTGGGTGCTCCGGAAAATTATAACGGGGATACCATGAAGGTGAACGACACCATTGTTGCCATGTCGAATCAGATTTTTGTTAAGAACCAGACGATTACCAGCGCAATTCCCGATACCCCGTGTGTGTTTTTCGTCATCGACAACTCGGCAAGCATGAGTTACTACAATCCGAACGGCAACCTCCCCTTAAGCGATTCTCTCGGATACCGCTTTACGGTCGCCAACGCATTGATCGATACGCTCTACAAACATTATCCCTCCGCCCAGGTCGGCATCGCCGTCTTTGATTCCGGGCTCGATTACAGCGTGTCCACCGACCCTACCGTGATGACTGCCTGCCCTGCGCCCAACAACACGGCGGGGCTTGGCGCCTATATGAAGCTCCTCACCCTGAACGGCTCATACGAGGGGACTACCGGCCTTGCCCTGGCGCATAAGTACCTTCACGATTCACTATACACCCTTCCTGCCGCCGATCAGTATGAGGGCCAGACCAAATACTACGATCTTATTTATAACGAACATAAATTACGGGGCAATACCAATATCGACATCGGCTTCACCGCCGCGAAAAATGCGATGCTCCTGGCGACCCATCCGAAGAAGGATCAGTATGTCATCTTCCAGTCCGACGGGGCTTCGAATTGCTGCGGAAGCACTATCTGGAACTTCATGACGCCGGGTGATTCAATGCCCACGACTTTTACTATTTATTACAACAGGGTACCCAGCGACTCCGCCGCCGATATCGACAGCATGACGAAAATGACCACCAATATCAGGAATGACGGATATTCGGTCAACAACCCGCGAAGCCAGTTATATCCCTTTTTAATAAGTTCCTATTCTTCACTCCTGACTTTTTTGATGAATAACGTTTACACGGCAATCGCCACCTCGACCCTTGCCGGTCCGGCAAGCATTACGATCGGAACCCAGACCGCAACATCATGGGTCGATTCATCATTTACCTTCAATAACCTGTTCCCGCTTACCGGGCCCTTTACACCCTTTACCTACGATATCAATTACGCACTTGCGGAAAACGGCACCGTCATTGCCGACACCACTCATGTGGTCAATTTCGAGGTGGCCCGGATAGCGGGTCAGCCCGTCGATACGACGCAATTCCAGATCCAGCGGTGGGACCGGTCGCTCCTATTCCGGTATAACGGAACGGTTGTTCCGGCGATTACCGACCAGATGGATTCGATCGAATTGCGGTTCGGTTTCTCCCCCGGAACGGCAAATTACAGCTACAATACGGTTAAGGTGCAGCTTTCCACCACTGCCGGCCCGCAGACCGACAGCGAGCTTTACACCCTGTCCCGTGTGGGGACGACCGACACGTTTTCGGTAAAATTCAAGGACACGACCCTCATTCCTTCGGTGAAGGGCGACGGCGTTCTGGAGCACTCTTCGCCGCTCGACACCATCGTGGCTATTTTCAGGAATCAGGAGACCCCCCAGCTACCCCTGGATACCCTCCGGTTTACCTGCCCGGTGTATGTTTCGCCCGGACAGATTTTCCTGTCGGTAATTAATGACACCATCCATGCGGGCGATACCGCTTCCATAGCCGGCTGGGTAGCGACCGCCCGGGGCGATACGCTCCCGGCGCTTCGCAACTCCATTACCTGGGCGCAAAGCCCGCCCGTTGATCCCGGTGACGCCCTGATCGGGTCGACCGGCGGTACAACGCGCTTTACCGCTACCCAGGCATACGATTCAACCGGCAACTATCGCAGGATTCCCATCGTGGCCTCGGTGGTCAACCCCTACAATACCAACCAGACCGTGAAAGCCACGGCCTATATCGTCGTTCTGCCCCGGACCTCCGGGTTCAGCATCGATGTAGAACGGATATCGGATACCGCCCTGTCCGCTAATGCCATACTCACCGGCCGTTCGAATTTTTACTGGATTGCCGAAGGCTTGCCCGACATCGTCATGAATACGCCGATCGATACTTTCTATACCTATGCGGTGGTACGGGACACCTTCGGGAACTATATCCGATTGACCGATTCCGCCACCTCCTGGACCGCGCTCAATCCCGATACCGTCGGCGCCCAGGTGAAGAGCGCAAAGGGCATCGTCAATTTCGGTCTTATCTCACGTGTCAACAATATCCATACGGGAAGCGGGCCGGTAGTCGTTACCGATACCTCATGCCGGCGGCCCGACACGGTGATTGTCTACCTGCACGCTGATTCCCTGCTTGCAATCGGCCTGTTCAGTACCGCCGATACTATCCAGCCTATCGATACTCTCAGTTTGAGTACCGACCAGTCGATTAACCTTGTTGTCAAGGGAGAGTATGCTTCGGCTCCCGCGACCTGGGTACCGATTACCGCGCTCTGGAGCATGGCGCCCAACCCCGATACACTCGTATTTACCATCCCGGTTCCTGCTCTGGTCGCCGGGACCTGGACCTGCACCCCGCTTACCGCGGGCCATGCGCTTCTTACCCTCGGCTCTGCGGGGCGGTTGTTGACCATACCGGTGATCATAACGACCTCCAGTGTCGACACCGTCCATCTTGTGCTGGTAACCAATCCGGATTCGTGCTTTGCGGGTCGCCCCATTAAACTTGCGGCATCGATCAGCAATACGCATGGTCTTCTTACCGGCACCTCGGTGCAGGCTACCAAATACCACGATTTTCTCAATAACAACCTGCGCCCCGATTTCCTGCCATGGCTGATCGTCAACGGCGGCGCAACGCCGGACTCGCTGGATAAATCGTTGCAGGAATCGTTTGCCAACGGGACGGATACCCTGTACCTGGTGCTCTACTATGCGCCCGGCTCGCCGGACAGCCTGCACCAGATTCAATTGACATTAAGCAGTGTCCTGCAGGCGACGACGGTCCCCTTCCGGCTCAATCCTGCCATCATCGATTCTCTGCAGATTGAAGATACCAACGGCGTGCACCTTGTCGATACCGTCATCCTGTCGCAGACGAACCCGAGCGATTCCCTGCGTGCACGCGGGTTTGACCGGTATGGAAACCCGATCAACCTCGATTCGAGCGCCGGGGCGATCCTGAATTCCACTGTCTGGTCGGCGGAGGGTTCCATTCCGCAACCCGGGGTCTCCTCCGGTGCCGACATCTACTACACCGCCACAGCGGTGCGGGCAATCCAGACCGGCAGCGTCTTTGCCACGCTGGTCACCGATTCGGCCACGCTGCGGACCTCGGTCCCGGTCAAGGTCCTGCCTTCGCTGCCCTATCTGGTCTACGCCATTACACGGGACCGGATCGGGGGCATCTACGATTCCTCCGACGGCCTGATCGACGAGATAGATTGCTATTTTAATACCGCGGTAACCATCACGAGCGCCGATTATGCCTATTTTTCGGCGGTCTACGGCAACGATACCCTGAAAGTAACCGGCATTACGCAGTTGAGCGACAGCGCCTACGCGCTCTCGATTCACGACTCCCTGACCAATCTGAGCGTGCCGCAAACCTCATGGAAGCCTGTCGTAACGGTCAATAACCTGCCGGTTGCGCTCAATAGTTCCATCAAGGCGGCTGACGGGTGCGCACCGGTGGTGTGGCAGGTGATCAAACATGCCAACGGTCCGACCCACCAGAATGACGTGGTTGAGGTGCAGTTCAGCGAAAACATCTTCAACCGGTCGGGGGGACAATTTACAACCGCCAACCAGCCCTCACAGACCCTGATGGCGTATACGCTTACGCCGACGGGCTATGTCGCGATCGATACCATGTTCAGCAATATTGTCGGGTTCAACAGCAACCAGCCCGACAGCGTGCTGTTTTTTACCATGACCAACGGGGCCAATCTGACCGACACGAATTATGTCAATATCGTGACGCCGAATTGCCTGATCCAGGATCAATACGGCAATGTTCCTCCCGAAGACAATCATCGCTGCCGGGTGGCAATCACCGGCAATGCAATCAGCCTGGTAGCCTTTCCTAATCCCAGCAGGGGTACGTACAAGCATCCGACCTCGAGCGGGAACAACGGCGATATCGATCTTTTCGACCAGCCCCAGGCTTCGCAGTGGGTCCAGCGGGATAATGCGGGATTCGTCCTGCAACTGCAGGGGGTCAATTGGCCCCAGATCGGCACCGGGAATGTCGGCGCGCACCTGGAGATCTACGATATTGTCGGCAACCTGGTTAACTCGGCGCAAACCGATAACCTGCTCAAGAACAGCGTACAGGGCAATTCAAATTCGACCAGCGTGTCAATCTATTGGAACGGCGGAAACCATAAGGGCATGCTCCTCGCTCCGGGAGTGTACCGCGCGGTCGTCTATATCACCTATCCGGCCAATACGCTGAACTACAAGAATGCCCGGCTGATAACAAAACTGGGAGTCCGCTAACCCCCCCATTCGGGGGGGATTATTGGTACGGAAAATGAATAGAGGCTCGGGTTGGTAAATCCGAGCCTCCCTTACAGGGCAAATTTTAAAGGAATTACTCCTCAGGTAGGTTTGGTGCTTCCGGGTTTTTCATGAGTAGCATCCACTGGTTGCGTATCTGGAGTATTATGCAGCTTTGGATACAAAGCAACGATAGTTAAAGATTCCTGGCATCAAATACCCCGGGTACGTGAACTGCGGGGGATGGATGAAAAGGCGGAGTGCAGTGATATCCACGGAGCTCATGCAGGCTGGGTGTTGTCATTGAGCTGAAGGAGAATCGTCATGGCTGTTGAACGTTTCCACATCCATATTGCCGATGAAATACTTGACGATCTAAAACATAGATTGGATCACATCCGCTGGCCCGATCAAGTAAAAACCGACGCCTGGGAACGAGGAACCGAAATAGGCTATCTGCAATCTCTCGTCGCCTATTGGCGTGACCAGTTCGATTGGCGCAAGCAGGAGGCCGAATTAAACCGGTTTTCCCAGTTTCATGGTACTGTCGAGGGCGTGGATGTGCATTTTGTCCACGAGCGTGGCAAAGGGCCCGATCCGTTGCCGATAATCCTCACCCATGGATGGCCCGACAGTTTCATTCGCTACAAAAAGATTATCCCGCTTCTTACCGATCCGGCTCGATATGGCGGCAGCGCGGAAGATTCTTTCGATGTAGTTGTTCCGTCACTACCCGGATTTGGATTTTCTCGTTGCCCTGACGATGGCGGTGTGAGCAATTACAGCGTTTCCAGGCTTTGGGCTAAACTGATGAAAACGGAACTCGGTTACCAAAAATTTGCGGCCGGAGGAGGAGATCTCGGTTCCGGCGTTACCCGGTACCTGGCATCTGCCTATCCCGAGCTTTTATTCGGAATTCATCTTACCGACATCGGTATACTGAGAACCCTCATGGCTTCACAAGATCCGGCAAACCTTTCGGAAGAAGAACGTAACTATAAAAGAGCTGCTCAGGAATGGATTTCTCGGGAGGGAGGCTATATAGCACTCCAATCGACAAAGCCTCATACTCTGGCGTATGGCCTTTCCGATTCGCCGGCAGGATTGGCTGCGTGGATCATTGAAAAATTTTGTGCATGGAGCGATTGTCACGGCGATCTTCGACAGCGGTTCAGCGAGGATGAACTTCTTACCAATATCATGATTTATTGGACCACCAATACGATGGATTCATCAACAAGCATATACTATGAAAACATGCACTCTTTGCCGCCGATGGGGCATATCGATGTCCCGACAGGTGTTGCTCTCTTCGCTGCGGATATCTTGTTGCCGCCCAGAAAATGGGCCGAGCAAAAAATGAATATTGCTCGCTGGACTTTAATGCCTCGCGGAGGGCATTTTGCTGCCATGGAAGAACCCGAACTTCTGGCCCGTGACATACGAGAATTCTTCAGACAATTCAGAATCCAAAAGAAATAGAGCATTTCCTTATACAGAAAAGTCAATTTTTCAAATATTCAAATTTATCTGGACGGCCGAGCCTGGTCACCATGCGGTCTTCAATTGCCGGTTCTGCCTTTCCAGCATTTTTTTACCTGAGGTGAGCGTTGCGGGAGTGGGCGAGCGCCTGCCAAAGGCAAGCATTGCCGCCCACTTCCGCTGGAAAGGGTGAGTCGGAGACGCGGCTTTGCGCGGCTCCGACCAGGGGAAACCCGCGTAGCGAGGTTTCCCCACCAAAGGACTGATCACGAGACCACGGTATCGCATGACTAAGGATAATTCGCTTCATATTTACCGTCGCACCAAATGTTCCGCGGTAACGGATACCGAACTTCGGCAATGCGCCTGCAGAATCTATAAACAGGAGCGCGTAAGCCCGGCCCGGGCCGTGTCGCTGGTCTTCTGCTCGGACTATATCATCCGTTCCCTCAATGCCGGGTACCGGAACATCGACCGGGCCACCGATGTACTCTCTTTCGGCTTCGATGATCCCGACCTCCTCGGTGAAATTTATATATCCGTTGAGCGGGCAGCCGTCCAATCCCGCCGGTACGGCTCCTCCCTGAGGGAGGAAATTCTGCGGCTTTTTATCCATGGGCTCTTCCATTTGCTGGGCTATGACCATGAGGCGGAGAGCGACAGGGCAAAAATGGAAAAAAAGGAGCGTGCCTGCCTCGCCGTAGCCGCTGAAACCCGCTGATACCGTGAACGATTCCCCGATTGAAGCTCCCAAAAACTATTTTTTAACGCTTTAGGCCCTTTTACAACCTTTTTGTTTAAAGGAGTTTTGCCGTGAATATTGCAGTCTGCATCAAGCAGGTGCCGGGAACGACGCAGGTGAAAATTAACCCCGAAACCGGAACGCTCATGCGCGACAGCGTAGAAGCTGTCGTCAATCCCTTCGACGAATATGCCATCGAAGAGGCGCTGCGGGTCAGGGAGCGGATGGGCGGGGGTCTGGTAAAGGTCATCACCATGGGCCCGCCGCAGGCGGAGGTCGCCCTGCGGTATGCCATTTCTCTCGGGGCCGATGAGGCCTACCTGGTAACCGACCGTGCCTTTGCCGGCTCCGATACCTGGGCCACCTCCTATACGCTGGCGAAGGGAATCAAGGCGATAGGGGCGGTGGATCTGATTATCTGCGGGAAACAGGCAATAGACGGCGATACCGCGCAGGTAGGGCCGGGAGTGGCGGAAATGCTCGGATTGCCGTTTGTCGCATGGGTCAGGAAAATCGAGGAGGTTACGGATACATCCATCAGGGTGCAGCGTCTCATGGAAGAAGGTCACGACGTGGTGGAAATGCCGCTCCCCGGCCTTATCACGGTGGTCAAGGAGATCAATACGCCCCGCATGGCGTCGCTCCGGGGAAAAATCAAGGCGAAATCGGCTCCTATTGTCAAGCTCACTGCGGAAGCGCTTGCTGCCGATAAGGATAAAATCGGTCTTACCGGCAGCCCGACGCAGGTTTTTCGTTCCTTTGTTCCCCAGCGCAAATCCGGCGGCGAGAAGGTCACCGGTGAGGTACCCGTCCTGGTAGCGAAAATCGTATCAACCGTCAAAGAACTCAACGTCATAAAATAAGCGGAGATTATGGGCATAAAAGTCGATCTAGAAAAATGCATAGGATGCCGTCTTTGCGTGAAGGCCTGCGCCCTCAATGCAATTGAAGTTATCAACAAGAAAGCGGTCATCGATACCGCAACCTGCAACCTTTGCGCCGCCTGTATCGAGGCCTGCCGGAAATATGAGGCGATTACGATCACCAAGGACGGCGCCAGGCGGGGGGTCGATGTCGCCCAGTACCGGAATGTCGCGGTATTCATCGAGCAGCACGAGGGCACGGTTGCCGGCGTTTCCTATGAGATGCTCGGGGAGGGGAGAAAGCTCGCGGACAGCCTGGGTGAAAAGCTCCTTGCGGTTTGCATGGGCGGAAATATGCGGGCTGCGGCCGAAGAGCTCATTCACTACGGCGCCGATTCAGTTTACTATTTCGACGGGGAGGACCTGGTCCATTTCTCCGATGACCGGTATGCCACCATCATGTCCGATTTCGTTTTCGCAGCAAAACCGGCAATTTTACTTGCCGGGGCGACCGCCATCGGGCGATCGTTCATTCCCAAGGTTGCGGCGCGCGTCTATGGCGGCCTCACCGCCGATTGCACGAAGCTTGAGATCGATACGGAAAAGCACCTGCTTCTCGGCACGCGTCCTGCCTTCGGCGGCAACCTGATGGCGACCATCATCTGCCCGGACCACCGCCCGCAGATTGCCACGGTTCGCCATAAGGTAATGAAGCCGGCGCAGAAGGATGCCGGCCGCACCGGAGAGTTCCTGCTGAAGCGGATCGAAAAGGACCAGATCGTCGAGCGGACCTCGATTGTCGACATCGTCAAGGAAATCGAATCGACGGTCAACATTGCCGAGGCGGACATCATCGTTTCCGGCGGCCGCGGTCTGCAGAATCCTGATAACTTCAGCCTGCTGCGCGATCTCGCCGCGTCACTGGGCGGGGCGGTCGGGGCAAGCCGGGCGGCGGTTGACGCCGGCTGGATACCCTATTCGCACCAGGTCGGCCAGACGGGCAAGACGGTCTGCCCTAAACTGTACATCGCCTGCGGCATCTCCGGGTCGGTCCAGCACATGGCCGGGATGCAGTCGAGCGAATACATCATCGCCATCAATAAGGATCCTGCGGCCGATATCTTCCAGATCGCCAACCTCGGCATCGTCGGCGACCTTCTGCAGGTCGTCCCGGAGTTGACAAAAGCTTTCACCAGAAGGGCGGAGGGCTCATGAGAGTATCCCTGGGGTTGCCGAAAGGTAGTCTTGAAGAGGCCACGATCGCCCTGTTTATCAAGGCGGGAATCCATATCAGGAAAGGGGAACGCTCCTACTTCCCGACCTGCGACGATCCGGAGCTCGATCTCATCGTCATGCGCCCCCAGGAGATCCCGCGCTACGTCGAGCAGGGTATTCTCGATGCCGGGATAACCGGCCAGGACTGGACAAAGGAAAACAACGCAAAGGTTGTGGAGGTGACGGAACTGGCGTACAGCAAGAACTCGCGGGCAAAATGCAAGTGGGTGCTGGCTGTCCCCGAGGATTCGCCGTTCAACCGGCCCGAGGACCTGAGCGGCAAGCGGATCGCCACGGAACTGGTCGAAACGACAAAACGATACTTCAGGAAGAAGAAGATACCGGTCAAGGTGGAGTTCTCCTGGGGTGCGACCGAG
>CAWDOZ010000147.1:0-7953 GCA_963803935.1 uncultured Fibrobacterota bacterium | reverse complement strand
AAACAGCCTGCCATCTTCTATGGGTAAGGTATCACAGCCGATGCGCCCGCCATGCCGGTTCATTACCCGGTCCTCAGGATCGCCCCTATCGTTGCTGATATATATAAATATTGTCATAGTATCCGGACACATATATCTGGCGGCTGTTTACCGCAGCAATACTGACGGAGCCGAGAGGAAACGACCATTTTGCCACCGGGCTGCCGACGATCAGTCGTCCGGTATTTTTATTGCCGGTTGCCATGAAAATGCTGTCGTTCACCACCGCAAAGCAGGGGTTTTGATTGGTGTACCACGGAATGGTCATCAGGAGACGGGGGCTTCCGCCGGTGCTTGTGGAGCTGTAAACATTAAAAAACTCGCTGTCCGCATCGTTGATTCGGTACTGCACGGCAAAGGTAAGAGAATTATTCCTCGCAAAGATACCCTGGATGTTATCGGCGCCAAGCGCCGCAAATGCCTGGGTGGTATTAACGATGGTGTCGACCATACCGGATGAGGGATTGAGTGCGCAGATCTGGTACCCCGACAGCCCGGACATTCCTGTTGTAAAATAGAACAGAGAATTGGCAGCCCCGAGATCGTTATAGCCGGAAATTAAATCGGGACTGTTCCACTTTACTATCGAACCGGAGTTGGTGGAAAGTTCGATCAAAGCATTCTGGCCGTCAACAATCACCAGGGAATCGTTTAAACATGCTGCATTTTGAATTTTCCCGATGGAATCCGGGATTGTCCAGGATCTGGTCAAGCTTTTAGCAATTGGATTGTAATTAAGAATGAAGCTGTCTCGAACGGCGAACAGTTGTCCGGCAGAGCTCATAGCTATCGAGGTAGGCCCTTCGCTGTAGGGCAAGGGTATGCTGTCAAAAATTTCGTAACGCCCCCGTATCGTGGCAAGGACCCCCTGGCTCATCACTCCTACCGAATTTTGCGTATCTACTACCGCCACATAATATTCATAGCCCGAATCCTGCGCTCCGGTGCTGTCGCGATACATGGTATCGGTTACTATCGGGCCATTTATCGCGGTCGGGAGGATGTCAAATGCAGCGTTGTTGCGATAAACCTGATATCCCTTCACCCCGCTGCCCGAGAATGAGGGATTCCAGGTCAGGGTCACAACCTGCATGTTTGTATCGTACTGAATACGCAAACCCGTGGGTACCGGGATGCCGGTATATTGCAGCGCAATCGGCCTCCCCAGCGTATCGATTTTCCCGGCCGACACGGTGAGGTTTGTATCCTTGGGGTTATAGGTGTTAAGCGTGCTGAGGAAGCGGACATGGTAGCTGCCCTGCGCCAGATTCTGGATGCAAAAGTTCCCGATTGAGTCCTGGGGCACATAGACATTGCCGGTGCCGATGAAGATGATGAACACGGTACGGGGATCGTCCCCGTTCTGCATCCTGATAACTCCCTGCAGCGACCCCGGCGCCCGGAGCGTATCGGCCAGGCGGAGCGTGTCGCCCGCTTTGATAATAATCGAGTCGTGGTATGCCTGGGTCGTGTCGCTGGATGCAAGAAGGTTGTAGCTGCCGGAATCCAGATTCGCGCTATAGCGACCTGCAGCATCGGTAATGGTATCGAGGATGGGCACTGCGGACACGGCGGCGAGCGTTCCGGTTTTGGCGAGGCCTCCGTTCTGGGGATTGTAGTTGACAGGATAGAACCGCACGAGGGCGTGGCTGGCAGGCACGCCGTTGGCGCTGTAAAGAATTCCCGATATGGTCGACGGGTTTCCGGTATGGATCACGTTTCCGCAGCGAACGATGATCATAGCTGCCGCCAGGATTGCCACTCCGGCAATGAGCTTCGTCTTCATGATTTCCCTTGACCGTTGCCGATCCGCGAGACCGGGAAAAGGTGAAAATTGAGCTGGTAGACCATATCGGAACCCTCGTCCTTTTCGGCAATGGCAATGATGGATTCCTGTGCGGCGTGAATGATCTTGCAGGTCTCTTCGTAGGCACTCTTCGAAATCCCGAGGGTAAGGCCCGATATGTTGCGCTGATCTTTCGGCAATACCTTCAGTGCCTTTGCGGCAAGATCCATACAGTCAAGGTGGAATTGCAGGATCGCAAGGCTCTGGACCTCGTGGCCCGTGGAAAGAGCCTTGTCGAGGATTCTATAGCCGCCATCCTTCCTGCTTTCAATGAGCCCCAGGCGAAGGAGCAGTTCGATCGATTTCTTCACCTGAAGGGACTTGAGGGGCGGATTGACCATCGAAGCGATCCGTTCCGGTTCCTTTATATCGGGATAGAGGTCGATGAGCGAGCGAATCACCACATGGTACCAGTTGGAATAGAATTCATACTGGTTGTTCCGCAGTTTTCGCGCGCTGCTCGCTTCGGGGGAGGAAGGACGAATGGCGCTGAGTTTCTCGAAGTAAAAATTTCGTTCCTTGAAATTCGGGGCCTGGTTGAAATAGACCAGGGTCTCGAAGTATGCGGCTTCAGTCTTGCTGAGTTTCATCGCATCGCAAAGCTTCACAATGGACCCGCGACCCAGATTCTTCCGGCCGTTTATGACATTGAAAACAAAGGATTTGCTGGTAAATCCGGCCTTCTGGGAAAAATTCTGGTACGAGAAGCCGAAGCGCGAAATCTTTCGCTCGTCGTAATAATCGGACAGAAATTTCCGGTAGTCGCTGTAACTGAATATATCGGACATTGCATCCTCCCCGACTAAAATTTACAAGTCCCGAAAAGGAAATGCAAGAGGGTGGCTGCATTTATGGTGTTCTCCTGGAGAACGATTAAATCGATCGATAGATGCCGGCATGATAATTTTTCTCACTTCACCTGGTAAGCAGGTGGCGGATGTGATTTCAAAATATATACGGTAGTAGCATGGATGCAAGAGCCGTGATCCAAATACTAATTCAAATTCTTTTGGATGGCCGAGCCGGACTACAATGACAAATTCAAAGGCAAAATCAAATTCTTTTGGATGGCCGATCCGGGTCGACCCATTTTGCCCAAAAAGCAAAATGGACGGATTATTACGATTTTGATTGAACCAGCCGCACGATATGGGAGTGCTTCATAATAGGCCCCCTGCGGCGGGGACCCACAAGCCTCTGCGAAAAGAACATAAAAAACGTAAAAGCGTTTACGCGTGTACGGTTTAGGTTTGCCGTATTTGTGTTTTCTACCCTGAAAGAGGGCGTTGCGGGAGGGGGAGGGCGTTTGCCTTCAGGCAAACATCGCCTCCCCCTTCCGCAGGAAGGGGTGCGTCGGAGACGCGGCTTTGCGCGGCTCCGGCCAGGGGAAACCGCCATAAGCGGTTTCCCCACCAAAGGCTTTAATCTCGCTTCCCCCATGAGCACCAACCATATTTTTTTAGAACGTCCCCTTTCAAAGGAGAACCATGGACTTCCCTTCCCTTGTTGCCAAGAGATTTTCAGTGCGCGATTACCTCGACACCCCGGTAAGCGATAGTCTCATCCAAAAGGTTCTCGATGCGGCTCGCATGGCCCCATCGGCCTGCAACAACCAGCCGACAAGATTTATTGTCGTTAAAGATCCGGAGACCCGCCTGAAGCTGCAACCGGTCTATAACCGGGAGTGGTTCCTGCACGCCCCGGTCATCATCGCTGCCTGCTGCGACCGCACGCTCTGCTGGCGCAGGAGCGACGGCAGGGACTACGGCGACGTCGATGTCGCCATCGCGCTGGATCACCTGACTCTTGCCGCAGCCGAGCTCGGTCTCGGGACCTGCTGGATTGGCAACTTCAAGCTTAGTGAGGCGAAGACGGCACTCATGATTCCCACCTCGGTCGATCCGATTGCCTTTACCCCCCTCGGGTATCCCGCACCGGGAGCCGCGGCACGGAAGACCCGTAAGCCCCTGGCCGACATGGTTTCATGGGAGTTTTACGGTGGTCGTCACCGGTAACCCTCCCGGTCGGGAAAGGGGGTGACATCGAAGGGAGGAAAATCGTATTTTTACCGCTCCCTCCGACGGCATCCGTGCACGAGGAGGATCCGCACGCTCCCTGATTCCGAAACGGCCGTTATCACCCTATGAATGCGAAGTCGCTTCCATTTACGAAAGACCAGATAGTCCGGATTGCCGGGCGCCACCCTACCCCATTTCATCTCTACGATGAGGCGGCGATCCGCCTGAACGCAAGGGCTTTGCGCGAGGCGTTTTCCTGGGCCGAAGGGTTCCGGGAGTATTTTGCCGTGAAGGCAACGCCGAACCCCTATCTGCTGAAGCTCCTGCATGAAGAGGGTATCGGTGCCGATTGCAGCTCGCTCCCGGAGCTCATTCTGGCCGAGCGATGCGGCATAACCGGCGAAGAGATCATGTTCACCTCGAACGATACGCCCGCCGGAGAATTCGTGAAGGCGCGCGAGCTCGGGGCGGTCATCAACCTCGACGATATATCGCACATCGATTTTCTTGAACGCCATGCCGGACTTCCCGGTCTCCTGAGTTTCCGGTACAACCCCGGGCCGTTGCGAAGCGGGAATGCGATCATCGGGACGCCGCAGGATGCAAAATACGGCCTGACGCGCCAGCAGCTCTTCGAAGGGTACCGCCTCCTGAAGGAACGCGGCGTGCGGCGGTTCGGGCTGCACACCATGATCGCCTCCAATGAGCTCGATCCGCGCTATTTCATCGCCACCGCCGCCATGCTCTTCGACCTGGTCGCCGTGCTTTCCCGGGAACTGGATATAAGGTTTGAATTCGTCAATATCGGCGGCGGCATCGGGATCCCCTACCGGCCCGAAGAGTCACCGGTCGATCTGGCTGCGGTCTCCGCGGGCATCCGGGACGCCTACGACAAAACCATCCGCGCCGGCGGAGTGGGTCCGGTGAAGCTCTACATGGAGTGCGGCAGGATCATGACCGGGCCCTACGGTTACCTGGTTTCCACCGTCCTGCACCTGAAGCACATCTACAAGCATTATGTGGGGCTTGATGCCTGCATGGCAAACCTGATGCGCCCCGCGCTCTATGGCGCTTACCACCATCTGACGGTTCTCGGGAAAGAGCTCTCTCCCGCAACCCGGATGTACGACGTCACCGGGTCGCTCTGCGAGAACAACGATAAATTCGCGATCGACCGCATCCTGCCCGAAATAGATGTCGGCGACATCGTTGTAATCCACGATGCGGGGGCGCACGGCCATGCCATGGGATTCAATTACAACGGGAAGCTGCGCTCGGCCGAGCTGCTGCTGCGCGCCGGGGGCGAGACCATGCTGATCCGCCGGGCGGAAACGGTCGACGATTATTTCGCAACGCTCGATTTTTCCGGGCTCAAAATTTTTAATGCGGAAGCGTGAGTACTCTGCTCGCTCTTCCGCCTCACCTCATTGCGTAAAGATCAGGGGATACATCGTGAGTAACCAGGAGATACGACTTCGCTACGGGTGCAACCCGCACCAGGCGCCGGCCAGGGTCTATGCGTCGCATGGCGCGCTTCCCATCAAGGTCCTGAACGGGAACCCCGGCTATATCAACCTGCTTGACGCACTCAACTCCTGGCAACTCGTGAGCGAGCTTGCCGGAGCGCTCGCGCTGCCGGCCGCCGCCTCCTTCAAACATGTGAGCCCTTCGGGGGCCGCAGTCGGGGTGCCGCTTACCACCGAGCTCAAGCGCATCTACTTCGTTGACGACACCGAACTTTCGCCGCTTGCTGCCGCCTACGCCCGCGCACGCGGTACCGACCGCATGTCCAGCTTCGGCGACTGGGCCGCTCTGTCGGAACCCTGCGATGTCCCCACCGCCATGCTCCTGAAGCGCGAGGTTTCCGACGGCGTGATTGCGCCGGGCTATGAAGAGGGCGCCCTCGACATCCTCCGCAAAAAGAAAAAGGGCAACTACGCGGTGGTCGAGATCGATCCCGGCTATGCGCCGCCGGATATCGAGAGGCGCGAGGTGTTCGGCCTCACCTTCGAACAGAAACGCAACACGTCGAAAATCGGCGCCGATACCTTGAAGAACGTCGTCACCGCGGCGAAGTTGTTCCCGCCCGAAGCGGCGCGCGATCTCATCCTGGCGCAGATAACCTTGAAATTTACCCAATCGAATTCCGTCTGCTTTGCGCTCGGCGGCCAGGTGATCGGCGTAGGAGCGGGGCAGCAGTCGCGGGTCCATTGCACCCGCCTGGCGGCCTCCAAGGCCGACAAGTGGATTCTGCGTCAGCACCCCCTCTTCGCACGCCTTGCATTCAGGGAGGGCATCGCCCGGCCCGATCGTGACAATGCCATCGATAAATTGCTCGAAGAGAGCCTGACGCCGGCCGAGCGGTACACCTGGCAGGACGATTTCGTCGAGGCACCTGATACGCTCAGTGCAGCGGAACGGGCCGACTGGATCAACCTGTTCTTCGGCGTCTCGCTCGCCTCGGACGCATTTTTCCCCTTCCGCGACAATATCGACCGGGCGCAGCGAAGTGGCGTCCGCTACATCGTGCAGCCGGGCGGCTCGGTGCGGGACGACCTGGTTATCGAAGCCTGCAACGAGTACGGCATGGCAATGGCCATGAGCGGAATACGGCTGTTTCACCACTGATTCCGCGGAATAAAGAGACGGGCCCAGCCTGAGCAAAGCGATAGATCGAGGCAGTATTTGAAGATGTTTGACCGACGAAAGGAATATTGACGATGGCACAGCAACCGAAAACAGCGATAACGCCCTGCCGGGCCGACGACTACCCGGAGTGGTACCAGCAGGTAATCAAGGCAGCGGACCTTGCCGAGAATTCACCGGTCCGCGGCTGCATGGTGATAAAACCGTGGGGCTATCGCCTGTGGGAGAACATCCAGCGGGTTCTTGACAAGATGTTCAAGGACACCGGCCACCAGAACGCCTATTTCCCCCTTTTTCATCCCCAAGAGCTTCCTCGAAAAGGAAGCGGCCCATGTGGAGGGATTTGCCAAGGAGTGCGCGGTGGTTACCCACCACCGGCTCGAAGCCGGACCGGACGGCACGCTCGTTCCTGCCGGGGAACTCGAAGAGCCACTCATCGTGCGGCCGACCTCCGAGACCATCATCGGCGCCATGTTTGCAAAATGGGTGCAGTCGTACCGCGACCTTCCGCTGCTCATCAACCAGTGGGCGAATATTGTACGGTGGGAAATGCGTACCCGGCTGTTCCTGCGCACCACCGAGTTCCTGTGGCAGGAGGGGCACACCGCCCACGCAACGATTGACGAAGCCCGCGAAGAAACGACGAGAATGCTCGGCATTTACACGAAATTTGCCGAAGAGTATATGGCCATGCCGGTCATACGCGGCGAGAAAACCGAGCTGGAACGATTTCCCGGCGCCGTGTCAACCTACAGTATCGAGGCCATGATGCAGGACCGCAAGGCGCTCCAGGCGGGCACCTCCCATTTCCTGGGCCAGAACTTTTCCAAGGCGTCAGAAATCAAGTTTCTTGACCAATCGGGCAAGGAGGAGTATGCCTGGACAACCTCGTGGGGGGTCTCCACCCGTCTCATCGGCGGCATCATCATGACCCATGGCGACGACGACGGGCTCGTCCTGCCGCCGCGGCTTGCCCCTGCCCATGTCGCAATCCTGCCGGTCATCCACGGTGACGACACCAGAGACGCGGTACTCGACTACTGCGACGCGCTCGCCCGGGAACTCGCCGGGGTAAGCTACGACGGCCGTCCCCTCGAAGCGATCGTCGACCGCAGCGAAGGGCGCGGCGGCGACAAGGTCTGGGCATGGATCAAGAAGGGAATTCCGCTCTACTGTGAAATCGGCCCGCGCGACATCGCGGCAAACGGGGTATTTGTCGGCCGTCGCGACAAATCGCGGAAGGAGCGCTTTACGCTCCCGCGGGGCGAATTCCTCGCGAAGGTCGTTTCGATCCTCGATGAAATCCAGGCGAATCTATTCAGCCGCGCACGGGATTACCGGGATAACAATATGAAAGTTATCGATACTAAAGATGACTTTTACTCCTACTTTACGCCGAAAAAC
>CAWDOZ010000146.1:0-90646 GCA_963803935.1 uncultured Fibrobacterota bacterium | reverse complement strand
TATTGCAGGCCGAAGAGGAACGCGCCCGCGAAATTGCCGTCAAGGAGCCGGTTGCCTCGTGAAACCGCTCAGGGTCCTCGTCGCCGATGATTCCGTTCTCTTCCGCCGCGTACTGACCGAGGTTCTCGGATCCCTCCCGCAGGTCGAGGTTCTAGGCACCGCCTCGAACGGGAAATTCGCGCTTTCCAAAATCCGCGAAATGCGCCCGGACCTCCTGACCCTGGACCTGGAAATGCCGGAAATGGACGGCCTTGCCGTACTCGACGAACTGCGCCGGGCGGGAGACAAGACCTCCGTCATCGTGGTGAGCGCATTGACAAAACACGGGGGACAGATAACGATGAAGGCGCTGGATAAGGGCGCCTTCGATTTTATTACCAAGCCCGAATCGGCATCGGCGGAGGAGAGCCGCGAATCGATACGCAAAGAGCTTGCCCCGCGACTGCGCGCACTCATGCATAGGCTCGAAATCCGGGATATCCTGAAGGCCGGGCCGGTAGACGGGGGTGCGAAAAACAAGGCCCCGGTCAAGGCTTCGCCGAAAGCGGAGGATCTGGCGGCCATATCGGGACGCATGGCCCGGCTTGCCTCCCCTTCAAGAGCGGATATGGTTCTCATCGGCGTCTCGACCGGGGGCCCGAGCGCCCTCTCCCGGGTGATCCCGGCCATCCCTGCCGACATCGGCGTGCCGATTCTTATCGTGCAGCACATGCCGCCGATATTCACCCAGTCGCTTGCCGAGAGCCTCGCTGCGCGAAGCGCCATCGCGGTGCGCGAAGCGGCCGACAGCGAGGTGCTCAAACCGAACACGGCGTACATTGCGCCGGGCGGGCGCCACATGAAGATTATCGCAGGATTTCAGGGCGACCGGGCTATCCAGATTACCGACGATCCGCCGGAGAATAACTGCAGGCCGGCGGTCGACTATCTTTTCCGTTCGGCGGCTTCGAATTTTCCCGGCCGCGCCCTGGCGGTGATCCTGACGGGCATGGGCAGCGACGGAACCATCGGGCTGAAGCTCCTCAAGCGGCACGGCTGCTATGTAATAGCCCAGGATGAGGCAACCAGTGTCGTTTACGGCATGCCGAAGGCCGCCCTGGATGCCGGGACGGTTGACGTGGTCCTGCCCCTCGACAATATTGCCGGCCGCATAACCTCATCGGTCCGGGGTATTGCCGGATGAGCGTTTCGCCGACTGCCGGGGAAGTGGTCGCCTGGGGCTCCTATATCAAGGAGATCTGCGGCATAAACCTTGACACCACAAAAGGATATCTCCTCGAAACCCGTCTTGCGCCGCTCATCAGGGAAACCGGCGCCGCAGGGTTTTCCGAGCTGCTGGCAAAGGTTAAAGCCGACTTCTCGAAGGGATTCCGCCGGAAGGTCATCGACAGCATTACCACCAATGAGACCTCTTTTTTTCGCGATTCCTCGCCCTTCGATCTCCTCCGGCATAAACTCTTTCCCGAATGCATCGACCGCAAAAACCGGGCGGGCTTGAAGCCGGTTCCGATCCGTATCTGGAGCGCGGCCTGCTCCACGGGCCAGGAGGCGTACAGCACCGGGATCGTTTTGACCGAGCTCCTCGGCAATTTACGCGGGTACGATGTGCGAATCCTCGGAACCGATATTTCGGATAAGGCGGTCGCAGCCGCAAGTTACGCCATGTACGGCAACTTCGACCTGGGGCGGGGAATGCCGGCGGACCGGATCGCCCGTTACTTCATCCCGCAGCCCGACAGCCGGTGGAAGGTCCGCGACGAGATACGCGCTCTCGCAACCTTCAAAACCATGAACCTTCTCGAACCTTTTTCATTCCCCCACCCCTTCGACATCATTTTCTGCCGGAATGTCGCCATATATTTCACCGAAGCCGATAAAATACGACTGTTCAAGAATATTGCACGGTGTCTTGCAAAGGACGGATGCCTCATCATCGGCTCGACGGAGTCTATAGCCGGTATCTGCCCGGAATTTGAACCGAAGCGCCATCTGCGGTCGGTGTATTACCAGCTTAAAAGCTGAGGGGGTATTCCATGCTCATGACAACGCATTGGTGGATTCCGGCCCTGTGCGGTAGCGCAGCACTGCTCGGGTTTCTTGCCCGCAGATTTCATCGTTTTGCAAAAAGGCTCCGGCATGAGCTTGCGGAGATGCGTGCCATCGAATCCTTCCAGCACACGCTCCTGGACAACCTCACCGCCGGGGTGGTGGTGATCGACGCGCATACCCGTATCATAGAAAGGGTAAACCACGCAGTCGTCGCCATGTTCGGCGCCCCCCCCGAGCGGATCATCGGGAACCGGTGCCATGAGTTTCTCTGCACATGGCCCGAAGGGAAGTGCCCGGTCCTTGATTTCGGAAAGGATATCGACCATGCGGCATGCTCCCTGCTGCGCGCCGACGGCGGCAGCCTTCCCATCCAGAAATCGGTCAAGCGGGTCAGGATAGGCGGCCAGGAGAAGCTGATTGAAAATTTTGTCGATTACAGCCAGCAGCAAAGGGCCGAGGAGGAGATGGGCCGCTATGCCGGTGAAGTCGCCCGGGAGCGGGAAAACCTGCAACTGATCTTCGACTCGGTCCAGATAGGGCTCCTGCTCATCGACCGGGACTATATCATCAGGAAGGTCAACACCGGATTTGCTGCCATGACCGACCGGCCGGCTTCCGACTACATCGGCCATCGCCACGGCGAAGTAATCTCCTGCGCCTATCTCAGTCTCACCGGTAAACCGTGCGGGGAAACGCCCTATTGCCGCGAGTGCCCTATCCAGAATCTCATCCGGCGGGTCCTGGAAGAAAACGTCAATGTCCGGGACATCGAAGCCAACAAGGTAACGCTGGTGAAGGGCAAGCATAAATCGATATGGCTCTCGATCAACGGTTCGCCCCTCATTCTCAACGGCAGGGTTCACGCGCTGCTTGCTTTTGTGGACAGCACCGCGCGAAAGCACCTTGAAGACAGCCTCAACCATGCAAAAAATATCGCCGAGGAGGCCGACCGCGCCAAAAGTGAATTCCTAGCCAACATGAGCCACGAAATCCGTACGCCGATGACCGCCCTGCTCGGGCTTACCGGGCTTCTTCTCGATACGCCCCTTAACAACGAGCAGCAACGGTACCTCGAAATACTGCGCCAGAGCGGCGAATCGCTCCTGAAAATTCTCAACGATATCCTTGACTATTCAAAAATATGCGCCGACCGGCTCGCCCTTGAGACGGTCGATTTTGACCTGCGCGAGACCATGGGCAGCGTGGTCGAGATGCTCCGGGTCACCGCGGCGGCAAAAGGCGTCGATGTCAGGAGCGCGGTATCGCCCGAGGTCCCGGAACTGGTCGCGGGCGATCCGTTGCGGCTTCGCCAGATTCTCATGAACCTCGGCGGAAATGCGGTGAAGTTTACCGCGCACGGCGAGATCCATTTCCGCGCCGGTATCGTTGACAGAACCGATGAGCGCATCATGATGAGCTTTGAAATCGAGGATTCCGGTGTCGGCATCCCGGAGGACCGGCTGACAAGCCTTTTTTCTCCCTTTACCCAGGCTGATGGATCCACTGCCCGGCGCTTCGGCGGCACCGGTCTCGGTCTCGTCATTTCGCGCCGGCTTGCCGAGCTCATGGGTGGGAAAATAGGGGTCGAAAGCCGGGAAGGGAAAGGCTCCACCTTCCGCTTTACCGCTGTTTTCGAAACCCGGCAGGCTGCCCTGGCGGCCCGGGATCCGCACCGCAGCACTCTAAAAATCGCGTCAACCATCGATGGGAAGGCGCATTTTCAGGGGGCGCGCATCCTGCTCGCCGAGGACACCCTGACCAACCAGATTATAACGCTCAAAATCCTCGAACGGTTCGGGATTGCCGTCGATCTGGTGGAAAACGGGAAAGAGGCGCTTGACCGCCTGCGCAGGGAGCGCTACGACCTTATCCTGATGGATTGCCAGATGCCGGAAATGGACGGGCTGGAAGCCTCGCGCCGTATTCGCCAGGGCGAGGCAGGCGAGCAGAGCGCGCAGGTGCCGATCATCGCCCTCACCGCCCATGCTTCGAAAACCGACGAAGATCGTTGCCGCGCGGCAGGCATGAACGATTATTGTTCCAAGCCTATCGTGATGGACCTTTTTACGGCTATGCTTGGGCGGTGGCTGGGCGCCACACCGGCGACCGGAAGATCCGCAATAGATAGTGTCAACAGTTCGGCCGGATCGGAGCCTGCGCAGTCCGGGGAGAAGCCGGCAGCTGCACCCGCTTTTGATAAGAGCGGATTGCTGGTCAGGCTGGGCGGGGACCGGGCAATGGCAAAGCAGCTGGCTATTGCGTTCCTCGGCGATATGGTCGAGCAGATACGGTCCTTCAAAGAGGCGTCCTCTTCGGACGATGCCTCCGCCTGCGCCCGGCAGGCGCACCGGATCAAGGGCGCTTCGGCGAATATCGGCTGTGAAGCCTTGCGGGAAACGGCCCTGGCCATGGAACTTGCCGGCAAAAAGGGAGACCTTCAGGGAATCCGCAAAATGGTGCCGCGGCTCGAAAGCGATTTTTCGCAAGCCAGAGAGATGCTTGAACGGGAGTCCTGGGCATAGGCAGTTGCCGTACCAAAAAAAACGCCTCCGGTCGCCGGACCGGAGGCGTGCAACAGTGACGGTGCCGCTTAAAGCTGGACCGTTGCGACCTTTGCGTTATCCCGGTCCACAATGCTGACCAGGACCTTGCCGCTGTCCCTGCACCATTTGGTTATGTCGCCTGGAAACGTCGAACAGTCGGCAATGACCTCGAGGGTTGTTCCCTTTGGCAGGGAATTTGCCTTGATTGCGGCTTTTAAAACCGGTTGCGGACACTTCATGCCTTTGCAATTCAACACTTCCGCCATAGGTACCTCCTGTGTGATTAAATGAATATGAGTAAACTCCGTAACCTCGGCAACGATACCGTTCCGCCCTTTACGTGTTACACCCTTACTGCCGATCCTTGAAATCCTCGCAATGCTCCTCGCCATTGCCGTCGCGCACTTTGACGAACTCCTTGCGACCCTGCCGGAAAAAGCTGATCTGCAGCGGCATTTTGCCCGGCAGGCTGTGGGTAGCGCAGGAGAGGCACGGATCGTACGCCCGGAAAGCCATCTCCACCATATTGAGCAGCCCGTCGTTGATGTTGTTTTTTGAAATGAGGGCGCGCGCCGCCTTCTTGACGGACATGTTGATCGCCGCTGAGTTATTCACCGTCGCCACGATGAGATTGACTCCGGTAAGCATGCCGTTTGCATCGGCCTGGTAGTGGTGGATGAGCGTACCGCGCGGCGCCTCGACAATGCCGACACCCTCTTTTGGCGTCTGCAGATTCATATTCCTGATTTCAGGAGATGTCAATTCCGGATCCCCGGCAAGCTCCACGAGCCGCTCGGCGGCGTAGAGGACTTCGATAAGCCGCGCCCAGTGAATGGCCAGCGTATTGTGAATGGGCCTGGCGCCGACGGTTGCGTACATGCGCGCATACTGTTCGCTGCTGCGCGGGGTCGCCATGCCTTCGGCCGCATTGAGGCGCGCAAGCGGAGAAACGCGGTAGATGCCGCTCGTTACCCCTTCGGTAAATCCCTGCCAGCCGATTTTGCGGAGGTACGGGAACTTGATGTACGACCAGGGTTCCACATGTTCGGCTATGACCCCGGCGTACTCCTGCGGAGTGAACCGTTCGATCTCCCGGCCCTCGGCATCGACAACGCGGATGGCGCCGTCGTAAAAATTAACCCGGTTTTTTTCATCCACCATGCCCATATACCCGGTGGTCAATTTAAAGGCGTCGCCGAGAACGAGATCGACATACTCCTTGTTTTTCAGGACGATGTCGTTAAATGCCGTGAGCGTGAATTCCGCAAAATCGATTGCATCGCGGCTGAACGCGCGGAGCTGCTCCTGCGTTGGTCCGTCAACGGTTTTCGCCACCCCGCCGGGAAGCCCGAGCACCGGGTGGATGGGTTTGCCCCCGAGAATCGTCATGAGCTCGCGGCACCGTTTCCTGATCTCGATGACCTTTTTCCCGGTCTCAACGCCGACGGTCTCGATAACGCCGAGAATATTGCGTTTTTCCCGGGGAGCGGACGGGCCCACGATAAAATCCGGCCCGCCGAGAAAATAAAAATGCAGCAAATGGTCTTCAAACATGAACAGATGGTAAAAAATCTCACGGATCAGGCGGGCGGTTCGCGGCGGCGTAACGCCGAAAAGCATGTCGAGTGCCTTGACCGCAGCCATGTGGTGGGCGGTGGGGCAGACCCCGCAGATGCGCGAGGTTATCTGCGGCATCGCTTCGGCCGGCCTGCCCAGGCAGAACGCTTCGAAGCCGCGCAATTCCGGAACCTGGAAAAAGGCACGTTCGACATCGCCGTCGTCGGTGAGATGGATGTCGATTTTCCCATGGCCTTCAAGCCGGGTGATCGGATCGATGGTGATCTGTTTTTCCCATGTTAATTTTCCTCCCTGCGGCTTCCCAGGAGCGATGATGAAAGTGAATAACGGTAAAAGGTCCCCGCCGGATCGGCAAGCTGGCGTACCGCATCGGGAAATTCCTTCGGTTCGGCATCGATAATCCCGCCGAGCGTCGCCAGCATCCGGGCGCCCTGATCCCCGTCGGCAAGCGGGCCGAAGCAGCCGGTGCAGGGCATGTTTCCCTTGACGCAGGGGTATTCGCACCCCCCGCGCGTCGCCGGGCCCATGCAGAGGACGCCCTGCGCCAGAAAACAGGTCGCCGGGTCGGCCGCCACCTGATGAATGCGATGGAACTTTTTTATGGCTATCGTCTCGGGCTTGGTTTCGTTCCGGTTGCACGAGGCGCAGAGCGCCTTGTCGGGCAGCAGTACCGATCCCCGCGGCGGCAGCGTGCCGGTCAGGAGCGCGTTCACGGCATTTGCAAGCAGCGCCGAGGTTGGAGGACACCCGGGCAGGTAGTAATCGACGGCGATCACCTTGTCGAGGGTGAGGACCGTATCGTAGAGCTTCGGCAGCGTCAACCTGCAGCCGTCGACCGTGCCGGCTTCCTGCGGGACGGTCCCGCCGGGATTCTCCACCGTCGGCGAGCTCAGGTAGGAAACTTTTTTGATGGCATCGATGGTTGTCAGGTTGGCAAGGGCGGGAATGCCTCCTATGCAGGCGCAGCTCCCGAACGCGACCACGGCGGCCGATTTACGGCGCAGGAGTTTCGCCGCGTGTTCCTGTTCCGTCGAACGGATCGCTCCGTTAATAAACGAAACGGCCAGTTCGCCGTCCTTGAGCGCCTCGACATCCTCGTATTTGAAATCCATGGCGCATGGCCAGAAAACGATATCCACGGCGTCGACCACCCCTAAAATCGCCTCTTCGAGATCGACGACGGTTTCGTCGCAGCCGCCGCAGGACGCACACCAGTACAGCGCAATCTTGGGTTTTGTACTCATGCCGGCACCTCGTTTCTCACGAATCCCCGTATAGAAAGCGGACCGAGTTTTGCCACCTGTTTGGTCATTCTGGTGGTCACCTCGGCGAATCGTTTTCCTTCGCCCGCGGCTACCCAGTCAAGCATGAACCGGTCCGGTTCGATACCGAACTGGCCGAGCATTCCGGCAAAGAGCGCAAACCGCTTCTGCGCCTTGAAATTTCCGCTGCGGTAGTGGCAGTCGCCGGGGTGACACCCGAGCACCATGACCCCGTCGGCACCCTCGCGAAACGCCTTCATGACAAATTGCGGATCCACGCGGCCGCTGCACATGACCCGGATAAGCTTGACATTTGCAGGGTAGGCGAGCTTTTGCGACCCTGCCGTATCGGCGCCCCCGTAGGAACACCAGTTGCAGACGAATGCGACTATTTTCGGGCTAAATGACCCCATTGAGAACCCCCTCGATTTCGGCGATTATCTGCCGGGAAGTGAAATGCTTCGCCTGAACCGCGCCGCTGCCGCAGGCCGCCGCACAGGTACCGCAGCCGCGACAGATGGCTTCGTTGATAACGCTTATTTTTTCCGCGGGATCGAAGGAAATTGCGCGATAGGGGCAAACCGTAATGCAAAGTTTGCATCCGGCACAGATCTCCCCATCGATGCAGGAGGTCATGGCTTCGAGCGGGATGCTCCTCCCCTCGATGAGGCGCGACAGCGCATCGCCGGCCGCGGCGCGACCGCGGGTTATTGCCGTCGATACATCGCAGGGCGATGCACAACTCCCGGCGGCATACATGCCGGGAATGCTGGCACCCACCGCATTCAGGAGCGGATTGTCGGGTTTGAAGAAACCTGATTTGTCAAGTTCGAGGCCGATCCGGTCCGCAAGAAGAGCGGTATCGGTGCCCGGTCCCATGCCGGTGGAGAGTACCACCATATCGGCTTCGACCGGGGTGAATCCCTTTCCGCTTACGATCAAACGACCGTTTTCCCTGGTTACGGAAACCGAGGCGAGATCTTCGGCCCTTATAAACCGGGTGCCTTCATGCTGCTGCAGCGCATAGAATTTTTCGGATGCGGCAGAGGCCAGGACCAGGCGATCGTGAATGTTAACGACGGTCACCCCGGCTCCCAGTTTCTTGCGGAACAGCTCTCCCGCCTTGAGCGCGGTCATGCAGCAGATGCCGGAACAGTAGCTCAATGCAGACGGGTCCATCGATCCGGCGCAGTGAATGACAACAAGGGAACGGGGCGCACTGCCGTCGGCAAGCTTTATCTCGCCGCCGGTAGGCCCGTTGGAAGACGCGATGCGTTCGAATTGCTCCATGGACAGGATGTTCGCCGCGTGACCCGCACCGAAACGGCTGAGCGCCGCAGCGGGAGGTCCGGCATGGCCGGTCGCCAAAATGACCGCACCGGCGGGAACTTCAAACTCCTCATCCTTATCGTCAAATTTGATGGCGCCAAAGGCGCACGCCTCAACGCAGGCGTTGCACGTCCCTCCGGCGAACCGCAGACAGTGCTCCGCATCGATTGCAGCCGCCGCGGGAACCGATCCCGGAAACGCGGTATAGATTGCCTTACGGTTCCCCATCCCGAGGTGGAAAGCACTTTTCGCCGACACCGGGCAGGCCTCGAAACAGGCTTCGCAGCCGATGCATGCCTCGGTTACATAGCGGGCGCGCCGTTTGCCCTTGACGGTAAAATTGCCGAAAAACCCGAGGACATCGGTTACTTCGGCATTGGTTATCACCGTGATATTTTTGTTTTCCCGCACCAGGCTCAGCCGGGGCGCGAGGATGCAGGGAGCTCACTCCATGCTCGGCCCGAGTTCTTCGGTCTTGATAACGCTGCCGCCAAGCGAGATTTCCTTCTCGATAATGGTGACCTTCCTCCCGGCCTCCGCAGCGGTCAACGCGGCTTCGATACCCGCCATGCCGCCGCCGATAATAACCAGGTCGGTCCGCACCCCCATGGAGCGGCTTTCAAGATCGACATGCGCCCGGCTGCGGCGAAGGGCGGCCTGAATCAGGATGCGGGCCTTTTCGGTCGCCTCCTTGCCGTCGGGAGTTACCCAGGCGGCATGTTCGCGGATATTCGCCATGTTTACCTGTGCAAGGTTGATCCCGCGCTGCGCCCCGACCTCACGGAATGTCGGTTCATGTACCTTCGGCGAGCATGCGGCGACCAGGATTGCATCCATTTTGTTCTTATCGAGCGTTTCAAGAATAAAATCCTTGCCGGCGGGAGAGCAGAGCAGGTCGTGGGCAACGGCGCAGGCAACATCGTCCCGCGATTGCGCCCAGGCAAGCAAACTGTCGATATCGACATTCTGCGAGATATTATTTCCGCAGCGGCACAGAAACAACCCGATTTTCCGGGGTTTTTCTTCCATGAATCAATTCCTCCCGTCTCGGATGAGGGCTATACGTGAAAGGTCTGCAATAATGCGCCCGGCAACACGGTCAATTGCCCCGAAAACCGGAGCGGACGGCTGCTCATCGAACACCTCTACCTCGGACCCGCCGATGCCGTAAACGATGACCGGGTCGGGCATCCGGTAGCCGCAGAGGGTTCCGGTTGCGAGGACTGTGGCCAGGTCGATGCCGTGACTTGCAGCCAGCGGCCGGCTGCCCCGGCCGGTCATATCCCCCGGTGAAAGTGAAAAACGCTTGTATTCACCGGGTTCTGTGCATCCGTCGCAAAGGCAATCGATAATGAATGCCCGGGAATACGACGCCAATTCGGAAAGGAGATCGAACCCGCCGCAGAACAGCTGTTTGAAAAAAACACCCTTCATGCCGCTTGCCCGTTTTTCCACCGCGGCAAGGGTATGCAACCCGACCGTATCGTCCCGCAGCAAGGGGTTGCCGATGCCGGCAACGATTATTGGAAATTGATCCTGCATGGCTGTGCCTGCCTCAAGTCGTTAGTCCGGAAGGCCTTAGAGGGCAATTATCCCCTTATTGGCATAGCATGTCAATATTTATTTGAGTGGAGAGTCAACGGGCCGGCCTTTGCCTGGAACGGACACTCTTATCCCGCAGCTTGAGAGCGATTTTTCGCAAGCCGGGAGTGTCGCGGTTTTGCACCGCATCGGATCGGATTGAGAATGCTCTGGTTGTAATGTCCCCTTTGAATGATATAATCAGTTGTATCTAATGAACCGGGCAGGGATTCAACTCAGCGGCTTGTTAAGATTATAGCAGCGCGTATCGGCATAAAACCGACTGAACATTTTGCGAGGTTTTTGCGGTGTATGAATAAAATCCGATTGCAGAGCCGTTGCCGGAGACCGGATGATGTTTAAAAATCAAAAATTGAGGAGAACCCAACTCCCGGCCTTTGGCATTGCCCTGGGCTTTTTGATTGCCGGAGCGTTATTTACCTGGTGGTCGGTGGCGCAGGCCAACCGCGATATTCGCGCCGATCTTAAGCTCCAGGCGCAGCTCGCAGCTCAAGCGGTAAACATTGACCACATCAAGAATCTTGCCGGCTCGGATGCCGACTTGACCAATCCGGAGTATCTGCGGCTTAAATCACAGCTCGCCGCCTTTCGTTTTGCCAACCCGCAATACCGTGACATCTATCTGCTTGGTCGACGGCAGACAACCGGAACCCTGTTTTTTTTCATGAACAGCGATTCAACGGGCTCACGATATTATGCCTCGCCCGGACAGGCATATACGGCGGATACGGAAAAATGCCGGTGCGTTTTCTGCACCAATGTCGGTATTACCGACGGACCGGCCACGGACCTCAGGGGCACCTGGATTTCGGCAATGGAACCCCTGATAGACCGGCAGATGGCCACGTACGGCCTCGCTACTCCCCGGGATGCCAGGGATATGGTGCGCAAGTGCGTGGATTTCTATCGAAAAAAAGGCCGCGAGATTTTTTTGAAAGAAATCAATAATCCGCAGGGTGAATTCTGCAAGGGAGACCTCTACGCCTGTGTCTATGATAGCGGCATGACCCTTCTGGCTCACCCGGTGCGACCGGAACTGGTAGGCCGCAATTTGCGCAATGCAAAGGATTGGGCGGGTGGGAAATATTTTCGCCGGGAGATCCGGCAGGTCGCACTCACCAGGGGCAGCGGGTGGGTAGATTATGAATACGTCAATCCGGTTAATCAGCAACTCGAGCCCAAATCGACCTTTTCCCAGCGGGTCGACAACCTGATCATATCCTCAGGTGCTTACAATGGGACCGGGCTCATTCGCGCCGTCCTGGTCCTCGATTTTGACAGTCACTATTGGAGCGGGACGCTTGCGCGAGCGGCTCTGCTGCCCGTCCTCTTCACCCTGGCGCTTGCGGCAATTCTTTTCATTATGCTCATTTTACTGGAAAAGCGTTCCCGGTTCACAACATCACCGCCTCGCTGGATGCAACATCTTGAGTCTGCCCTGGCACTCACGGTCGGGCTCGCCGTTACCGTTTTTGCAGCCTGGATGGCGCATTCGGCCGAGGCTCGCCATCGAATCGATGCTTTTAAACAATTATCGGCAAGCCAGTCTGAACAGATAGCGCGGAAAATTCATGACATAAAGAATATAGAGCTGGAAAGCCTGGCCCGCTATTACGATGAAAACGGAGCGATCACTTCGGAGGATTTTCAGCGGTTTACATCATTTTTAACGAAGGATCCGACGGTTGCTGCCTGGGAGTGGATACCGGCTGTGCCTGCCGGAGACCGGGACCGTTTCGAAGCGTCGGCCCGTGCCGCAGGGCTTCCGGATTACGCCATCTGGCAAATGGATGCGCAGGGAAAGCGGACCTCGCTCCCGGAACGCCCGGTATATTATCCCGTTTTCAGGGTGGCCCCCCTGGTTGGGAACGAAAAGGCATTGGGTTATGATCTTGGCTCGGAACCATTGCGTCGCGCGGCCCTCGAAGAATCGATGCGGACCGGCCTTATTGCCGGCACGAATCCACTAAACCTGGTGCAGGAAGCAGGGAGCCAGAAAGGAATGCTCATTTTCAGGCCGGTTTTCAGCCGTGACAAACCGGAACACCTGCGCGGCTTCGCGGTGGCGACCTTAAAAATGGGAACTTTTCTTCTAAATGGATCTCCCGACAAATCGGCGCTCATGGAGCTGTCTCTCCTTGATAAAAACAAGGAGCCTGAACTGCTGGCTGAAACCTGGGGTGCCGACAGCCCTCCCGCTTCAACTCTCTCGTCAATGCGTCCGATTTTTGCCTTTGGGAAAGTATACGCCATTAAAACCTATGCAAGTCCTGAGTTCCTGCGGATGCATCCAAGACGGGCCCTCGGGTTCGTTCTTCTTATGGGCTTATTGCTTACCGCCATGCTGCTGGTAACCTTTCGTAGTATCCGCCGCCGGCGGGAAGAGCTGGAGCGGCAGGTCGCTGAACGGACCGCCGAGTTGCTTGAAAGCGAAGCATTGCAGCGTATTTTGCTCGAAAACCTGCCCGCCGGAGTTATTATCGTTGATCCGGTGACTCGGATCATTGAGAGGGCCAACGCCCATGTAGGACTTCTCTTTGGAGCCCCTGTTTCGCATCTCATTGGAAAGGTTTGTCACGCGTTGATTTGTCCCGCAAACCAATCTTCGTGCCCGGTATGCGACCTGGGGCAAACGGTAGACAAGTCCGATCGCCAGATGCTGCGGGTGGACGGCAGCCGCCTTGCCGTTTTAAAAACGGTGACAAAGGTAAAATTCAGCGGTAAGGATAAATTAATTGAATGCTTCGTCGATGTTTCCGATCGCAAACTGGCCGAAAACAAGCTCATTGAGGCGAACCTCGCGCTGGAAAAAACAACCTCTCAGGCACAAAGCCTGGCACTTCAGGCGCAAAGTGCCACCATTGCAAAGAGTGAATTCCTTGCCAATATGAGTCACGAAATTCGCACGCCCATGAACGGCGTCATCGGCATGACCGGGCTTTTGCTCGATACCAATCTGGACCCGAAGCAGCGACGCTTCGCAACGATGGCGCTCAGCAGCGCGGAATCCCTCCTGGCACTGCTCAACGATATACTGGACTATTCAAAAATTGAAGCGAAAAAGCTTGAGCTTGAGATAATAAATTTCGACCTGCGTGCCTTGCTCGACGATGTCGCTTCCATGCTTTCGGTGCGCGCCCAGGAAAAGGGTCTCGAATTAATCTGTTCTGCCGCGCCCGATGTGCCCGCCCTCCTGTGCGGCGATCCGGTCCGGCTGCGACAGATAGTGGTCAATATTGCGGGCAATGCCATAAAATTTACGGCAAAAGGTGAAATTGCCATTAAGGTAACCCTGCAGGAGGAAACAGGCAACGAGATCGTTGTTCGTTTTTCGATTAAGGATACCGGCATTGGAATTCCTCTGGAAAGGCAGAACATTCTATTTAAGGAGTTCACGCAGGTTGACGCCTCCGTTACGCGTAAATATGGCGGAACCGGCCTCGGCCTCGCTATTTCAAAACAGCTGACTGAATTGATGGGCGGTGAGATCGGCGTCAATAGCGAAGATGGCCGGGGTGCGGAGTTCTGGTTCACTGCCCGTTTTACCAAACAGGCTGAAGCGGCCGCTCCGGTCGTTATTCCGGCAGATCTTACCGGGCTCCCGATTCTCGTGGTGGATGACAACGCCACGAACCGCGAAGTACTCCTTGCGCAGCTTAAGTCCTGGGGTATCAGTGCGGAAGCGGCGGAAAATGGTCCTGCAGCCCTTTTACAATTGTATCATGCGCACAGCGAGGGGAACCCTTTTATCGGAGCGGTTCTGGACATGCAGATGCCCGGGATGAGCGGCGTAATGCTGGCCAGGACTATAAAGGAGGATGATACGCTTCGGGATATTCGATTGATCTTCATGACCTCCCTGGCCGATACGGATGATTCAAAACACCTGCAGGAAATCGGATTTGATGCCTGCCTGACCAAGCCCGTGAAGCAATCGGACCTCTATAATTGCCTGCTGACGGCGTTTGAGGGAAGCGCATCGCCGCAAGCCGTTGAAAACCCGCGCACCGGCAATGCTATCCCGGAATTTAATCGGAATTCATTTCGCATTTTACTTGCCGAAGATAATCCTGTTAACCAGCAGGTTGCACTGGGCCTGCTCGACAAGCTGGGCCTGACTGCGGACCCGGTATCGAACGGTGCTGAAGCACTAACCGCTCTCAATGCCGTATCGTATGACCTTGTGTTCATGGATGTACAAATGCCGCACATGGATGGGTACGAGGCAACGCAGTACATTCGCAATCCCCTGTCTGAGGTACCCAATCACGAGGTCCCCATAATTGCCATGACCGCCAACGCCATGCAGGGTGACCGGGAGAAATGCCTGGACGCCGGAATGAGTGATTATATTTCCAAGCCGCTCAGCTATAAAGCACTATCGGCCGTGCTTAAGAAGTTCCTGGTGCCCGGCAATCCCGAAAAGATTTCCGACGAGGCGAATATGGCCAAACCGGAATCGGTTTGCGTTTTTGATTATTCGGGAATGATGGAACGACTCGATGGAAACATCAGCCTGGCCGAAAAGATCGTCGAAACCTTCATTGAAGATATACCGAAGCAACTAGGTGCCTTGAAGCTGGAATTGCAAAAGGGTAATGCGAGGAGTGTTGAGATCCTCTCTCACGGCATGAAGGGTGCCGGTTTTAATGCAGGCGTCCGGCAATTCCGCATAATTGCCGCAACCATTGAAGAAGCCGGGAAAAAGGGTGATTTGTCCGCCATTGTACCTCTCCTTACCGAGTTGGAGAGGCAATTCGCCCTGGCAACTTTAGAAATCAAGAAAGCATTACCCACCCTATCTCTCAATGATGAATTGCCTGGTAATTGCCGGGAAAGAGTTGTAAATGAGCAGGAAATATAGGAAAATAAGAAGAGAAAACTGAAAAGAGCCTTTCATGGAACCATGCACCCGGACGGAGGATTGATTTATGGCGCTTATCGAATGGACCCCGGCGCTTTCAGTCGGCGTTGCCGAACTGGACGGCCAGCACAAAAAGCTTATCGATATCATCAACCGGTTCAACGATGCGATGAAAACGGGGAAGGGCAGCGCGGCGCTTTCCGGTGCGCTCAAGGAGGTCGCGGATTACACCATCTATCATTTCGGCTACGAAGAAAAAAAACTGGTTGAAATCGGCTACGCCGGGCTGCTGAAGCAGAAAACCGAGCATAAATTATTTGTGGACAAGCTGAAAAACCTGCAGAAGGACCTCGATGCCAAAAAGGTCATGCTCTCCATAGAATTCATGGACTTCCTGAAAAAATGGCTGACGTTGCATATTGCGGTGAACGACAAGGAGTACATGCCGGCGTTTAATGCCAAAGGGATCCATTAATATTCTAAATGCTTTTGGTGGGGGAACCTCGCTACGCGGGTTCCCCCTGGCCTAAAGCCGCGAAAGGCACGCGTCTTTAGGCACACCCCCTCCTGCGGAAGTGGGCGGCGATGTCTGCCCCTGGCAGACGCTCGCCCACCCCCGCAACGCTCACATTAGGTAGAAAACACAAATACTGCAAACCGAAAACGTATACGCATGGATGTGTATATGCGTTAAGTCAAATGGTTTAAAATCTTTTCCGCATCTACGGTTCTGCTTTCTTGTTGTTCTTTTCGCAGAGGCTTGTGGGTCCCCGCCGCAGGGTGCCTCTTATGAAGCACTCCCACATCGTGCGGGTGACCCGGCTCAGCCATCCAAAAGCATTAGATTTTTTTTCTGCTTTTGGATTCCGGCTCAGCCATCCAAAAGAATTTGAATGTTTTGAATTTAATGTCCCCAGGCCTGAAAATAACCCTTGCCCGAGCTTTCCCCGAATGACATAATCACCCTATAATGACCATGTTAGCTCCTGTCGGCTAAACTACGGTTTATCACGAACAGTCCTCCATCAGGTACAGTTGGTTCATCGGCTATTGTTTCCCTTGGAAGGAGCGCCATAATGCCGACAAGTCCTGAGGGCCGGGAACACCTCCTCGACCGCATCCTTGATAACGAATCCCTGCTCGTGTACGTGTTCGACATCCGCGAAGCCCGCATGGTGTACTCGAACCGCACTACCTATGAGTTCCTCGGATACTCCGCCGAAGAGGCGGAGGCTATGGGCGCCGACTTTCCGCGGCTTATCACCCATCCCGAGGACTTTCCGGCAGTTGCGAATCTCCATCGCGAACAGACGGCCGAGATGACCGACAAGGAGGTGCGTGAATCGCAATATCGGGTAAAGCATCGCACGCTCGGCTACCGCTGGGTTCGAAACCGGCGGAGCGTGTTTGCCCGGGACGCCCTGGGACGCGTCACGCAGGTGGTCAGCATCATCGACGATATTACCGACCAGGAGGAAATCATGGACCGGCTTCGTGTGAGCGAGCAGCGGTACCGGTCTATAGTCAACAATATAAGCGACAGCGTCATCATCCATGACGTGAAAGGCACTATTCTCGACTGCAATGAAGAGGCATGCCGTCAACGGGGGTACTCGCTCGAAGAGATGCTCGGCGCGAACCTTACGATGATCAACGCTCCGGCGTCGGCAGCGCTTGTTGGAAATAACATAGCGGATGCCATCCGCACCGGGAGCAAAATATTCGACGCCGTCGGGCTCTGCAAGGATGGACAGCGCATCCCCATCAATGTCAATCTCCGCCTCATTGCCGGCGAAGGCGACGGCGCTATCTTCCAGGCGGTGGTACGGGACCTTTCCGAATCCAACAAGGTCAGGGAGTCCCTGGCAAAGATGGAGAAGCTTGAATCGCTCGCCCGCCTGGCGGCAGGAATCGCCCATGAATTCAACAACCTCTTCGGCGGGATCTTCGGGTTTATCGACCTCGCACGGGAAAAGGCCGGGGATCCCGCTGCGGTCAAGCTTTTTCTCGATCGCGCCATTGGTACGATGGACCGGGCAAAATACCTGACCCGCTATCTTCTTACCTTTGCGAAGGGTGGAGCGCCCATTAAGAAAATCGCCGACCTGGGGCCGCTGATCCTTGATACCGGCCGGACCGTTCTCGACGGAAAGAGTGCGGCTTTCCTGGCCGATGTGGCGCCCGACCTCCGGCAGTGCAATTACGATAAGGATCAGATGGCACAGGTTTTCCAGAATATTCTCAATAACTCCGCCGATGCAATGCCGCACGGCGGTATCGTTTCCGTAACGGCGACGAATTATTTTGCAAAGCAAGGGGAGATCGCAGCTCTTCCCGAAGGAAATTATTTACGGATCGTTATCGCCGATACCGGACAAGGTATCGACGCTGAATCTCTTACCCGCATTTTCGACCCGTTTTTTACCACGCGCCCGGGCCGCTCCGGCATCGGGCTCACGGTTGCCCATTCGATAATTGCTCATCACGGCGGCAGTATAGAGGTTGCCTCGGATAAGGGTAAGGGAACCGCCTTTACCATCTACCTCCCTGCATCCGAGGCGGTTGAACCCGCGCCAAAGAGGGTGCCGGTGGCCCCGGCAAGAAAACCGATCGGACTGGGAGGCATTCTCCTCATGGACGATGAGGCGATCATTCGCGAATCGTTGACCGCCGGCCTTGGCAACTTCGGGTATACGGTCGAATGCGCGAAAGACGGGAGGCAGGCGCTGGAGGTGTTCCGGAAACGGCTCGACGCGGGTAACCCCTTCGACGCGGCAGTGCTCGACCTGCTGGTGCCCGGCGACCTGGACGGCAAGGCGGTCGCCGGCGAGCTGAGAAAACTCAGCCCGGACATGCCGATCATTGCGGCAAGCGGTTACTCCGACGATCCGGCGATCACCGATCCGGAGGCGTACGGCTTTTCAGCAAGCGTCTGCAAACCGTTCAGGATAGCCGAGCTTGTGGGAAAGATTGAAAAACCGGGACGGGTGAAGGCATAAGCTCAATTAATTAGAGAAGCTAATTCGTTTGATCTGATACATAAGCTTCGATGATGAAAACCTGGTAAGCCTTCAGCGTTACCCGGGAGAATAAAGGGGCACAATGAATCAAGAGGTATCTTCGGAACAATCCGTCAATAAACCGGTCACCTTTAAACAAGATGCGATTTTTATCAGTGCCGTCGGCATTGCCTATTTTCTCGCCTATCAAATAGCCTTTCTCCTCCCCGATACGCAAAAAGTGCTCATGCAGGTTTGGCCCGCAAGCGGCATCGGCCTGGGTGCGCTCCTCCTCAGCCGCAGGAGGTTGTGGCCGGCGATCCTTGCAACGCTGGTCCTGAGCGGCAGCGTCGCCAATCTCCTCGATTGCAGACCCCCTCTGGCCTGCCTGGGATATATGAGCAGCAACATCATCGAATCATTGGGCAGCGCGCTGCTCATGATCCGCCTGTGCGGCGGGGACCCAATACGATTTACCCGCGTAAAGGAGGTTGCCGTCCTTACTTTCTGCGCAGTGACGGTAAATGCCCTCACCGCATGCATTGGCGCGGGTTCAGCGCTCCTTGTTTCTCCCGGCTCCTCCTTCTGGAATTTCTGGCGTACCTGGTGGATTTGCAAAGGTCTCGGAATCATCTTAATTACGCCATTTATGGTAACCTGGGTGGAATTCCGGGCAATTATCGCGCGAGTCCGCCTGGTCCGGCTGCTCGAAATTGCCGCATTGTCGGGCATATGGATATTTACCGTATGGTACGCCTTCTGCCCGGCCGGCACGAAAATCCTTTTTTTGCCGCAGCCCTACCCCTACCTCATCGTCGCTCTTCTCGCCTGGGCTGCCTTGCGGTTCGAACAGGCGGTGGTGACGGGGCTGCTTCTCACATTCGCCATTATCGCAATCATGAGCGCCGGAATACAGCACGGTCCGTATTGGTGGGGAGGAGCCGATGCCGCGGCCCGGTTGTGGACGGCGCAGATTTTTATCGCCGTCATCGCCATTGTCGGGTTGCTGCACACCGCAAGCTGGTCGGAAACGAGGCGGGCGAAAAGGCAAGCCGAGAAGGAGCGGATCCGCCTGAACGCCCTTGCAGACAACCTTCCCAGTGCTGCGATCTATCAGCTTATACGGAACCTTGACGGAACCATTTACATTGCCTATTTCAGTGAGGGGCTCGAAAGGCTCACCGGCATTTCGGCAAAGGCGGCTCTCGGTAATCCTGCGCACGTGTATGATCAGATCCCGGGCGAAGACCGGAAGACGCTCTACGCACTCCACCGCCGATCGCTGGAAAGCATGTGTTCGATTCATGAAGTAATCCGCTTGCGCCATGTGGATGGGTCGGTTCGGTGGATTAACGTCTCCTCCACGCCTCGTCTGCTGGACGACGGCAGGGTATTATGGGACGGGCTGATTATGGATGTTACCGAAAGCAAATGCCTGGGCCAATCGCTTGCCGCAAGCGAAGAAAAGTACCGGGCGCTCTTCCACAGCAGCGATTTCGGCATGCTGGTCTCGAAGGTAGACGGATCGGAAATCATTGAGGTGAATGCGACCCTCTGCACCATGCTCGGCTATGCACCCGGCGAACTCGTCGGCCGCCCGTCACGGTGCATCTGGGCGGACCCGCAGGAACGCGATGAGATGATCCGCCTGCTGCAGCGGGACGGGTTTGTCAATGCCTTTGAATGCCGGTTGGCAACCAAAACCGGCGATACCCTGTGGTGCATTACGTCGCTGCATGGTCCCCGGGGCAGCGACATTATAAACGGCTCGATCATCAACGTAACCGATCGCAAAAAAACCGAAGACGCGCTTGTACGGAGTGAGGCGAAATACCGCACCATCGTTGAAAACATCACCGACCAGCTCGTCATCCACGATTTCGACGGCACAATTTTAGACTTGAATGAAAATGCGGCCGCCATGCTGGGCTATTCGCGGGATGAACTGGTGGGAGCGGGGCTGGAAAAGATAATGCCGCCCCGGAACGCATCGCTCATCCGGGAAAGATTGAGCTGGATGCTCGAGCGCGATATCGTTGAATTCGAATCGGCGCGCCTGCGCAAGGACGGCTCCGTCTTTTTATGCGAGGTGCATTGCAAGGTGGTTTCACGGGAGGGGAAGGGCGTCGTCCAGTCCTTCTGGCGCGATATCTCGGTCCGCAAAAAGGTCGAAAAGACCCTTCGCGAGAGTGAAGACAAATTCTACAAGCTTTTCCATAAAAGCCCTCTCGGGATTCTATTGACACATAATCCGGATGGTCCCGACGGCGTAATTGTTGACATCAACGAGAAACTGCTGAAGATCGTCGAGTGCTCCCGGGAGGAGGTCATCGGGAAAAAAGTTGCCGATCTGCATATCCTGGACGAAGAGGTAATCCGGAAAGGTGAACTCACCGAGCTCGGGTTACCCGGCCAGCCACAAACTCTGGAGTGTACCTACCGGACAAAATCCGGCAAAACCGGCGCTATCCTCATATCGCTGGATCGCGTTATAATCAACGACGAACCTTATCAGATCAGTTCGATAATGGAGATTACCGACCTTCGCCACATGCAGGAGGTAGCGGCCAAAAACGACCGGCTCGAATCGATCGGCGTGCTTGCCGGCGGCATCGCGCACGAATTCAACAACCTGCTCGGCGGGATGTACGGGTATATCGAGATGGCGCAGATGCAGCTGGAGGGCGCGGGGAATGAAAAACCCCTGGAATATCTTGACAAAGCCCTCGGCATCTTCGAAAGGACCCGCGACCTTACCCGGCAGCTTCTCACCTTTGCCAAGGGCGGATCGCCGGTCAAAAAAGCCGGTTCGCTCGAAGCGGTCGTCAGGGGCAATGCCGAGTTCATGCTGACCGGAACCCCGGTCACCTGCACGTTTTCGATTCCCGAGCCGCTTAAAACCTGTGAATTCGATGAAAACATGATAGGCCAGGTAATAGACAATATGGTGATCAACGCCAAGCAGGCAATGCCGGAGGGCGGCACCGTCGCCATTGATTTAGAAAATGTGCGCCTGGCAACGGGAGAGATCCCGCTCCTGAAAAAGGGGGACTATGTCCGGATTTCGATCCGGGATTCGGGCCACGGGATTCCCGCCGACCTCCTGCCTAAAATATTCGATCCCTTCTTTACCACCAAATCGACCGGCAGCGGCCTGGGCCTTGCGACCTGCTACTCGGTTATCAAGAAACACAAGGGAATCATTACCGTCGATTCGGCTGAGGGCGCGGGCACAACGTTCCATATCTTCCTTCCCGCCCTTCCGGAGAGTACGACGGCAACCGTTCCCGACGCACCGGTGTCCGGCAATGCGGAGCGGGACGACCGCCCTATCGGTATCAACCGGGTGCTCATCATGGACGACGAGGAATACATGCGGGAGGTGGTCGGCACCATGCTTGCCGCCCTTGACTGCTCGTTTGAAGGCGTCTCCAACGGGCACGATGCGCTCGAAAGGCTCAAGGAGGCCAGAGACCGGCAGCAACCCTTCGACGCGGTCATCATGGACCTTACCATCCCGGGAGGCATGGGAGGCAGGGAAACTATCGGCAAACTCCGGATCATCGATAAGAATATTCTGGCAATCGCCATGATCGGCTACTCCGAGGACCCGGTGATGGCCGATCCGATTCGATTCGGGTTCGACGGCTGCCTCGCCAAGCCCTTGCGCAAGACCGACCTGGAGCGGGAGCTGCGCCGGGAGCGGACCTGAAGCAAACCGGTCCTGCCGGCATCGAAGGATAGTAACATTGTTCGCGGCCAATGGTACACTAAGGGCATAAACGGTTCTCAGTGAGAGCACTAACTAAAGGGCGGCATACCATGGGAGTTCTTTTCATATGGAAAGAAAATTACTCGGTCGGCAACGCGGAAATCGACGGCCAGCACCGGCGCATATTTACGCTTGCCAACCTCGTTTCGGTTGATCTTGACGCCAAGGGCATCAATACCGCAATCATGGCGCTTTTCCGCTATGTCCGGGAGCATTTCACCGCCGAAGAACAAATGATGCAAAAGATCGGATTTCCGGAAGCTGCATCACATCGGGATTTGCATGAGGCACTCATTACCCAACTCAGTGAGCTGGCAACCCATTCCTTCCAAAACGAAGAGGCGCTCACCGAGTTCAGGCAGTTTGTCTATACCTGGGTCATCGACCACATCCTGAATCAGGATATGAAATATATCCGGTTTGCACAGGTACACCTGCCGGGCGCCCCGTTGCCCATGGCCGCCGTTGCCCTTGCTACCGGCGCAGTTCCGGATAAGAACACGGTATGTGCATAAGGTAAGTACCGGATAATCGCTATCATGGAAAAAACCGACACCCTTCCCGAGCTGTCACACGCCCGAATCCTCGTGGTTGACGACGACCGGGATATGGGTGGAATGATCGGCGAAATGCTGAAGCCGCACGTGGGGTCACTCCGCCTCGCCGCAAATTGCGGAGAGGCGATGGACCTGAGCGCCAGGGGAGTCTTCGACGTTGCGGTGGTGGATATCAACCTGCCCGACGGCAGCGGATTCGACCTGATCAGCAATCTCCGGGAAAAAACCGAAGGGCTCTCCTTTATTGTCATTTCCGGAGAGGCAGAAACATCAATGGCCTACCGTCTCGAACGGATGGGCATAGAGTCGCTTCTTACCAAGCCGTTCAGCTCTACCCAGCTCACCTTCTCCCTTGGCCGGGAAATGGTACGCAGGAAACATTCCCACAGAAATAACACCGGCGCTGCCGGAGCCAAAAGATTGGTCGAGCTGGTCGGCACCTCTACTTATATGAAAGATTTGCGGAGGAAGATCCGGGAGTTTGCCGAGAGCGAGCTGCCGGTCCTCATCCTCGGCCCCACCGGAACCGGCAAGGAAATCGTGGCGCAGTCGATCCACAGCCGGTCCTTGCGGGGTACCCGGCCGATGATGACGGTCAACAGCTCGGCCATCCCGGAACACCTCGAGGAGGCGGAATTTTTCGGCTATGCAAAGGGTGCCTTTACCGGGGCGATGCAGGCAAAGGACGGGATCCTGAAGTGCGCCGACGGGTTGTCCCTGTTTCTCGACGAGGTAGGCGAGCTCTCGCTGCGAATGCAGGCAAAGCTGCTCCGCGTGCTTGATGGACACGATTTTCTGCGCGTCGGCGATACCGATCCCCAGTCGGTGAATTTCCGGCTCATAAGCGCCACGAACCGTCCGCTTGCGGCAATGATCCGCAGCGGCATGTTCAGGGAGGATCTATTCTACCGGCTCCGGGCGGGGAGCATCGTGACCCAGCCGCTTATCAATCATAAAGAAGATATCCCACCGCTCGCCGATTACTTCATGCACACCATGAGCGTCGAAAAGGGCCGGGAGTTCAGGCTGCACGAAGACGCGGTCGATGTTCTCCGCCACTACGCCTGGCCGGGTAATATCCGCGAACTCCGGAATGCCGTGGCCGCTCTCTGCGAGGGAGCGCTCGATACCGGCACCATTACCCGGCAGAATGTCCTCTGGGTGCTTTCGGAAGTGGTGCGTGAGGGAACCATGCCGGTACGTCCGTTTGCAGAGGCCAAAATGGACTTCGAACGGGATTACTACCGGGCGCTGCTGCTGAAGTTCAGCGGCAACATCTCCGGTGCCGCGCGGGCGGGCGGCATCGAGCGGGCCTATTTTTCAAAGCGCATCAGGACGCTGGGTCTCGAAAACGAAATTTTCCATGCCTGCAAGGCCTCTGCGTAAATAACTACACAAGCGCATTTTTCTCCCGGCAGTTCGCAAGACGTTGATTTTCAATACGATAAAGGCTTCCTTCCCGAAAGTGCCTCCTTTCCTGTGTAGTTTATTCATCCTTTACCACGTGCCGTCTTGCATTTTGTGTAGTTTTCTACACAACCGGTCAATTATCCGGCCGGCGTTGATAACTCATATCTCCCTATTATTCAGTTGGTTACAATACCTGCAAGGCAATGGCATGGATTTCGCGTTAGTACGCTGCACGAAGTAAATCCTTCACGCTGTGAAAGCGAGTCCTTTAAATGCCGAATACCGTGCTGATCGTTACGGGATGCAAAGAGTGGGGGTCGTCGCTTGCCCGGTATTTTGAAAAAAGGGAGTTCAGGGTTACCGGATGTCCGGACTACCGGGAAGCGGAACGTATTGCCGCATCGCAACGGTTCGACATCGCCATTATCGACTATTTCATAGGCGCCGCCGACGGCGGGGCGCTCTGCGACGCCCTGGCGCAGCACCACGGTGGTGACACCCCCCTCATCGTCGTCAGCGGCAAGCAGTCGGCTTTTATCGAACGGGCCATCCGCCGCCACTCCCCGGCGTACTACTTTGTTAAGCCGTGCTCGTTTGAAAATCTCCTTGCCGTCATGCTCAGGATCTGCTGCGAACGGGCAAAAAAGGAGTTGCAGAAACATGCGCAGCGCCAGACGCCGGTAAAAGCTGCGCCGGTAACGCGCGAAAAAAACCGCCGCGTGAGGGAGCGCGCCGCCATGGCGAGAGGCAAGGGAAGGGTGCCGCCCACCGCGCGAAAAGCACGCTTGAAAATCCGGGCGGGCAAGCGGGTAGCGGGCACCACCTCGGCAGGGGAGCGGTCATGAGCAACCACTATACCGCCATCGAAGGGCACCTGAACTCCATTGCGGCAAAAATTCCCATGCTTGACAATGCGGATCTGTCCCCGTTTTCCCTCATTATCAACAGCCTCAGCGCCATTGCAGGCATCATGGAGCTTCCCCCTGCCTTTAAAGGACAGATTCAGCGTACGCTGTCCCTCATCGAAAACATAATTCTCGGGACGGTTGATTTCGACGCGGGGTGCAGGAAGCTCGGACAGAGCTGCGAAAAAATGCTCAAGGCAACTGCGGCTTTATGCGGAAAAACAGGGGATACGAATGCCGAAGAGTTCTTTCCCCCTGAGGACGACGATGCGGCGAAAAGCGGCAGGGAAGCGGACACCGGCACTTCCCCGGCCGCCGCAAATTCGCCCTTTTCAGGCGACCCCTCGCTCCTGGCCGATTTTATTACCGAGGCGTCGGAGCATATTCATACCGCAGAGAGTGTGCTGCTCGAACTCGAAACAAACCCAACGGACGAAGAGCGGATCAACGCGGTCTTTCGCGCCTGGCACACCATCAAGGGCGTCGCGGGATTTCTTAACCTGAAGGAGATTCAGAGTTTTGCGCACGGCATGGAAAGCGCCATGGACCGGGTGCGCCGGGGAGAAAGCACGCTCAATGCCGCCCGTATCGATGTATTGCTCGAATCCAACGACTGCCTGAAAGCATTCATAAAAAATGTCGAAGAATACCCTTTCCGGCGGCTCCTTCGAGATCCCGGATAATTATGAGACGCTGGTGGATCGTTTGATGATACTTGACGCAGGGCAGTTCACCGGAGAAGCGGAGGCAACCGCATGCCCCGAAAAAAAAATCGGCGAGCTTCTTGTCGAGCAGGGAATCGTATCCCAGGAATCACTCGATGAATCCCTTAAAAACCAGGAACTGGGAGACAAACGGAAAATCGGCGAAATTCTCATCGAGGACCGGGCAGTGCCGGCGCGCGCAATTGCCGGTGCCCTGGCCGCCCAGACTGCCGGAAAACCCGGCAATGTCATCGAGGAAACCATCCGCGTGCCGGTAAGCCGCATCGACCAGATTGTCGACATCATCGGCGAAGCGGTTATCGCGCAATCCATGATATATGCGGACAAGACCATCAAGGCCATCGACGACCAGGGCATCAACACCAAAATCAGCCATGCCGCAATGATCATGCGGCAAATGCAGGAGATGGCCATGTCGCTGCGCATGGTATCGGTAAAGGCCACCTTCCAGAAAATGGCGCGGCTGGCCCGTGACCTTTCGAAAAAGTGCGGCCGCGAGATCGATTTTGTCACCGAAGGCGAGGACACCGAGATCGATAAGTCGGTGGTCGAAAAGATCGGCGACCCGCTGGTGCACATGGTGCGCAACGCGGTCGACCACGGCATCGAACCGCCGGAGGAACGCGTTCGCGCCGGCAAGCCGCAGAAGGCGACGGTCCGGCTCCGGGCATACCACCGGGCGGGCAATATTTACATCGAGGTAGCCGACGACGGCCGCGGACTCGACCGGGAGGCGATACTCGCCAAGGCGGTCGAGCGCGGGCTCTGCAAAGCCGATGTGCGATTGACAGACAGCGAGATCTTCGGTTTCATTTTCCTGCCCGGCTTTTCGACGGCAAAGCAGGTCACCGATGTATCGGGCCGCGGGGTGGGCATGGATGTGGTGCGGCGCAACATCGATGCCCTCCGCGGCTCGGTGGAGATCGTGTCGACCATGGGCAGGGGGACCACCTTCTCCATCCGCCTTCCCCTGACGCTTGCCATCGTGGATGGGATGATCGTTGCCGCAGGAAAAGAAGAGTACATTATCCCGACCCTTGCCATCCTCGAATCGCTCAAACCCGGCGAGCACCAGATTGAAACGGTCATGGGAAAGGGACAGCTCATCAGGTTACGCACCGATCTCATTCCCCTGGTAAACCTTGCCGCCCTTTTCGGCGGTACCCGTTACGCCCCGGCGGCCGACGGCAAAGACGGCGTCGTCATGATTGTGGAGGATATGCTCGGCAAAAAAATCGGGCTGCACCTCGATGAGATCATCGGCCAGCAGCAGGTGGTGATCAAGAGCCTCGGGGAGGAGCTCGGCGAAATACCCGGCGTCACCGGGGGCGCGATCATGAATGACGGCGGAGTGAGCCTGATACTCGATATCGGCGGCATTGTCAAGCTGGCGCATGGAGGATAAAAAAAAAGCCCCCCTCTGTCCCCCCGCAGGCGGGGGGAGAAAAAAACCCAATTCCCCCCGCGTGCGGGGGGCGGCAAAGCCGGGGGGGGGCATTTACTCTGCACCTTTTCCCATTGTTACTCCTGCACGGAGCATACATGATGAACACTAAACTGAAAGAGCGCAATGAGGTTGTGATTGCGGACCTGCGGCTCGCAAACAGCGTGCGACCTCTTCCGCCGAGGCCTTCACGATACTATCTGCTATCCCTGCAGGAGGATCGGAACGACAAAGAACTCTTCAAGCGATTGCGATACTGGATTATCCGGCTTATGAATGTGTGCCACAAACCTTAAAGAAAGGAATGTTTCGCATGTCCCACACCCTGGAAGGCGGAACGGCTGTTGCCGAACTGAACAACGTCGGCGAAAAGCTTGCCGGCAAATACCTCACCTTCAGGCTTACCGAGGAGGAGTACGGCCTCGAAATCCTCAAGGTTCAGGAGATCATCCAGATGCAGGCGGTCACGCGGGTTCCCCGCACCCCGGCCTACGTCCGGGGCGTCATCAACCTGCGCGGCAAGGTGATTCCGGTTGTCGACCTGCGTGCCAAATTCGGCTTTGAAAACGTTGCCGATACCGAGAGAACCTGCATCATCGTGGTGCAGATCGCCCACGCGACCGCGACCATCGTCATGGGGGTCATCATCGACGAGGTGAAGGAGGTGCTCGATATCCACGCCGAAAACATCGAAGAGACGCCCTCGTTCGGCGCTACCATCGATACGGAATTCATTCTCGGCATGGGCAAGATAGGGCAGAGCGTCAAGATACTGCTCGATATCGACAAGGTTCTGTCGGCCGAGGAGATTGCGGCGCTGCAAACGGCATAAGGGTTACTTTACGGCTAAGTATCGGGAATCCACAATATTTTAACCATTTAAAAGGAGGAAGTTCCGTGAACAATATTAAATTGGGAGTTAAGTTGATCGGGGGATTTATTCTTATCTCGCTGATTTCATCCCTCATCGGCAGCCATGCGGTCGGCAGCACCCAGAACATCGTCATCGGTTGCATTATTGCGGCGGCCATTGCCATCGCCATCGGTATTTCGCTGACGCTTTCCATTGTTAATCCCCTCGCAAAAGGCGTTGCCATGATGCAGGATATGGTAAAGGGACATCTGGGCACGCGCCTCAAGATGAACCGGAAGGACGAAATAGGTACTTTGGCCGACAGCATGGATGAGTTTTCCGAGGATCTCCAGAAGAACGTGGTAGCTGCCATCGCCAAAATCGGCGAAGGGGATCTCTCGGTCGAACTTGCGGCCAAGGATCGCCAGGATGAGATAGCCCCGGCGATCATGAAAACGCTGGAGTCCCTGCGCGCACTCATGGCCGATATGGCAACGATGAGCAAGCAGCACGATCTCGGCGATATCGATGTTGTCATGGACGGCACCCGGTTCAGTGGTGCGTATCGCGAAATGGCCGAAGGGGTCAATAAAATGGTTAACGGCCATATTGCCGTCAAGAAAAAGGCCATGGCCTGCATCGCCGAGTTTGGAAGCGGCAATCTCGATGCACCGCTCGAAAAATTCCCCGGGAAAAAGGCCTTTATTAACGACAATATTGAACGGCTTCGCACCAATCTCAAGGAGTTCATCCAGCAGATGAAGCATATGTCCGAGCAGCATACCGCCGGAGACATCGATGTCAATATCCCCTCGGATAAATTCGAGGGATCGTTCAAGGTCATGGCCCAGGGAGTCAATGACATGGTCAACGGCCATATCGCCGTCAAGAAAAAGGCAATGGCGTGTATCGCCGAATTCGGCAGGGGTAATTTTGAGGCGCCACTCGAAAAATTCCCGGGCAAGAAAGCATTTATCAATGATACGATCGAAGTTATGAGGAAAAATCTGAAGGCCCTCATTGCCGACGCCAACCTGCTCAGCAAGGCCGCCGTTGAAGGGAAACTTGCTACGCGCGCCGACGCTTCCCGGCACGAGGGGGATTTCCGCAAAATCGTCCAGGGAGTCAACGATTGCCTCGATGCGGTGATCGGTCCCTTGAACGTTGCGGCCAAGTATGTCGACGATATCAGCAAAGGTGTTATACCTTCGACTATCACCGATACGTACAACGGCGATTTCAATACAATCAAAAACAACCTGAATGTGGTTGTCAAGATGATGAGCGACCTGCTCGAGGAAACGGACATCATCATCAAGGCCGCCGCCGACGGTGAACTCGACAAGCGGGCGAATGCCGACCTGTTTGCCGGCGGTTGGAAACAGCTGGTTTCCGGCGTCAACGACACGATTACCAACATAGTCAATCCGCTCATGGTAACGGCCGACTATGTGGAAAAAGTTTCAAACGGGGTCATCCCGCCCGAGATAACCGATGTGTATAAGGGACAGTATAACCTCATCAAGAACAACCTCAATGCGGTCGTTAAGATGATGAGCTCCCTGCTCCGGGAAACCAATATCCTCGTCCAGGCCGCGATAGGGGGCCAGCTGGGAACGCGGGCCAACGCGGGACTCTTCGTGGGCGGGTGGAACGAGCTGGTCGCCGGTGTCAACAAGACGCTCGACTCGGTTCTGGAGCCCATCAACGAGGCCGCCGCGATCCTCGAAAAGGTTGCGGGCCGCGACCTGACTGCGCGCGTCAAGGGTGATTACAAGGGCGACCATGCAAAGATCAAGCAGGCGCTCAATTCCGCCGTCGACAATCTCGACCAGGCCCTCACCCAGGCGGCCGAGTCGGCCGAGCAGGTGGCGGGAGCCAGCACGCAGATTTCCGAAGGCAGCCAGTCGCTGGCGCAGGGTGCCAACGAACAGGCATCGAGCCTCGAAGAGGTGTCGTCGAGCCTCGAAGAGATGTCGTCCATGACCAAGCAGAATGCAGAAAATGCCAATCAGGCTAAAACGCTGGCGGCAGAGGCGAACGGCAACGCTGCCCAGGGCGCCGAGGCAATGGGCAACATGAGTATCGCCATCAATAAGATCAAGGAGTCCTCCGACCAGACGGCGAAAATCGTCAAGACAATCGATGAGATCGCCATGCAGACCAACCTTCTTGCGCTCAATGCCGCGGTCGAAGCGGCGCGGGCCGGGGAGGCAGGCAGGGGATTTGCCGTGGTCGCTGAGGAGGTCCGCAATCTTGCGCAGCGCTCGGCGCAGGCGGCCAAAAACACCGCCGACATGATCAGCGAATCGGTAAAGAATGCGGAGGACGGCGTCAAGATCTCGGGCGAAGTGTCCAAGTCGTTCGAATCCATCGCCGTGAGCTCGAAAAAGGTTAACGACCTGATCAATGAGATCGCCGCCGCTTCTTCGGAGCAGTCGACCGGAATCGATCAGCTCAATACCGCGGTTGCGCAGATGGATAAGGTGACGCAGCAGAATGCAGCCAACAGCGAGGAGTCTGCTGGTGCTTCCGAGGAGATGAGCTCGCAGGCCGAGGAGCTGCAAAGTATGATTGCGCAGTTCAGCCTGACCGCATCTGCCGGAAAGCGGGAAAAAGCGCCCCGCCCGGTTCATGCAGCGAAATCCGTACTGCACGATGAGGGGCATGGCTATTCGGTAAAGGCCAAGCCGGCTCACGCGGCGACGGTGCGGTCCGGGAAATCGGGTAACGGTAAAATAAATGCCGAGGATATCATCCCGATGAAGAGTGAAGTTCTCAGGGAGTTTTAGTTCGATCGCAGTCCCGATGGGTCCTCTGCCTGCACGGCAGGGGCCCACCGGGTTTGGTTAACGATGTTTCCCACCCCGTAACGAGGCTACTATGAAGGGCCGGATGCTGGTTATCGACGATGAGAAGGCATTCTGCTCTTTCCTGCGGTGCCTCTTCAACCAGGACGGCTTTGCCGTGGAAACGGCACGCAACGGCAAAGATGGTCTCGCGATTGCACGGGCGCAGAGGTTTGATGTGATCATTACCGACCTGATGATGCCGGACCTTAACGGAATAGAGATCATCGCACGCCTGCGGGCAGACGGCAACGACGTTCCGATCATTGCGATGACCGGCTATTCTCCCTTCGAATTGAATCTCAATGTCATCGGGAACCACCCGCTTGACATTGTCCTTTACAAGCCGTTCTCATCGCAGGAAATCAGGGATGTCGTCGCAGCCGCCCTGGTGAACAAAGGCAGGGACGAAATAATTCACGATACTTCCGGTGACCGGTTCTTTCCCTTCAACAATCGAGGTCTATAGAAGAAGACCGATACCCTCTCCCGGATCAGGCTCAATGCATGACCTGCGCCCACCCCGTGCGCTAAGCGCTTATCCTCCCGCAAGTTCCGGCCGTTACGCCGTGCCGGTAACCGGATCCTTCTCCCGAAAAGGATCGGGTCGGCTATTGCTTTGTGCTGCTATTTTCCCCATTTATCGTGCATGGCAAATGAAAAAGTGATATAATTAGCATAATCGGGATCATTCGCGCAAAATTCGGAGTACCGCCGGAATCAACCGCGGCGGCATCTCTCCAAAGGGCACGAAGATCACCGGTAAACGGTTGTCAGCGCACGAGAGCCATATGCCACAGGATTTCGGATTGGTCGAAGAGCGGCTCAATGCCATCGCAGCGGATATTCCGCTGCTTGAAAAAACCAATCTTGCCTTGCTTAACCCCATTCTCGGCGTTCTTTCCGATCTTTCGGCAAAAGGAGCGCTTCCACCGGCATTTACCACACAGATAAAGCGTACCGTTTCGCTCATTGAAAATATGATTCTCGGTAACGTCGATTTCGTTGCGGGAAGCAAAAAACTCGGCACCAGCATCGAAAAAATGCTTCGTGAGGCGGGGACTCTGAAACGGGGAGAAGAGCCGATGCCCGAAGAGGCGGAGGAGCCGGAACAGGAGCCGGTACCCCTTTCGGGGGAAGCCGGCAATGCCGAAACCGCGCGAGCCCCCGGAGAGCCTCCGGCCATCGAGGGTGACCGGTCGCTCTTGACCGATTTTGTCAACGAAGCGCGCGATCATATCACGACGGCGGAAACGCAGCTCCTCGATCTGGAAACAAACCCCGCCGATTCGGGACGCATCGACGGGGTCTTCAGGGCCTGGCATACGGTGAAGGGAGTAGCGGGCTTTCTCAACCTGAAGGAGATCCAGAAGCTGGCGCACGCCATGGAAAGCGTCATGGACCGCGTTCGGAAGGGTGAGCACACCCTCTCCCCCCTCACCATCGACACGCTGCTCGAAGGCAACGACTGCCTGAAAGCCCTTGTCGACGGTGTCGAGGAGGCGATAGGCGGTGGACGCCCGTCGATTCCTGAAAACTACGAGGCGGTGCTCGCCAGGCTGGCCTCGCTCGAATCGCAAAAAATGCCGCCTTCCGGGGGAAAGGTTAAGATCGGGGATCTGCTTGTTGAGCAGGGAATCGTTTCCCGGGAGGTGGTTGAGGAAGCCCTCAGGAAACAGAAGCAGGGCGATACCAGGAAAATCGGTGAAATACTCATCGAAGACAAGCAGGTATCCGCCCGTGAAATCGGCAAAGCCATTGCCGCGCAATCGACCGCCAGGTCGGCGATTACCATAGAGGAAACCATCCGGGTCCCGGTCGGCCGCATCGACCAGCTGGTCGATGCAATCGGCGAAGCGGTAATCGCCCAATCCATGATTTATGCCGACAAGCTGGTAATCGGAATCGCCGACCAGGCGGTGCAGACGAAAATCGGCCATGCCGCAATGATCATGCGGCAGATTCAGGAAATGGCCATGTCACTCCGGATGGTTTCGGTGCTGGCGACTTTCCAGAAAATGGCCCGCCTTGCACGGGACCTGGCGAAAAAATGCGGCCGGGAGATCGATTTCATTACCGAAGGCGAAGAAACGGAACTCGACAAATCGGTGGTCGAAAAAATAGGCGACCCGCTGATCCATATGATCCGCAACTCGGTCGACCACGGTATCGAACCTCCCGGAGAGCGTGAAAAAACCGGGAAGCCGGTTAGGGCAACTGTCAAGCTCCGCGCCTATCACCGGGCCGGCAATATTTACATTGAAGTATCGGACGACGGCAGGGGTCTCGACAGGGCGGCCATCCTCCGCAAGGCGATCGAAAAGGGTCTCTGCAAACCGGAGGAGCGCCTGACCGACGATGCCGTTTACCGGTTCATCTTTCTTCCCGGATTTTCAACGGCAAAGCAGGTGACCGATATTTCCGGCCGCGGTGTCGGCATGGATGTCGTTCTCCGCAATATCGAAGCGCTCCGCGGATCGGTTGAAATAGCCTCGACCCCCGGAAAGGGCACAACGTTTTCCATCCGGTTGCCGCTGACGCTGGCGATCGTCGACGGCATGATCGTTCGCGCCGGCGGCGAGCAGTACATCGTGCCGACACTGTCGATCGTCGAATCGCTCCGTCCTGCACAGGGCCAGATTGAGCGCGTCATGCAGCGCGGCGCCATGGTAAAAGTGCGAAAGGACCTCATCCCGCTTATCAGCCTCGAATCGCTGTTCGGCAGGAACCCCTTATCGAAAACCGAAGCCTCCCTTGACGGCGTGGTTATGATCGTCGAGGACATGCTGGGAAAAAAAATCGGTCTCCACCTCGACGATATTGTGGGCAAACAGCAGGTGGTGATTAAAAGCCTCGGCGAGGAGATGGGCGAAATCGCCGGCATTGCCGGCGGAGCGATCATGAGCGACGGTTCGGTAAGCCTGATACTGGATGTTGGCGACATCGTCAAGCTTGCGCAGGGAGGGTAACCCCCCCCCCCTCTGTCCCCCCGCACGCGGGGGGAGGGTATGAGGAAAAAAATCATTTCCCCCCGCGTGCGGGGGGCGGCGAAGCCGGGGGGATCTTTTTTCCGGCGCGCGCTTTGAACTTTTGTTTTGTCACATTGTCACTTTTTTTCTTTTAGCAAGGAGCACCATCAATGTCACCTACCCTCGAAAGGGAAGCGCCGGTTACCGGATTGGGCGGGGTCGGCGAAAAGCTGGCCGGCAAATACCTCACCTTTCGCTGCGCCGGGGAGGAGTATGGCCTCGGGATTCTCAAGGTGCAGGAGATCATCCAGATGCAGGCGGTAACCAGGGTCCCGCGCACACCCGATTATATCCGCGGCGTCATCAACCTCAGGGGCAAGGTGATCCCGGTGGTGGACCTGCGCCGGAAATTTGGCCTGGATGGTGCGCCCGATACGGAAAAAACCTGCATCATCGTCGTACAGAGCAGCGCTCAAGGGATGAAAGTGACCATGGGAATCATTATCGATGAGGTCAAGGAGGTGCTGGATATACAGGCGGAAAATATCGAGGATACCCCGGCTTTCGACGCCTCGGTCACCACCGAATTCATTCTCGGAATGGGCAAGGTCGGCTCGAGTGTGAAAATATTGCTCGACATAGATAAGGTATTGTCGGTAAAGGAACTCTGCGAACTCCGTACGTCGGCAACACCCTGACCGGCCGGGGGCTCGCGCCCGGGTTTCGTAAAATAAGCTGCTCAGGCGATTAATGGCTATAAACATCAATGCATCAAGGAGTGCGGCATGCTCAATAAGATAAAAATCGGAACGAAATTGCAGGTGGGGTTCCTCATTGTTTCGGCGATAGCCTCGATAAACGCGATCCAGGCGGTTTTTAACTTTGCCTCCCTTGAAAAAGGGAACCGCTATCTGTATGAGAACTGTACCCTGCCGCTTGCCGAGACCGGAACCATTGCAACCCAATTCGAACTGACCAGGGTCTCGATGCGCGACATGCTGCAGGCCGCCGATCCCGGAACTTTGCAGGCCGGCATCGATAAACTGAAAACAAACCGGGAGCTTCTCGCAAAGGCGACGGAGGATTTCAAGGCAATGCTGCACGGGGACGCCGACAGGGAAAAATACGAGGCGCTCTGTAAAGTAAATGCGGAGTACTTTGCGGTGCTCGATGCCGTGACCGCGCTCGCCGGGCAGCGAAAAACCGGTGAGGCGTGGAAGCTCGTCCATACCGCGGGACCGCAAATTATAAAGGACGAGCAGGGTGCCATTGCCGCCATGACCGATGCGGCTCTCGGGAATTCAAAACGTTCCGCCGAAAACAACGCGAAGGAAACCCATACCGCCACCGTCATGATGATCATCATCCTCATCGCCGGGTCGGGCATCGGCATCGCCATCGGCATTTTCCTGACCCGCAGCATTGCCGGGCCGCTTTCGAAATGCGTCGCCATGATGAGCGAACTCGGCAAGGGCCATCTCAAAAGCCGCCTGCACGTGGGCGACCGCCAGGATGAAATCGGGATCATGGCCCACGCCATGGACCGGTTCGCCGACGATTTGCAGAAAAACGTGGTCTCAACGATCCAGAAAATCGGCGACGGTGAATTGACCGTCGATATTGCGGCCATGGACGACGAGGATGAAATCGCCCCGGCTCTGGAAAAAACGGCGGCTTCGCTCAAAGGGCTGATCGAAGAGATGGCGTCCATGAACAATAAACACGATCGGGGCGAAACCGATGCGTCAATCGACACCGGCAAATTCCACGGGGCCTACCGGGAGATGGCCGAGGAAGTCAATGGGATGGTTGCCGGGCTTGTGTCGGTCAACCAAAAGGCGATGGCCTGTGTGGCCGAATTCGGCAAGGGAAACTTTGAGGCGGCTCTGCAGAAATTTCCCGGTAACCTTGCGCGTATCAATGAAACCGTGGAACAGGTCCGCGACAACCTGAAGGCACTCATCACCGATACCCGGATGCTGACCGGCGCCGCAGCCGAAGGCAGGCTGTCGATCCGTGCCGATGCCGCTAAGCATGAGGGCGATTTCCGGACCATTATCCAGGGAATCAACGACACCCTCGATGCGGTGATCGGACCGCTCAATGTTGCCGCCGACTATGTCGATCAGATAGGCCGCGGCGAGATCCCCGAGAAAATCACGGAGAATTACAACGGCGATTTCAATACCATCAAGAACAATCTCAACCGGTGTATCGAAGCCCTGAGCGGCCTCCTGGAGGCTCGCGCCGCAATGAGCACCGAGCACGACCGGGGAAATATCGATGCCGCGATGCCGGTTGATAAGTTCCAGGGTGCCTATGCCGAAATGGCGAAAGGCATAAACTCCCTGGTCCAGTCGCATATTGCGGTCACGCTGAAAATCGTGCAGGTGGTGGGCCAGTATGCGCAGGGCGACCTCTCCGTAGACATGGACCGGCTTCCCGGCGAGAAGGCGATGATAACCGATGCCGTCGATAAGGTTAAAAGCCAGCTTCTGTCGGTCAATGAGGAGATCATGAACCTGGTGGAAGCGGCCACGCGGGGGAGGCTCGGCGTCCGGGCGGACGACTCCCGGTTCAATTTCCGCTTCAGGGAGATGGTCAAGGGCCTGAACGAGGTGATGGATGCGGTGGTCGGCCCCTTGAACGTTGCGGCGAAATGCATTGACGATATCAGCAAAGGCGCCGTGCCGCCGAAAATAGCCGAAACTTTTCAGGGAGATTTCAGCCTTCTCATCAATAACCTGAATACCTGCATCGACGCGGTGAATCTGCTGTCAACCGATACCCGCATGCTCAGCACTGCCGCGGCCGAGGGCAGGCTGTCGATTCGCGCCGATGCCGCAAAGCACGAGGGAGACTTCCGGAAAATCGTCCAGGGCGTGAACGACACGCTCGATGCGGTAATCGAACCGGTCAATGAGGCTTCCGCGGTTCTCGAACGGGTAGCGGCCCGTGATATGACGGTGCGCATGCAGGGACATTACAAAGGCGATCTTGCAAAAATCAAAAATGCTCTCAATACGGCGGTCGAAAACCTCCAGGGCGTGCTCGCCCGGGCGGCAGACTCGGCCAGACTGGTGGCAGGCGCAAGCAGGCAGATTTCGGCGGGCAGCCAGTCGCTTGCCCAGGGAGCCAATGAACAGGCGTCGAGCCTTGAGGAGGTGTCGTCGAGCCTCGAGGAGATGTCGTCAATGACCAAGCAGAATGCCGAAAACGCCGTGCAGGCGAAAAACCTTGCCGGGGAGGCGAAGCGCAATGCCATGGAGGGCGCCGGTGCAATGGGGAACATGGCTGCGGCAATCAACAAAATCAAGGACTCGTCCGACCAGACCGCCAAAATCATCAAGACCATCGATGAAATAGCGATGCAGACCAACCTGCTTGCGCTCAACGCAGCCGTTGAGGCTGCGCGCGCCGGTGAGGCCGGCAGGGGCTTTGCCGTGGTTGCCGAAGAGGTGCGCAACCTCGCACAGCGTTCGGCGCAGGCAGCCAAAAATACCGCCGACATGATCACCGAGTCGGTGAAAAATGCCGAGCACGGGGTGCGTATATCCGGGGAAGTGGCAAGCTCATTCGAGGCCATCGCCGTCAGCTCTAAAAAAGTCAACGATCTGATTGCCGAGATTGCCGCGGCTTCGAAGGAGCAGTCGCAGGGAATCGACCAGTTGAATAATGCGGTCGCTCAAATGGACAAGGTGACGCAGCAGAATGCGGCAAACAGTGAAGAGTCGGCCGGTTCGGCCCAGGAATTGAGCTCGCAGGCGGAGGAGTTGCAGAATGTGATCGCGCAGTTTACCCTGAGCGCCTCGGGCGCCGGAGCGCCCCGCCCGATCCACCAGGCAAAGGCTCTCCGGCATGACGACGGGCATCGGCGATACGGTACGGAGAAAACCGGTCACCCCGATCCCGAAGCGATTATTCCGATGGAGAATGAGGTTCTCGGGGAATTTTAGCTTCATTACCATCGTGACCGGTACCCCTCCTGTTGACAAGGCAGGCTCATGGTCACGACACGGTACCTTAACCCAACCTGCGAGGCTGCCATGAAAGGCCGACTGCTGGTCATTGACGATGAAAGAGCGTTCTGTTCCTTTCTGCGATGCGTCTTCGACAGTGCCGGCTATCATGTTGATACGGCGCGTAACGGCAGGGAAGGGCTGGCCCTTGCCCGCGCCAAGGTATTCGAGGCGATCATCACCGACATGATGATGCCGGAACTCGATGGAATGGGAGTGATTACCAGCCTGCGCGCCGACGGCAACGAGGTTCCGGTTGTCGCGATTACCGCCTATACCCCGTTTGAAATCCATCTCGATGATGCAAATACCCAGTGCATCGACCAGCTGATCAGGAAGCCCTTTACCGCTCATCAGATAAGGAATGCCGTCGAAGGAGCCATCCTTTCCGCGGCACACCGGGAAAACCGGAAAGGTTTTGAGAAGGAAAGCCTTGGCATGCCCTTCCGCAACCAGGGATTGTAGTCCCCGCATTTTATGGTGCATTGCGCACAACCTCGTGGTATAATAAAGGGAATCACGTTGCCGCAGACTGAAGGCCGAATGCAGGGCGAATGCCTTGCAGGCCGGAATTATTGCACAACGGGGTCCGGAGCGAACCATGGACAGCGCAACCTTCGATAAATTCAGGAACCTCGTTTACGAAAAGAGCGGCATTGCAATCAAGCCGGATAAGATAGCGCTGGTCACTGCACGCGTGGGCAAGAGGATGCGGGCCCTCGCCATTGACGACAGCAAAATGTATCTGGACCGCGTGCTGAGCGATCCGACCGGCGAGGAACTGGTGATGCTGCTTGACAGCATTTCTACCAATGTAACCGATTTTTTCAGGGAGAATCACCATTTCACCTTTCTCACCGAAAAAGTGCGCGAGTGGGCGGAATCCGGGTCCGGGCGATTCAGGTTCTGGTCTGCGGCTTCTTCCACCGGCGAGGAGCCGTATTCGATAGCCATGACGGTCCTGAATGCCCTGGGAAACATGCCTTCGGATGTCAAGATCCTTGCAACCGATATTTCGACCCGCGTGCTCGGGGTTTGCTCGAAAGGGGTCTATTCCGCGCGGCAGATGGAACCGGTCCCGCCGGAATACCGGCAGCGCTTTTTCAGTAAAACCGGTGTCGGCGACTCCGCACAGTACGAGGCAGGAAGCGCCCTGAAGAAGATTACCCAGTTCGCCCGGCTTAACCTGTCGGAGGTGCCGTTCCCGATGAAGGGTCCCTTCGATGTGGTTTTCTGCCGCAATGTCATGATTTATTTCGATACCATTGTCAGGAAAAGACTTCTTGAGGAGTGCTATCGTCTGTGCAGGAAGGGAGGCTATCTGTTTGTGGGTCATGCAGAGACGCTGACCGGCATTCTGAGTGCATTCAAACCGGTCGCGCCATCAATTTACGTGAAAGACTAACGGGAGGAAGCAATGGAAGCTTTATGGATCAATACGTTCTGCACCACCACCATTGAGGTGTTCCGAACCATGTTTTCTATTGAGGCAAAACCCGGAACACCCCGCCTCAAAGGGGAACCGTATACCTCCGCCGACATCACCGGGATCATCGGTTTTTCGGGCGAGGCACAGGGGTCGATTGCCCTGAGTTTTCCGAGCGATACCGCGCTCAAAATGATTTCGACACTCGTCGGCGCCCCGATGAACAATCTTGATATGGAAGTTGCCGACGGTATCGGCGAACTGGCGAATATCGTCGCCGGTAACGCAAAAAAGGAAATACAGGGAATTGCCTTGTCAATTTCGCTTCCCCAGGTTGTCATCGGGAAGAATCATGTGCTGTCGGTGCAGTCGGCGATACCGGTTGTCATTATCCCCTTCTCGACACCGATGGGCGATTTCGTGGTCGAGTTCTCTCTGAAAAAAAAATAATTGCGGATAAACAGGAGGCTGTATTATGAAAATTCTGTTAGTCGACGATTCCGCCACCATCCGGCGCATATTGAAGGGGCTGCTCGGGCCGCTGGGCGTAACGGATGTCCTTGAAGCGGCCAACGGTAACCAGGCACTGAAAGTTCTGGCTGAAAACCCCGGCATCGATTACATGCTCCTTGACTGGAACATGCCGGAACTGGATGGCCTCGGAGTTTTGAAACAGGTGCGGGCAAACGACAGCTATCGCGACCTGAAAATCATCATGTGCACGTCGGAAGCCGACAAGACCAAGGTTATCGAAGCGATCAAGGCAGGGGCAAACAACTATATAGTCAAGCCGTTCACTCCTGATATCATCAAGGAAAAACTGGTTCTCTGACTGGAACGGTTATGCGGCATACCGTCGGCGTTGCCGACATGAAAATATCGGCACAGCGGGGAGATCTCCTGATCACGCATGCATTGGGATCGTGCATCGGGATCTCCATCCACGACGAAGAGGCCTGCGTCGGCGGAATCCTGCACTATATGCTTCCCTTGTCCGCCATCGATGCGGACAAGGCCGCGACCAATCCCCTCATGTTCGGCGATACGGGTATCCCCTATTTCTTTGAGCAAGCATACCGGCAGGGCGCCCGCAAGGAACGGCTGCGCGTCGTCATGGCCGGCGGAGCGCAGGTGCTCGGGGATATCGTGGATACTTTTGCAATCGGCAAACGTAATATCGTCATTGCACGCAAGCTTTTCTGGAAAAACAATGTGCTCATTGCCGCCGAACACGTGGGCGGGAGCATACCCCGCACGCTTTCGCTCGACATCGGTTCCGGGTTGACTCACCTGTCAAGCAGGGGGGAGACGCTGCCGCTATGAATATGCACGACCTGGTCCTCGGCCATATTCGCAGGCTCCGGCCGTTGCCGCCTACGGCGCTCCGTCTTGCCGGACTGCTCGACAGCCCCCTCTACAGCATTGATGAGTGCGTCGCCGTGATCCGCTACGATGAGGCACTGGCGCTGGAAATTTTGACCTATGCAAATTCGGCTTTCTCGGGTGCATCGCGACAGATTATCGATATCAGGAGCGCGGTCATTCGGCTCGGAGGCGGGCGCATTCTCAAGGATATCCTGGCGAAGCACCTGAAGGCGATCATGAACGGAACCCTGAGCGCTTACGGCTATGCGGAAACGGATCTCTGGCGACACAGCGTTGCCGCCGCAACCGCCGTTGAATCGCTCGGGCCGTATCTCCTCGCACCCGTCAGCGGTCTTACCTTTGCAGCGGCGCTCATGCACGACATAGGAAAGCTCATTCTGGCCCGCGCGGCGCCGAAGATCCAGATGGAAGCGGTCTGGAAAAAAGTGTGCGGCGAAGGGTGCCCCTGCGAACGGGCGGAAAAAGAGGTTATCGGATTTTCGCATGCCGACGTCGGCGCAGAGATGATGGTGGTATGGAAGATACCTGCAGCCATTGAACGAAGCATCCGGAACCACCACGCCGTTTGCGTTGAGGCGGACCTGATGACCGACTGCGTGTCGGTTGCCAATATCATTGCCCGGTCGGTAGGCGAGGGCATCGGCGACGAGGGAATGAATTTCGGCCATGACAGCCGGGCGGCCGGGCGGCTCGGGTTAACAAAAGAAACTTTCGAAAAAGTATGCGCTCAAACGACCGTCCGGATGAAGGAAGTGCTTTCCTTTTTCGGCCAATAATTCGCAGGTGCGGGGAGAAACTATGGCCTATACGGTAATGGTAATCGACGATTCGGAAACTATCCGATCGATTCTCGTGCGATCGCTCGCCATGACGAAGCTGCCGATCGATGCGGTCGTTCAGGCCGCCAACGGCAGGGAGGCCCTCATCAAACTCAGGGAGCAATGGGTGGATATCGTCTTTTCGGATATTCACATGCCGGAAATGAACGGCATCATGCTGGTCAATGCCATGCAGGAGGATCCCGAACTCCGCGACGTTCCGATCATCATCGTATCGACCGAGGGAAGTACCACGCGCATCGAAGAATTGAAGAAGATGGGCATCAGGGGGTACCTCCGGAAGCCCTTTACTCCTGAGGCAATCCGCGATGTAATAGTTTCCACCCTGGGGGCATGGGATGAACAATGAATCGCTGTACCACACGCTCAAAAGCGTTGCCATGAGCGTTCTTGAGGATGCCGCCTTCGTTTTCAGCGACGAGTTACCCGGAACCGCACGGCCTTCCATTGACGACTGGAACCCTGCCGGCGTTTCACTCTCCTTTACCGGCGAAACTTCGGGGGTTTTCCGCCTGTGGGCCGACGAGGCGCTTCTTCCCGTACTTGCGGCCAACATGCTCGGGCTGGAACCGGGAAGCGCGGATGCCCGGGATAAGGGGGCCGATGCGCTCAGGGAAATGGTTAACATCATTCTGGGTAATTTTCTGACCGAACATTTCGGCTCCGAGGCGGTTTTCGATCTGGGCCTTCCCTCCCCTGCCGATCCGGCACGGGCAATTGCCGATTGCAGCGGCGACTCCGGGGTCTGGCTGCAGGTCGAAGGCAGTGCTGCGCTGGCGATCCTTGACGTCAATCATCCCCGCGCGCCCGATCCTTCGGGGAAAGCGGCCTGATTCCGTGATAAAGGTCCTTGTCGTCGACGATTCCGCCGTCGTCCGCCAGATACTCTCACGGCAGCTGTCGGCAGCCGAGGATATCCGGGTCGTGGCCACCGCGCCCGATCCCTTTGTCGCACGCGACAAAATCATCGAATACCATCCCGACGTCATGACGCTCGATGTCGAAATGCCCCGTATGGACGGCATTACTTTTCTACGCAAGGTGATGCGGCACCATCCGCTTCCTACCATCATCGTGAGTTCACTTACCGAACGCGGAAGCGCGATGGCGCTTGACGCCCTTGCCGCAGGCGCGATCGATGTCATTGCCAAACCCGATTCCGCCCATACCCTTGGCGACATAGCGGACCAGATTATCGATCGGGTCCGTGCCGCCGCTATCGCCGGGTGCGATAAGATGAATGCGCTCAGGGCCCGGCTCGATCAGTCGCCCCTTGCATCCTGCTCCCTCGCAAAAACAACCAACCGGATCATTGCCGTTGGTGCCTCAACCGGCGGCACGGTCGCTATTGAGTACCTGTTGCGGCGCATGCCGCCGGGAGCGCCGGGAATAGCAATTGTCCAGCACATGCCCGAGAAATTTACCCGTGCCTTTGCCGAGCGGCTCAACGGCATCTGCGAAATCGAGGTTCGCGAAGCCGTGGACGGCGATTCGCTGACCCCGGGCGTTGCCCTCATTGCTCCGGGCAATTATCATATGATTGTCACGAGAACCGGAGCGCGTTACGGCGTCCGGATAAAGGACGGCCCGCCGGTGTATCACCAGCGCCCGAGCGTGGAAGTCATGTTCAATTCCGTCGCCCGGTATGCCGGCGCCAACGCCGTCGGCGTATTGCTTACCGGAATGGGCTCCGACGGTGCTTCCGGCCTCCTTGCCATGAAGCAGTCGGGCGCGCACACCATTGCCCAGGATGAAAAAACCTGCGTGGTATTCGGCATGCCGGGCGAGGCGGTGAAGCTGGGTGCCGCCGAGTACATCCTGCCGATCGATTCCATTGCCGGCAAGGCGCTTGAACTTTCTCAGGAGTAAACGCCGGTCTTCCCGGACTCCCCCATGACCGCTATGTTCGGGGTTTGAACTTTCCGAACCTGGCGATTTTCAGTTTCTGCAGCACATACTGGCAGGTTACCAGGAGGACCCCGAGGCCGTAGTGGATGCTCCGCGAGAGGTTGATCGACGAAGCTTCTTCGAAATATTTGGTGGGACAGGTCACTTCGGCAATCTCGTAACCCGCGAAGAATATCTGGGCAATCATTTCATTGTCGAACACAAAATCGTTGGAATTGGCGTGATAGTTGATTTTCTCAAGTACCTCGCGGGAGAACGCCCGATACCCCGTATGATATTCGGATAATTTCCTGCGCAGCAGGGTATTCTGAATCAGCGTGAGCATGCGGTTGGCGAAGTATTTATAGTGCGGCATGCCGCCGCGCAAAGCCCCGATACCGAGAATCCGCGACCCGAAAACGACGGGATACAGTCCGCCCCCGATAATTGACGCCATAGCGGGAATGAGTTTCGGGGTATATTGATAATCGGGATGCAGCATGATGACGATGTCGGCACCACGGCTGAGCGCCGTGTCGTAGCAGGTCTTCTGGTTGCCCCCGTACCCGAGATTCTTTTCGTGCGCCACAACGCAGGAGATGCCGATATTTCTGGCAACCTCGACGGTCGTATCGCGGCTGGCATCATCGACGAGAATTATGTCGTCCACCAGGTCGCGCGGAATTTCGGCATAGGTCTGTTCAAGCGTGGCGGCAGCGTTATAGGCCGGCAGCACGACGACAACCCGCTTATTGTTGATCATGGGAGTTCTCCAGCTTCGCCGGCGGCAGGGTGAAGATCCAGCGGCGGAAGGATAAAATAATGATCGCCGGGAGAGCGCATCCGAGAATCGCCCCGCCGAGGGCATCGAGGGGGAAATGCGCCCCGACATAGATACGCGACCAGGCAACAAGAAAAGCACCGGCATAAAAAAGGAATGCTTTCCTCTTTATAAAGAGTACCAGGACGGTGGCGGCGGAAAATGCCGTGGCCGAGTGTCCGGAGGGGAAGGAGTGCTGTTCCAGCCGCTCGCCCAGCACATGAACCCGGTAGCCGGCTCCCGGTCCCGAGGCCCTCGAAAAGAAAGCGCAGGGCCGGGCCCGGTCGATGCGATGCTTAATCTGGGTATTTCCAATTCCGGTAAGGGTTCCGGCGACGGCGGCGATGAGCAGGGTCCGGGATAGAAAACGGCGGGGGGTGAAAAAGAATAACGCCGTTCCGGCGAGCGGAATGGCTACCCACCCGTTGCCGAACCAGGTGACGACCGTGAAAAAAACATCGAATAACGGGGTATGGTGGCTGTTTATAAACGTGAATGCGGCGATATCGAGCTGGAGGAGATTATGAAGCATGACGCAATGACACTCCGATAGTTGGTCGCCCGCAGGGTGCCGGGATGGCCGGCCAGCCCTGTCCGTTCGTGAAGAGACCGGGGAAAAGGCCGGCGGCGACAATCTGCAACCGCTTTGAAGTTCCCTGCGGCACGCTTCGGGAAGCCTCAAAGGTCGGGAAATATTTGTACTGTGCCCGCTATGCCTGTCCGGGGCCGATCAATTAATTGCCGCATGTACCTTCAGCGTTAATTTCATCAACCGGTCCAGCTCCTCGCTGGTAATACTCTGATCGCCGTCGCACAGGGCATTGGCGGGATCGTTATGCGTCTCGATGAGGAGGCCGTCCGCGCCGGCCGCCACGGCGGCAAGGCTGACACCCTCCACATAGTGGCGATTGCCGATGGAATGCGAAGGGTCGAAGATAACCGGCAGATTGCTTTCGCTCTTGAGAACCGCAATGGCCCCGATGTCTGAGGTAAAGCGCTGGAATTCGGGCTCTTCGAATGCGCGGATTCCCCTGAGACAGAGAATGACGTTGGGATTGCCGCTCGAAACGATGTATTCGGCCGCAAGGAGAAAATCCTTGAGTGTCGAGGAGTCCCCGCGTTTCAGGAGGATGGGTTTCCTGCTGTCCACGGTCAGGCGGGCAAGTTCCTGCAGGAACCCGTACGATTTCATGTTGCGGGCGCCGATCTGGATAATGTCGGCATACTCGATCACATTTTCAAGGACATTCTGCTTTTCGAGACTTCCGTCGGGCGCTATATGGCGATGGAGACCCGTCGCCTCGGTGACGATCTTGAGGCCGTACTTTTCCCTGACCCGGGCAAGGAGCTTGAGCCCCGCAAGGCCCATACCCTGAAAACTGTAGGGTGAGGTACGCGGTTTGTAGGCGCCCCCGCGCATGATTTTTATCCCGAGCGCGCTCACATAGGCACCGATGGTCATTACCTGCTCCTCGGTTTCGAGCGAGCACGGTCCGGCCATGAGCGCAAGGCCGCCCCCGCCTATTTCATAGCCGCCCACATCGATGACCTTATCGGCAGCGGAGAACTGGCGCGAGACCAGCTTATACGGCTTGCTGATGCGCATGACCCGGTCGACGCCGCCAATTTCACTGAAATAGCTCTCTTCAAGGCCGCTCAAATCACCGAGTATGCCGATGACGTCGATCCCGGTTGAGCCGTGAATAACCTCATACTTGAACCCGGCCGCGGTAATGCGTTCGAGAACCGCTTTTTCCTGCGACGGCGTCGCGCCTCTTGCCATGTGGATGATCACGGGATACCCCTGGGGTCGAAATGGTTATGGTCTTTACAAGTAAACCATAAATATACTACATATTGGGGCGAAAACGGCCTCCGGAAACGATCCGGAAGCCGATCCCGGGTCCATTTGACTCCCCAGGACCTTGCGAAAGGCGCAAAGAGAGGGCTGTTTGCACTCTCATGATAGTGTATTTTTATGGGTGAATTGCAAGGGCTGCAGGGGGCCAGGGGCGGGGGCGTCGATACGGAGGGTCGGGTTATGAATGTTCGGGGATTGTTGTTTATTTTAATTGTCAGCCTGGGGTTCGCAGGCTCGTCGGTCTGCATGAAAATAGGCATGAACCGGGTTGGAAAATTCACCCCGGGCATGGGAGACTACCTCCCCTATCTCCTGAAGGTCGGGACCTCTCCCTTCGTACTGCTCGGATGCCTGCTCGGCATCATCGGCACCCTGTTCTACCTCGACCTGCTCTCGAAATATGCACTCAATCTTGTGTACCCATCGCTCAGCCTCGTGTACATTCTCGTTGCCGTGGCCGGCATATTGTTCCTCGGAGAAAAGATTACCGTTCTTAACTGGGCCGGGATACTGCTTATTTGCATCGGGGTGGGGATTATTTCGGTCAAGGGATAAGATTTCCCTCATGTCTATGGCCGGGCCTGATTACAATATCAAATTCAAAAGCAAAGTCAACTTCTGGGCGCGCCGTTGGGGTGCCCTGAAGGGCACCCCAACGGCGCGCCTCCGCCGGGCTCTCGGCAAAGCCGAGCCGGTATTTCCAGCCCTGCGGCTTCGCCTTGGTCTGGAAACACTGTCGGGGTCGCTTTCGCTCCTCCCGACACCCTCTGTCCTCGCTAACGCAACGTCAAAAGAGATAAATACGTAAAAGCGTTTATGCTGAGAAGCGTAGATGCGGGAAAGATTTTTATTCTTTTGATATTACGCATCTATGCTTATATGATTTTGGTTTGCCGTATTTGTGTTTTCTACCTTAAAAGAGGGCGTTGCGGGAGGGGGAAGGCGTCTGCCGGAGGCAGACATCGCCTCCCCCTTCCGCAGGAAGGGGTGTGCCTGAAGACGCGTGCTTTTCGCGGCTTCAGGCCAGGGGGAACCGCCTTCAGGCGGTTCCCCCACCAGAGCAGGAACAACCGGCCTTTCATTAAGTCACCGCATCATTATTCAACTCTCCAACCTTTTTCCGTCAACCAACCTCAGGAGTATCATTGATCTTCGGTCCACCCTCATTGATACTTTTGAAGTGATGCCGGTAAATGACCCCCTCTATCATGTAAACTACATCTTCGGCAATATTGGTCGCATGGTCGGCGATCCGTTCGAGATGGCGGGATATCGAGAGAAGCTGCAGCATGTCGTCGATGGTTTCGGCAGTCGGGGATTCGAGGATCTTCTGTTTTACCTTGTCGTACATATTCCGGTAAAACTCATCGACGTCATCGTCCGCCGCGCAGACCGAGCGCGCCAGGTCCTCGTCGAGATTGACCAGCGAGTCGAGGCTGTTCTTGAGCATGGCGCGGACCTTTTCGATAACCTGGTCGACCTGCATCGCGAGATCGGTAGCCGGCAGCCGCAGGAGCGCGAGGGCGCGTTCGGCGATGTTGACGGCGAGATCGCCGATGCGCTCGAAATCCGCATTCATCTTGAGGACGGCCACGATGAAGCGAAGATCGACGGCAACCGGCTGGTGCAGGGCAAGGATCTTCAGGCACTCCTCCTCGACCTCGATCTCGAGCGTATCGATCACGACGTCCATATCGATAACGCGCTGGGCAAGCTTCCCGTTTTTTTCGCTGAACGCCCGTACCGCACGGCTCACGTTTTCCTCGACCAGCGTGCTCAGCGACAGCGTCCGCTTCTTGAGGCCCTCTATTTCCTTTTGCAAATGCTCCGACATGATACCTCCGCCTTATCCGAACCGACCGGTTATATAGTCTTCGGTCCGCTTCTCTTTGGGAGTAGTGAAAATCTGTTTGGTTTCGCCATATTCGACCAGGGCGCCTTCGTAGAAAAAGGCGGTGCGATCGGACACCCGTGCCGCCTGCTGCATATTATGCGTGACGATGATGATCGTATAATCGGTATGGAGTTCGGCAATGAGATCCTCGATGCGCGCGGTGGAGCGCGGATCGAGAGCCGAGGCGGGTTCGTCCATGAGGAGCACTTCGGGATTCACCGCCAGTGCCCGCGCAATGCACAGCCGCTGCTGCTGCCCGCCGGAGAGCCCGAGCGCGCTGCCGTCAAGGCGATCCTTGACCTCTTCCCACAACCCTGCGCGAAGAAGGCTCTTCTCGACAATTTCGGCGAGCACGGACCGGTTCCGGTCGCCGTGGATCCGGGGACCGAAGGCGACGTTTTCGAAGATCGTCTTCGGAAACGGGTTTGATTTCTGGAAAACCATGCCCACCCGCCGCCGGAGCGCCACAACGTCGACCGCCGGACCGTAGATATCCTGTCCGTCAATCTGCAGTCCCCCCTCCATGCGCGTCCCGTCGATGGTATCGTTCATGCGGTTGAGCGTTCGCAGGAATGTCGACTTCCCGCAGCCCGAAGGGCCGATGAGCGCCGTTACGCGGCCGCCGGGAATCTGCATGGTGATGTCGAACAGCGCCTGGGTGGTTCCGTAAAAAAACCGGAGTCCCTGCGTGGAAATTTTCGGTTCCTGCGTGAGCGTATCGGTGGTCATAGAGTGGTTGCCTGTCCGTTTTTCGTTCCGGTTACGGGAAAGGTAATGGTAAAGGTGCTGCCTTTTCCGGGCTCGCTCTCCACGGCGCAGCGGCCGCCGTGAAGACCCGCGATATGCTTGACTATAGCAAGACCCAGGCCGGTTCCGCCCATTTTCCTGCTTCGCGCCTTATCAACACGGTAAAACCGCTCGAAAATGCGATCGAGGTGCTCGCGGGGAATGCCGATGCCGCGGTCTTTTACCGCGATAGCGATGGAGCCGTTGTCCCGGGACGCGGTCACCGTGATTTCCCGGTCGGATTCGCTGTACTTGATTGCGTTGTCAATAAGGTTGCCGATCGCCTGCTCCAGGAGCGGCGCATTGAGCCGGGCGGTTACCGACGGGTCGCCGACCGGGGTAACGGTAATACTTTTTGAAGCCGCATGGGACGCCTGGTCGCGGATCGCAGCATTCACGACCTCGATGACCGCCCGGGTTTCGAGCGCCGGGGAACGGGTTTCCTCTTCACGCTCGATAAGCGCGAGCGTCAGGAGATCCTCGACCAGGCTCGTAAGCCGTTCGGCCTGGCCGGATATGATGGTAAGAAACCGGACCGCCTCTTCGCGGGAGTCAATTGCTCCGGCAAGCAGCGTTTCGACAAATCCCTTGATGGTGGTCAGCGGTGTCCGCAGCTCGTGCGAAACGTTGGCGACGAATTCCTTGCGCATGGTTTCCAGCCGGCGCAGCCGGGTAACGTCGCTCGCCACGAGAACGGCGCCTATGCAGCGGCCTTCACCGTTACGGAGTACGCTGCCGTGAAGCTGGAGGATGCGGTCGCCGGCCGAGCCGTCGAACAGGGTCGGTACGACGATATCCTCTTCCGAAGCTTCCGTACTGCCGAGAATTTTCCTGGCGAACTGCAGGAACATGGTGTTCCGCAGCACCTCGCCGAGAAGCCGTCCCGGCGCGCTGTGCGCATCGACGGCGAAGAGCGCCGCTGCCGCCTTATTGACAGAAAGGACATGCTCCGCATCGTCGATGGCGATTACCCCCTCGCTCATGCTCGCGAGGATCGCTTCCTGCTCGTTGCGCTGCGCGGTAATCGACTTGATTCTTGCATCAAGCTGGGAGCCCATTTCGTTGAGCGCCCCGGCAAGGTGGCGAAGCTCGTCGATTTCCGGAAGCTCGATACGGGAGGTAAGATCGCCCCGTGCAAACCGTTCCGCGCCGTTTTTAAGGTCCCGGACCGGAGCGATGATGCGCCGGGCCAGAATCCAGCTCAGGAGTATCGCGATGAGCGCCATCGCAAGCCCGACGATCGCGATCCTGCCGTAGTATTCGTAAAGGGAGGCCGAAACGGATTCGAGGGACACCGCCGTGCGGACGACGGCCGCCGTGTTCCCGGCAAGGCGCACCGGAACGGCAACGTACAGCATCTTCTGGCGGAGCGTGGTACTGTACCGGCTTGCACTGCCGACGACCGGTTGCCCGGGGTTTACGGAATCGAGGGCTTCCATGATTTCCGGACGGTAGCGGTGATTCTCCAGGGAATCGGGATTTCTATCGGAGTCGCCGATCACGCGGCCGGAAGGGAGCACCACGGTGATACGCATGCCGATATCCCGCGACAGCCGCTTGCACAGCGTATCGATGTGCGCGTAATCGGTTGCCGCGAGCAGCGGCACGATATCGCCCCCGACAAGATAGGCATTCTTTTTCTCAGAGGATATGATCTGCCCGATATAGAACTTCTTATAGAGGGCGGAGGTATACCACGAGGCGACCATAAGCGGCAGGACGATGACGCAGAGGTACCCGAACAGCAACCGGGGGGTTATTTTTTTTCTCCACATGGCTTATGCTTCTGTAAATTTATAGCCGACGCCGCGCACGGTTTCGATACGGGTCCCGGCCTGGCCGAGTTTGCGCCTGAGCCCGGTGATGAGAACGTCGACGGAGCGGTCCGTGACCGGGTAATTCTCCCCGCGGATGGATTCCACGATCTGGTAGCGGGTAAATACCCAGCCCGGCTGTCCCGCCAGGAAGTACAGTACCCGGAACTCCATATTGGTCAAGTCAACCGATTGATCGCCGATCTTTACCTCATGACGTCCCGGATGGATCGACAGGAGGCCGGTTTCAATGGGCGCATCGGCCTCGCCCGGCGCTTTCTTCCTGCGCCGCAAGAGCGTCTTGATCCGGGCAATGAGCACGTTCGGGCTGAACGGCTTGACAATATAATCGTCCGCGCCGAGCTCCAGCCCGGCCACCACATCGCTTTCGCCCCCTTTGGCGGTCACCATCATGACCGGCAGCTCGGCCGTTGCGGGATGCTTGCGTATGCCTTTACAGACTTCGAGGCCGTCGATACCCGGAAGCATGAGGTCGAGGAGCACGAGATTGTACGACTCGGTACGGAGCTTGCGCTGTGCCTCCTCGCCCGAAGCCACGCAGGTGGCGCGGAACCCCTCCTTGCGAAGATTGTAGGCGATGAGCTCCTGAATGTCTTCGTCGTCTTCCACAACCAGCACTTGTCCCGTTGCCATGAACACCTCCCGGCTACCGTACGGTTTTCGACCGCATCCGGTACCGCATATAGGTAGCTGAAAAATTCAAAAGAAACGTCAGTCCCAGAAGCACCAGGGTCTGTTGCATACTGAATGCCGCGCGTTGCATCGACATCGGTAGACTGAGTTGACATAATGTAAACATGATATCCGAGTTCCATGAACTGGTCCGTCAGCGCATGCGGCGGCTGCGGAAGAAAGTAGGCCGCACCGGTGAAGAGAATCGGGGCGACCTCGCCGGCTCCCCGGCTCACCGCAAGAATTGCACCGGTCAAAATACCGGTTATGGAGCCCGGCAGGACGACTTTGCGGATGGTCTCCCACTTTGTCGCTCCAAGAGCCAGGCTCGCTTCCCGCAGTTCGCGGGGAATGGTACGGATAGCTTCTTCCACCGAGACAATGACCACCGGCAGCGTCAGAAGTGCCATGGTGAGACTTGCCCAGAGAATGCACGGCTTTCCCCACAGGAGCGTTCCCGCGGGCAGGAAGGCGCGATCGAGGCCGTTGCCGACGAACTGAACGAAGAACCCAAGTCCGAAAAGCCCGAACACGATGGAAGGGATGCCGGCAAGCGTATTGACCGCAAACCGGATGAACCTGCCGAAGAGCGAGCCCTTCTTCATGTATTCCGAAAGATAGATTGCGGTGATGACCCCCACCGGCACGCCAATAATAGACATGATGACCACGAGGAGGAAGGTACCGATGATAGCCGGGAAAATTCCGCCCGCGGTCATGCCCTGTTCGGGCGCGGAAGTGAGAAACTTCCAGGTGATATGCGGCAGGCCCCCGATGATAATATCGAGCATGAGGTAGAGTACTACCCCGACTATTGCGGCTGCGCACAGGCCGGTAAGCCCTTTGAAGAAAAAACCGGCAATGGCTTTCCGGGTAAGAAAGGGCCTCTTCATTTCGAGCTCCCGCTGAACCGCTTCATCAGGTAGTTGCGGACGACGAATTCGGCGGTAACGTTCAGTGAAAGCGAAAACAGGAAAAGACAGATGCCGATAAAGAACAGTATGCTGTAGTGTGCATCGCCGAAAACGACCTCAGCCATTTCGGCACCGATGGTTGCGCTCATGGTGCGCACCGATTGAAAAATGCTCGGGGACATGAGGGCCGCATTGCCGGTAGCCATGAGCACAATCATGGTTTCACCGAAGGCGCGGCCGACGCCGAGCAGGATCGCGGCAAAAACACCGGGCGTGGCGGCAGGTAAAAGAACGAAGGCGGCGGTTTCCCATGGCGTAGCCCCGAGCGCAAGGCTGGCCTCCCGCATCGATTTGGGCAGAGCGCTCAGGGAATCTTCGGTGAGGGTAAAAATGATGGGGATAACGGCGAACGACAGCGCAAGGCCGCCGGTGAAGGCATTCAGGCGGTAATCGATGCCGAAGGTTTTCTGCACCAGGCTCGCAAGCACGGTAAGCGCAAAAAAACCTATAACCACCGAAGGAAAACCGGCGAGAATTTCAATGCAGGGCTTGAGCAGCTCTTTAATTGCCCTGGGAGCGAAAACGGTTGTGTACAGTGCGGCAAAGATGGCGACCGGCGCCGCAAGGGCAACGGCCACAATGGTCACCTTGAAGCTTCCAAATATCAGGGGGAATATGCCGTAAGCAGGGTTATTCGAAACCGGCTGCCAGGAAAAACCGAAAATGCGCGAAAAGGAAACATGGCCGACATCATCGGTCGCGGTGCCGATAATAAGCGGCAATGCTTCGCGGAGGACAAAAACCAGGATTAATATAATGAACGCAAAGGAAATGAAAGCAATTCCGGCGATGGATTTTTCAATGCAGAACTCCGACACCGCCGCCATTCGGGAGCGAGGTTTCATGACGCTGCGCGTTTTTTGTATCGGGTGCGATAATTTGAGCATGGTTTTATTCGGGTTCAATTGTAGAGACGTAGCGCGCTACGTCTCTACGTATAATGGTAATTCCTGCCGACCCGCTATTTAAGCGGGAAATACCCCACTTCGTTCACTATCGATTGACCTGCCGCACTCAGGATCCAGTCGATATAGGCCTTCATATCGCCGGCCGGCTTATTGCGGGTATAAATATAGAGGTACCGGGAAATCGGGTATTTACCGTTAGCGATCGTCTGCAAGGTCGGCTCATACGCCGGGGAGCCGGCACTCTTGCTCACTTTGATCCGTTTTACACCCTTGGAATAGGCGACTCCGCCGTAGCCGATGCCGTTTTTGTCATTTGCTACAGCATTGACGATTGCCGCGGTTCCGGGAAGACTCTGCACGAGCGGGGAGTAGTCGGCGCCCTTGAGTACCTCGTCACGGAAAAATTCGAAGGTGCCCGAGCTGTTTTCTCGCCCGTAGACGATGATCTTGGCATCCGCACCGCCGATCTCTTTCCAGTTCTTGATCTCACCGAGGTAGATTGCCTTGATCTGGTCCAGCGAAAGCTCGCCGACAGGATTAGCCTCGTTGGCGTACAGGGTAATACCGTCCCGCGCCACGGGTATTTCGACGCCTGCAGTCTGGTACTTCTGCTTGAGCTTGTCCTTCTCGCTCTGTTTCATGGGACGCGAGGCGTCGCAGAGATCGGTCGTGCCGTTGATAAGCGCCGATATGCCGACTCCGGAACCGCCCCCGGTAACCTGTACCGTTATCGTTGAGTCCAGCGTCATGTACTTCTCGGCCCAGCGCTGCGCCAGGATCACCATGGTGTCCGAGCCTTTTACGGTGATCGTCTTCTTTGACGCATAGACGGCGAGTGCAGTACAGAGCGTGAGGGCGCCAATTGCAGCAAGCGCGGCCGTTTTTTTGATCTTCATGGAAAACTCCTTCCGATGGAAGTTAGGTCAATTATCCCGGTTTACGATTATTTCCGGTAAAAAAATAGGTTTTGGCTGTTTGCTGAATATTTGCGAATTGTTAGAGTTGTGTTAGGAGCCAACAACCCTCCTTTCATCAAGTCTTTGATTTTTATGATTATGGCGCAATTTCTTTTGACAATGCCCTATACCGTTATGCACATCGGTACAGGGCGTGCGACAAACCCGGTTGCCGGAGGTTTTCCAATTAAGGGCCTCAGGATAGCAATGATTCATTGCGGCAGATTTTTCTCAGGTATTTCCGGCGGTTGTGCGGCATGGTGCTTAACAACGATCCCGGAAACAGAGAAGGTCGCCTCCTCCGCGATGTTGGTCGAGAGGTCCGCTACACGTTCGAGATTCTTGCAGATTCTGATGATATCGAGGGCGGCTTCGAAGGACATTTTACCTCCAAGAACCATTCCCTTTACCTCGTTTGCTATTGCAACATTCAATTGATCGATTTTTTCATCGCGCGCAAGAACCTCCCGCGCCTTCGCTACATCCTGTTTGAAAAAACTCGCAAGCGCCTCGCTCAGAATGATATTGCATAAATCGGCCATGATCGGCAGATCAAGATACACCGGCTTATCAGGGGGGCGAACCAGCTGCGAAAGACTGATCGCCGATTCGGCGATGTTTACCGCATGGTCGCCGATCCGTTCGAGAATTGCGTTGATTTTCTGAATTGAGATAATCGAACGCAGGACCTGCGGTGGAAGACTTCCGAGGGTCAGAAGACTGTAGGTCGAATTATCGATATCGATTTCATATGAGTTGATTGCTTTATCGGCATCGATGACATTGCGTGCCATGATGCTGTCGGGCTCGAAGAGCGCCTTGAGTGAATTTTCAAGGGCCTTCTTTACCAGGTCGGCCATCATGGACAGCTGGTCCTGAGAAATATCGATTGTCGCGTGCGGTTCCTGAAACCCGGTCATCATAGACCCTCCCCTGGTGATTGCTCTGAGAAGATAGCCTGCGATTATTAGTAATTCATGTGCGGACGATGAGGAATTTCCGAATTGCACTTTTTGGATGGACTCCTGGATATCATTCGGATATAATTCTATAATTACCCACCGCCATTGCTTACCGGCAGCCGGTGATAAGGAATCGTGCCCATTTCCGGAAGGCACACCTTGCGGGTATTTAACATCGCCTGCATAAAGCGGAAATAAATTCCGGGTATTTTCATGCCCGGAAATTGCCCCTTAATCATTGAATGGTCAGGGAAGGATCATGACACAGAGCGGCGAAAAAAAGATCCGGTTCGGCATCAGCTCCCGGCTGAACCTGCTTCTCGGTCTGGCTATTATACTGTTCAGCTGGCAGATCAGCAATATCTTCGTTTCCTATACGAGCCGCGAGATTGCCGGAGAGCTGACGCAGCGCATGGAGCTCCTGCTGAAAACATTGTGCGTCTCAGCCGAAGTGCCGTTCCAGACCGGCGACGTCATGCAAATCGCAAAATTCGGGACCGCCGCCCTCAAGCAGAAGGATGTTGTCGGCTGCAAGATCATGGACGAGAACAACAATGTTCTTTTTCTCAGTAACAAATCGACCTTGAACCGGTCGAAATGGATAGTTGATACCGTATTCGAAGCCGAATCGGCGTTGGATAAAAAAGCCGGGTTGTATAAAATGGTATACAGGCCAACCGGTACCATTGCAATCGAGGTTTCGTATGAAGGGATAGAGCAAAGCCTGCGCGCTACCAAGAGATCGGTCCGGCTCCTGAGCCTGTTTATTTTAATTCTGCTTCTTGTTCTCACTACGCTCGTCACCCGGTTCCTGCTTACCCGGCCAATTCGAAGGCTCATCAAGGGGACCCGGAGAGTTTCCCGCGGCGACCTGGACTACCGGGTGCCGGTCACCGCCAACGATGAAATCGGGGCACTTGGCGAATCGTTCAATACCATGGCCGCGGAACTATCGAGGACCTTCAATGAGGTCAGGGTAACCATGGCAGCGCTCACGGAAGCCAAGGAAGAGGCCGAAGTAGCCAACAAGGCGAAAAGCGATTTTCTCGCGAGTATGTCGCACGAGTTGCGCACCCCGCTCAATGCGATCATCGGGTTTGCACAGGTGCTCCAGGAGCAGTTTTTCGGACCCCTGAATGAAAAGCAGGCAGGGTATGTCAGGGACATCGCCGAAAGCGGAGAACACCTGGCCAATTTGATTAACGACATCCTGGACCTGGCAAAGGTCGAGGCCGGAAAAATGAACGTCGAACTTTCATCCGTTCACCTTAAGAGCCTGCTTGAAAACAGTACGGTCATGATAAAAGAGAAATGCCTGAAGCACGGCATCTCCCTTGATATCTCGGTTCCCGATGAACTTGCCGGGACAGAGATCCTTGCCGATGAACGGAAGCTCAAACAGATCATGTACAACCTCCTCTCCAATGCCGCGAAATTTACCGAGGACGGGGGAGCCATCCGCATATCATCTCAGTTATGCCCATCGGGCAGCGCGGAAGAGCCGGCCGGCCCGGCCATCGAGGTTGCAGTTACGGACACCGGCATTGGAATCAGCCCCGGGGATCAGGTTAAAATCTTTCAGGAATTTTATCAGGTAAAGGGCGGGCTGACCTCAAAAACTCCCGGAACCGGACTTGGACTCAGCCTGACCAAGCGCTTTGTCGAGCTGCACGGCGGGGTTATCGGGGTTGAGAGCGGCGGCCGCGGCAAGGGAAGCACCTTCAGGTTCACCATCCCCGTACGCACTGCAGGCATCGCAGCGTAAAAAACCTATTTCATACTACGGGGGAAAAATCGATTGGACCGAGTTGTTGTAATGATGCGAACGATCTTGATCGTCGAAGACGATCGAAAGAATATGAAGCTGTTCCGCGACCTTCTCCAGGTCAGCGGCTATAAAACGTTCGAAGCTACCGACGGGAGGCAGGGGGTCGACAGCGCCGGTCTTTATAAGCCGGATCTCATTCTCATGGATATCATGCTGCCGGTTTTAAACGGCATTGAGGCGATAAAAATTCTCAAATCGGATGAGACAACCCGTACGATCCCGATCATTGCGCTGACCTCATTTGCCCTGCCCAATGAAAAGGAGCAGATTTTAGAAGCGGGCTGCAACGGGTATATGTTAAAACCGCTCAATATCAATGATCTCATGTCAAAAATACGCGAATATTTACCATAACCATACCGTTACGCATCCTCGCACTGAAGTCAAGGAGAAGATATGGAGAGAAATCCGGTTATTCTGGTTGTCGATGACGAAGAACGAAACCTCCGGCTCATGGAATCGGTCCTGGTTCCGAAAAACTATACGATTGTGATCGCCCGCGATGGAGCCGAGGCGCTTGCAAAAGCCCGGAGTGAGGCTCCCGATGCGATTCTTCTCGATGTCATGATGCCCGTCATGGATGGGTTTGAGGCGTGCCGCAGCCTCAAGGCCGATGCGAGCACTGCCGCGATTCCGGTACTCCTGGTGACGGCGCTCGAAGCACGGGCCGACCGCTTGAAGGGGATCGAAGCAGGGGCAACCGACTTCATCTCGAAGCCCATCGACATGGAGTACCTGCTGCTCAAGGTCCGTAACGCCCTCTATGCCAAGGGCCTGTTCAATTCGGTGCAGAAAAGCTATGAACAGCAGCGACAGCTCGAAGAGGTGCGCGATAAGCTTACCCACATGATCGTCCACGATCTCCGGACCCCGCTCCTCGGGATCAACGGCAATCTGGAGCTTCTGAAGATGCACGCCGGGGAGTATCTGAATTCCGACCAGATGCGCTACGTCGATAATGCCGCGTATGCAGCCTGGAGCATGGTTGAACTGGTAAACAGCATCCTTGCGGTGAACCGCTTCGAGCAGGGAAACATCGAGATCAACCTCAACCAGGATAATCTCAAGGATATTGCCTTTGAATCTATTGAACTCCTCGGATCGTTGAAATCCAAATGCGCCATCACGGTTTCCTGTTCGCCCGAACCGGTATCGGCGCTGTGCGACCGGGACCTGATTCGCCGGGTTATGCTCAATCTGTTGAGCAATGCGGTAAAGTTTACCACAAGCGGGGATAATATAAAAATAGCGATAGTCGCGGAGCCGGCCGGGATCAGGGTCAAGGTCAGCGATACCGGCCCCGGCGTTCCGGAGCAATATCATAAGAAAATATTTGAAAAATTCGGCCAGGTCGCCATGAGCAAGGAGCGGATGATGTATTCGACCGGGCTCGGGCTGGCCTTTTGCAAGATGGCGGTGGAAGCCCACGGCGGCGAAATCGGTATCGAAAGCGAAGAAGGGAAGGGCAGTACCTTCTGGTTTTTCCTGCCGGCCAGGGCAAACTATGAGGCAGCAGAGCCTGCACTTTTGGCAAGCGCATGAGGGATGACCGGGGATCACGCTTTTCTCATCGGATTCTAACCCTGCGGTAATGATTCCCGGCTATTTTACCGGCATGGTTCATCTTTTTGCCGGCGGCCTGATCGTATTGTCCATGGGTTTTGCATGCCTGTACACGGCGCTTATTGTTATGCACCGACCGCGAAAGGCAACATCGAAACGACAGCTTTCCCGCTACCCCCGGGTAAACGTTTTTCTGACGCTGCGCAACATGGACGACGGCCTGGAAGAGAACCTGACTTCGGTTTTCTCATGCGACTATCCCGATTATACCGTGCTTCTTGCAGTCGATACCCTGCAGGATCCGTGCATTGCCGCCGTGGAGCGGGTACGTTCCCGGTTTCCGGGAATATCCTCGAAGGTGATTGCCGCCGGTCACACGCAGACGAGCAACCCTAAAATAAGCAAGCTGGCCCGCCTCGAACGGGAGTGCGATGCCGAGCTGTTCTGGGTTCTTGATTCCGATATCCGCGTGGGTCCCGGAACCCTTGGCGTCCTGGTCCACGAATACCTCGCTTCCGATGCCGGGATTGTCTTCTCCCCGATCCGGGGCGGCGGCGCGCGGACCTTCGGCAGCATTCTTGAAATGAGCTACCTCAATTTTTTCCTCTCCGGCAGCGTTCTATGCGCATGGAACCTCATGCGACAGCGGGTAATCGTGGGAAAATCGCTCCTGATCGATCGGCAGGCAATCGATCAATTCGGCGGTTTTTCGTATTTCGCCGATGTCCTGGCAGAGGATCACTGGCTCGGGGAAACCTTCGCGCGGAGCGGGTTCCCGGTACGGTGCAACTATACCTGGGTTGATAATATAAAGGAAAGCTCGACCGTAGCGACCTTCTTCAACCGGATAGCCCGCTGGGCCAAGCTGCGGTATCACCTCAAGCGGCCTCTTTACCTGCTGGAACCGCTCCTCAATCCCCTCGCCATCATTTTTATATGTATGCCGTTTCTCGGCAAAGCCGCGTTGCCGTTTGCCGGTGCGGCGCTGGCGCTGCGGATAATCCTGGAGTATATCGTTCTCCTTGCCGTCGGGGGGCAGGGCAGAAACCGGATATCCGTCATGTGCATGCTTCCCGCTGCGGTCCTGGTCAAGGACCTCCTCATGATAGCCGTTTATGTCATGCCTTTTTTCAGCAGCACCATCACCTGGCGGGGGGGCAGAATCAGGATCGGCAGAGATACCCTTATCCCCTTCGGTCAGGAGAGCCGCCTTCTTGACGGAGCATAAGGGCAGGATCGTCGTCGTTTCGGTTCTCATGGGCCTGGGTCACCTGCGGGCAGCCTATCCGCTCACCCACCTCACCGAGGACGGCGTGCTCCTCTACGGATCACGGAAAACGACCCCGATGCCGGAGTACCGGTTGTGGCGGGGTCTCCGGCGATCGTATTATGCCTTTTCGCGTGCAGGAAACATTCCGGTTATCGGAAGCCTTATCCTGCAGTTACTCGTCTGGCTGCAGCATATCGACCCGTACTACCCGCGCCGCGACCGCTCGAAGCCTACCCTTATGGTCCGTTACCTCGATTATTGCATCAGGCAACGAGGGCTCTGCGGAGGCTTGATCGAGCAAATCGGGAAGTATACCGGACCGGTCATCCATACCTATTTCGCAACCGCGCTCGCACTCGACAAAAAAGGCGGTTCTGCACTGCGGAATTACCTGCTCATCTGCGACAGCGATTTCAACCGCGTCTGGGTTCCCGCGAATTCCGGAGAGAGTACGCTGCGCTATCTCGCTCCCTGTACCCAGGTCAAGCGTCGGCTTATATCCTATGGCGTTCCTGAGGCAAACATATTTCTCACCGGATTTCCTCTTCCCCGGGAAAATATCGGCAGCGAAAAGGGCATGGAAATCCTGAAGCGCGATCTCTTCGAGCGTCTTGTGCGCCTTGACCCGGCTGAGCGTTTTTTCCGGACTCACCGCAAAACGGTGGCCTCCTGGCTTGAATTCGAAGACAGGCCCCCGCTGCCCGACCGGATCACCCTCACCTTTGCCATCGGCGGAGCCGGTGCACAGGTCGAATTTGTGCCGGCCATTCTCAAGAGCCTGCGAAGCGCCATCTGCGACGGCCGTATCCGTGTCGTGATCTCCGTCGGTATCCAGAAGAGAATTTTCGAACGCGTTTTCGGCTATCTCAACCAACCGGGTTTCCGCGGTGTTCCCGAGGATGGCGTTGATGTACTTTTTGACCCCGATCCGTACGTTTATCTTGACCGGTTCAATGCCTGCCTGCGCGAAACCGATGTTCTCTGGTCCAAGCCAAGCGAGCTGGTATTTTACAGCGCCCTCGGGCTGCCCATCGTCATGGCACCGCCGATCGGCACGCACGAAGAGCTCAACAAGCGGTGGCTTCAGGAGATCCATGCCGGAATAAACCCTCCCGGCCCGCTCGAATGCTGCAACGAGTGGCTCTTCGATCTCCGGGAAAGCGGACGACTTGCTGAGGCGGCATGGGATGGATTTCTCAAAGGCCGCAAACTCGGAACCTATAAGATCGAGCGATTGGTAAATCAGGAGTTATTCGAGGAGGGGCAGTCGCCGCTCGAGCAATGAAGCATTTTTTGAAGATGCCGCCTAAAAAAATCTGCCTCGCAATGGTCGGGGTGCTGCTCTCCTTCTGCGGAATTCAGGCAGCCCTTCCCGCTCCGCGCACCATAGGCTTCCGGGAGACTGAAGGCGGCGTCGAGAAAACCGCCTGGTATGTCATAAATCGCAATCAAACCGGGTACAGGATCTCAATAACAACGAATAAAGGCAATGAGCAAATTATGGAGGAGCTGCTGTGCGACTCGGCCTGGAGAACTTCCTGGTGGCATTACCGTTCCGCCGGCAGCTCAACCGATCTTACGGCAAAGCGCAGCGGCGACAGCATCGGGCTCAGCGGTTTTTTGCGCGGGAAGCCGGTCACGAAGACCCTCTGCATCGATGGTAACCCCTGGTACCAGCTGGTGACCATGGCAATGCAGACCATTGCCGCCGATTCCGCCATCAAGGCACGGTATTGGGCGGTCAGCATCGAAGGCCTGGCCGTTTTAAAGGCGGTGCCCTTCAGGGTAGCGACTATTATCGACACTCCCCTCCCCGGCCATCCCGAAAGAGCTGCAGGCGGGTGCAGGCCAAGCTCGATGGGATCTTCGGGAGATTCTGGGACGGCTACTATTTTGTCCGGTCGGACAACGGCAGCTTCGTGCACTATGAGGGGTATCGGCTGGGATCCAAAGGCACCTATGGAACGATTGACATAATGAAATAGCGCAAAGAACGCAACCCCTTCTATTCCCTCCTCTTAACGAATTACTCATACTTCTGCCATTAAATTCTAGTGCCTCAACGGTATATTGTTGGATATACAAGAGAATCCAATGAATATACTTGTGCTCTCAGACCTTCATCTTTCGAATCACGACCATTTCAGCGCCTCCGGCTGGAATGGCGATGAATTTGTCCGGCAACTCGACATGATCTGTACCATGTACTGCGTGGACAGAATTGTTCTTAACGGTGATATTCTTGAATTGTGCAAGTACGACTGGCACGAGATTGTAAAGTCGAACGGCAGGCTGCTCGGGTACCTCGCCGCCGGCGATTCGGTTTTTTTGCGGGGAAATCACGATTTCCGGGCAGAGGAAGGCCTTGACCATTACCGCATTACGAACAGCCGCGGGCAGAGCATCCACATCGAGCACGGGCACAAGGCCGATTTTTTCGGTGGCACCAGAATCGGCAGGTTTCTCAACGACACACTGTTCCGCGGACTCAAATCCCTGTTTGCCCTGCCTCAGGTCCGCGCCCTCTATTTCAATATTTTGCACCGGGAGGAGGGGCTGGTCGGGCAGAGGAAATACAACTCCTACGATTACCTTCGCTATGCTCTGGGCCTGCTTTCGGAACATGATGTCGTCATCCTCGGGCATACTCACGAAATCGAAGCGCACCAGAGCTATCAGGGAACGAAATCCAAGTTGTATTTAAACTGCGGAACCTGCACCTTCGGAAGATTCCAGGGTATCGTGCTTGACACGGAATCCCTTCGCTTCGAACTTATCAGGATCGATCGGCAGCAGGAGATCCCCGAAAGCGATGTTCGGTATTTGCCCAAGGATCGGTCAAAAACTATTCTGACGAGCGCGGCGCGATGATTTCGAGGTTCAATTCAAAAGATGAACAATAGTTTCAGATTCTGCAGGGTCTGTCGGTAAAAATGGCAGCCGGGACTACCGCCTCAAGAGTATTGAAATGTCAATCCTGGGAATGCGCGGCTTAAGGCAGGGAATCCACTTTCCGGTACTCCGCTCATCATGCAATCCTAACATACAAGCCGGGATCTTTCTTTCGGTTGAAACCGTAAGCCGGCGTAGTTTCATGCTTAAATCACCTCAACTGAGAAGCCGATTCGCACTGAGAGCTTCAATTTGCGGTATTGTAACATGATTTTAATAATTCGCTAACATTTCAATACGATTTTGTTATCCCATTGGTGAGGCGGCAGTCAGGTGGAGGACCGATGCAGGGTAATGACGTCGATTGCCGGAATATGCAGAGTTGCAGGACGATAAAGCAGTAGCACCATCATCTACCCTATAGAAAGGATGTACCTATGCACCCTCGTTCCAACGCATTGAAATTAATAACCTTATCTTTGTCATGCCTGTCGCTGGCAACTGCCGCTTCGGCAGCGCAAATAACCGGGGCGGGAGCGACGTTTCCCTATCCGGTTTATGCAAAATGGGCCGAGGCGTATAAGGCTCAGACCGGCACTGAACTCAATTACCAGTCTATCGGCTCCGGAGGGGGCATCAAGCAGATCGAGGCGAAAACGGTCGATTTCGGCGCCTCCGACAAGCCCCTCATTGCGGATTCGCTGAAGGCTCATGAGCTGGTGCAGTGGCCGATGATCATGGGCGGGGTTGTGCCGGTGGTAAATGTTGAAGGGGTTGGGCCGGGGGCAATGAAATTAACGGGCACGGTTCTGGCCGATATCTACCTCGGTAAAATCAAAAAGTGGAACGATGCCGCAATCATGAAGATTAACAGCGGTTTGAAATTGCCCGATCAGGATATCGCCGTTGTTCACCGCTCCGACGGCTCCGGCACCACCTTCCTTTTTACCAATTACCTGATGAAGGTGAGCAAGGATTGGGAGAAGACGGTCGGTAACGACGCTTCGGTCGAATGGCCGGTCGGCATCGGCGGCAAGGGAAACGAGGGCGTTGCGAATTTTACCGCTCAAACACCGGGATCTATCGGCTATGTGGAATTCGCCTATGCCCTGCAGAATAAGCTTGCCTATACGATGATGGCAAGCCATGAGGGAAAATTCGTTGCTCCAACCAGTGCTGCCTTTCAGTCGGCAGCCGCTCATGCAGATTGGGCACATGCCCCGGGTTTTTACCTTGTCCTTACCGAGCAGGCCGGCAAGGAGAGCTGGCCGATCACGGGTGCAAGCTTCATCCTGATGCACACGAAGCAGGACAAACCGGACCAGGCAAAGGCAGCGCTTGATTTCTTCTCATGGTGCTATGCCAACGGCAATTCGATGGCCGAGGCGCTCGATTATGTCCCGATTCCGCAGAGTGTCGTCAAAACCGTCAAGAGTACCTGGGCGAAGGACATCGTCTCGGCTGATGGAAGTAAGATTTACTCCGATAAGTAAGTCCGTGCAGCGCTTGTAAGCAGCAGGGATGTCCATTTGAAATAGAAGTCAACAACCATATCAACCTTTTAAAAGGAGAGCAAGTGAATACACGTCTTTTTAAAGTCGCAGGGATTGCGTTCAGTATTCTGTGGGCCGCACAGTCACCTCTGTTTGCAGGGCCTCCGGCGCCGGACAGCGGTGTGTCGGTTAACATCAAGGGAGTCACGATAGATCTGGGCGGCTTCATCGAAGCTGCCGGCATCTACCGGAGCACGAACATCAACTCCGATATCGCCAGCAAATTCCAGAGCCTTCCGCTTGGAAATTCCGCTGGCTATTATCAGGATCAGGCTCTTTTCAGCGCCCGGCAGTCCAGGCTCTCCCTGCTTGCCAAGGCCGATTTCGACCAGCAGACCCACCTCGCCGGATACTATGAAATGGACTTTCTCGGCGCGGCGACAACGGCCAACTCCAACGAGAGCAACTCCTATAACCTCAGAATCCGTCACCTGTACACCACCATCGACTGGGACAATCTCGGCTTGCATCTCTTAGGCGGCCAGACCTGGTCGTTGGCTACCATGAACAGCGAAGGTATCGTTCCGGGCAAAGTGCTCAGCCCACTGACCATCGACGCGCAGTACGTCGTGGGTTTTACCTGGGCGCGCCAGCCCGGTTTCCGTATCGTCAAAGACTTCGACAAGATGCTCTGGATAGGTCTCGCGGTTGAAAATCCTCAGACGACCGTTGCAAGCCAGCCAAACGCATTGCTCAATACCAACTATGCAAACGCCCAGACAGCCGGCAGCAACTTCCAGGGGACCATGTCGGTAAACTCTTACCCCGATGGGATAGCGAAGATTGCCTTTGATCCGGGCTGGGGACACTTTGAAGTCTATGACATCGCCCGTAACTTCCAGAGCAATATCATTAATTCAGATAAGAAGACGATCGATGACACCAGCATCACCACCAATGCAGCCGGCGCAGGCATCCTTTTGCCCATAGTTCCGAAGGTGCTCAGCCTTATGGCCAGCGGAATTATCGGTTCCGGAATTGGCCGCTACGGTTCGGGTCAGCTTCCGGACGTGACCCAGGATCGTCAGGGAATCAATATTCCGCTCAATGGCTCCCAGCTCCTCGCCGGGCTGACCTTTACCCCAATGCCGGAAGCGACCATTTATGCCTATTATGGTCAGGAACAGCTTAATCAGCAGGCCTGGGCCGACACAACGGCCGGGTTCGGCTACGGCAGCAATCTCTACAATAACTCCGGTGCCGATAGCTTAGGCGGCAAGGCCAACGGAAACATTTCTAAGATCTCCGAGATCACCGTTGGAACATGGCTCAAGTGCTACGAGGGCAAGGCAGGCGAAATCAGGCTTGGATTACAGTATGCCCATGCCGAGGACGCCTACTTCAGCGTCACTAACGGCGGAGCCCCTGCTGCTTACGATAACCAGTTTTATGTGAGTCTGCGTTACTACTGGAAGTAAAAAGGATTTATCTGCAGCGGGACGGCGCCTAATTGGCGCTGTTCCGCTGTGCAGTATCTTCCAAAGCCTGCATATATTCCTCTATTCCTTGCCTTCTTTCTGTTTTCTCATCCCCTGTCCTTGCAAGGATAACCGCCACCTGACTGCCTGCGATAATGGTGCAAACTTCGTTGCAATGATGCACGGTCCGTTGCAATGCAACAAATCTATCCCAGCAACCCCGGCATTTTGGCATTTTTTTGCACTTACGGCATGGTACACTTGTTGCATAAGCTATGGCATAACGTTTTGATCGGGGACACAACAATTGCGGGCAATGCATCGAGCTCTGCCCCGAAGGGCACGTGTTCTTGATCGGTAAAGGTGACGAAGGAGGTACATCATGAAGGTTCCGCGTCCCGCAATTCTCAGCATCATCATTGCCGGAACGATTGTAGCAGGCCTGATACTTTATTCCGGTAATTTTTCCGAGCCGGAAAAATTCAGGGCCCAGGATACGGGCGATTCGACATTTCAGAAAGACGTACTGGAGTCGCCGCTTCCGGTCCTGGTCGATTTCTGGGCGCCGTGGTGTGGTCCCTGCCGCATCGCAGGGCCGATTATCGACCGCGTCGGTGAAAGAACAACGGGTAAGGCGAGAGTCTATAAGTTAAATGTCGATAAAAATCCCCAGACGGCATCCCTGTACGGGATTGCTGCAATTCCAACCGCACTCGTCTTCCGCAGGGGACAGGTGGAAAAAACATTGATGGGGATTAATTCCGAAGAGAACTACATCAATGCACTTGGAATTGCGCATTAATTTCCCGCACCGCTGATGATTTTTCTCCGTACCAGATCGGCCATTACCTTGCGCGCAATTGCCGGATGCACATCCCGTAAACTGTCGGCATATCTGGTTCTGCTTATCGCTTTCCAAATCAAATGGCCGCCCTGTTCAGTTGCAATCACATCAACTGCCCGAAAGTCTACCCTTTCCGTATCCATATCCAGCTCCCCTGCCGCATCCTCTTCGGCATTACATTCCGAGTATCCCCGCCAGTAGGGGCCATGAAATAAATACGGCGGCATAGGATGGAGGCGGATTTTAGATGGAAGCTTACTTATGGTAATAATCGCGTCGAAACCATTTGCATGCACCGACGCTATGACCTGATTGGTATCCGGAACGTGATCCGGAAACAGGCGATAGGAAGGCGTTGCGGCTACGCCGTTATGGGCGAGAGCCTCGCTGAATGCATCTTCCCACCGATGCCGCTTTTCGGCATCCTTTCTCACCGCAATGACCAGCATCGTTTTAAAGGGCGGAGCCTGAAAGGATGGATCATGCCATATATTGACCAGTTTGGTCGTGGCGCATCCGCTCATCAGAATAACTAAGCAACCAAACACGCATAGAACGCCTGCTTTTGCCGTCGCATTCATAGAGAGATCCTTTCCTTAACATCAAATTTTAGCAAAAATCGTACCGCACAAATGATTCTTGCATTTATGCAATCAGCTTATGGCCCCCTTGCCCAAAGGGCATTCCATGACAGTGGGACAATTTTCTCTGCCCACCTATATTACCGTATTTCAATAAGTTCTTACGCTGGAAAAGCTTAAGAGCGACATTTGTCGCCCTCCACGGCATATCCATCGTATTCGTTAATACTTTAAAAATCAACAGGTTATACTATACATGAGATGTGGCACAGCAGTTGGTTTAATCTATGGTGGAAATGAGGATTCAAACGATTGCCAATGAGGGATTCTGTGGAGGAGAACGGTGAGTATGAACTGCAAGAAAATAATAGTCGTCGATGATGAGCCTGATCTCCTCAGGGCGGTGACGCTTACCTTGAGAAAGTTCGGGTATGAAGTAGTCCCTGCCGGTAGCGGTTCCTATGCTCTTGATCTCATTATGCTTGCTGAAAATGCGGGGGAGCCGATGGATCTTCTCATAACGGATCTTCATCTCCCCGGCATTTCCGGTATCGAGCTTATTGAAAAAGTCAGAAGGAGCGGAAGCCGTGTGGCAATTGGGGCGATAACGGCATTTGGCAACAGCCGGATTAAAGCGGGACTGGAAAAAATAGGGTGCAGGTTTTGTCTCGATAAACCCTTCAACGGCGAGGAGCTTCTTAAAAATGTTTTTGTTGCACTTGGAGAGAATGATGAGGTCAAGAGTTTGCAGGATCAGGCCTGGTAAGGAGGTTAATCATGGAAAAATCACTTTTCAAAACGCTGGGAGTGGGATTGGCACTGCTTCTGATAGTGGCATGCACTCCCTATTATCCCATTGATAGGCAGTACCAGAGGGAGGCAACCCGCAACACTACCATCGAAATGGTGCAGAACCATCCCTATAGCTATTACGGGGATGTGGTGATATGGGGAGGGATCATTATTGCCACTGTAAACGACTCGTCCGGAAGCGAGCTGACAATTTTGGAAACACCGCTCGATGAAAATGGCTACCCGCTCCCGGAAACCTATACCCGGGGAAGGTTCAAAGCGCATATCCAGGGATTCATGGACCCCTACATCTATAAGGAGGGCGTCGGCGTAACGCTCGCGGGAAGAATCGTTGGAATAGGAGAGGAAAACCTGGGTAATCTCCTTTATCCCTATCCGATGCTTGAGATATTGCAGCTGCGCTGCTGGCAGAATGTCCCTTCCTATTCATATGGACCAGGGTATGGGGGTGCCTATTACTACGACCCTTTTTTCGATGACGGGTTTCCCTTTTACGGAGGCTTCTTCTATGGCTATTCGGGCGGCTATGGAGGTTATGGAGGCTATGGAGGAGGACGCGGGTATGGTTCCTATGGCGGAAGAGGCGGTAGAGGAGACGGTGGCAGAGGTGGGCACGGAGGCGGGCACGGTGGCGGTGGAGGACATGGTGGAGGGGGCCATGGAGGACGCTGAGAAAATAAAAGCCCTTTTGGGGGAGCAGCGTTGCGTGGAATATGAAGGAAAGGATGGATAAATATTATGAATAAGCTGATTGGAATAGGAGCACTGCTTATATCCTATGGAATTGCGTGGGCCGGAGCTCAGGAGGATAATCTGATTCGCCTCGCCCAATCCGGGATGGAAGAGCAGATCATGATTTCTTACGTTGACGCGGCAAAGGGACCTTTTAATCTCACGGCAGACCAGATTATCCAGCTGAAGGATCTCGGAGTTTCGGCGAAAGTCATTACTGAAGCCTTAAGCCATTCCGGAATTGCGACATCTGCTGCGGCTGCGCCGGCGAGCGAACCGAATTCAGTCCACATGGCGATGAGCAGCACTCCTGCGGTGCCTGCAAATGAACCGTCAACGGTCCCGATAGCGCCGCCGGCGCCTGCAATAAACCAGGATACCGAAGCGGTCGCGACTACCCACGGTCCTGCGGTTTATTCCTACCCCTGGAACTGGTCACCCTACTATGACTACTACTGGCCTTATGTCGATGCCTGTGACGCGTGGCTCTGGGGTCCGGGCTTCGGATGGGGATATGGCCTGGGCCTTGGTTGCGGCTATGGTCTGGGATGGGGCTTCGGCCTGGGATGGGGTTATGGCCGGGGCTGGGGACATGGAGCCTTCTATGGAAATCGAGGCTTCGGACGAGGGGCCTTTCATTCGGGAAGCTACTTTGGACGCGGTGGAGGGGGATGGAGCAGAGGCTCAAGCTGGGGCGGCGGGAGCGGATGGGGAGGTAGAGCTGGAGGCTGGGGCGGCGGAAGCCGTGGTGGGTTTGGTGGCGGCGGGGGCCATGGTGGTGGCTTTGGTGGCGGGGGTCACGGAGGAGGCGGACATCGATAACCTGAGCATCTCGAGGTGAGATCCATTTTAAAAGAATAACAGAGAGACAATTGTCCCGATAATGCATATATTTATTAATATCAATAATATACAGCTGAACAAATTCCCAAAAGGGACAATTGTCGCTTCGCCCAAGCCCAGTGAACTCCCTGCCGCGCCCCGCAAATCGCGAATTACGAGAGTTTTGGCGCTGGCATAATTGTTGCATTTTGTGGAGTACCATATAGCTTCATGAGGACCAGCGACAACCTTAGCCTGAATCGTTAAAGAAATTATGAATATTGTTCAACCGGCATTGCGTCGTCCCGTGACCATCGTCATCGCGGTGGTTGCGGTAGCCTTGGGTTCCCTCATGGCGATTCGCCAGATGCCGCGCGACATTTTCCCCTCCCTCGGGATCCCGACGATCTATGTGGCCCAGCCCTACGGCGGGATGGACCCCTCCCAGATGGAGGCATATCTCACCTATTATTATGAGTACCATTTCCTTTACATTACCGGCATCGAACACATAGAATCAAAATCCATCCAGAGCGCAGCGCTGATCAAGCTGCAGTTTTATCCGGGCACCGACATGGCGCAGGCAATGTCCGAGACCGTGGCCGAGGTCGACCGCTCGCGCGCATTCATGCCGCCCGGGACCGTGCCGCCCTTCGTTTTGCGGTTCGATGCCGGAGGCGTACCGGTGGGCGACCTGGTATTCTCCAGCGATACCCGGTCGGTACGCGAGATGCAGGACGAGGCACTGAACCGGGTGCGACCGATGTTTTCCTCCCTGCCCGGCGTCTCCGGGACGCCGCCGTTCGGCGGGAGCGCGCGCAGCATCGTCATCAATGTTAAACCCGACCGGCTTCGCGCCTACAACATGTCCCCTGATGAGATCGTTTCCGCTATATTGTCCGCAAATCTCATCAGCCCGTCGGGCAACATACCGATAGCCGGCATGTATCCCATGGTACCGCTGAATTCGGTGGTCAAGAATATCCAGGACCTGGAAAGTGTGCCGATCCGGAGCGGCGTCTATCCGGCAATTTTTCTCCGCGATGTCGCCACAATTGAGGACGGCACCGACATCGTCACCTGTTACGCCATTGTAAATGGCCACCGCACGGTTTACATGCCGGTCACCAAGCGGGCCGATGCCTCGCTGCTCTCGGTAGTAAACAGCGTCAAAAAGAACCTTCCGCGGTTTCAGGCCGTGCTGCCGCCCGATGTCAAGGTGAGCTATGAATTCGACCAGTCTCCGTATGTTACCCGGGCAATTTCCGGGTTGACGATCGAAGGCGCACTCGGCGCCCTGCTTTCCGGGCTCATGGTTTTGCTCTTTCTGGGCGATGTTCGCAGCGCACTTCTGGTGGTCATCATAATTCCGCTCTCCCTGATGGCTGCGCTGCTCTTCCTGTGGGCTACCGGTCAAACGGTCAACATCATGACGCTCGGCGGGCTGGCGCTCGCCGTGGGGATCCTGGTTGACCAGGCCACGGTCTGCATCGAAAATATCCATGTTCACCACGGCCGCGGAGAGCATATGGCCCGTGCCTCCTGCGACGGAGCGGTAGAAACCGCCGCGCCCCAGCTCCTGGCCATGCTCTGCATACTGGCAATGTTCACCCCTGCCCTTTTCATGGTGGGCGCCGCAAAGGCGATGTTCCTGCCCATGTCGCTTGCAGTTGGCTTTTCCATGGTAGCCTCCTATTTCCTGGCATATACGCTGCTGCCGATTCTGACGATCTGGTTCCTGCGTGCGCACGAGCAAACCGCAGAGAATATGGAAGCGACGGAACGAGGCTTCGGCCGGTTCCGCGAACAGTACACCCGCCTGGCGCAGTGGGTGGTACACCATCGCAAAAAGGTGGTGGCGGTGTACCTTCTTGCTGCAGGAGCGGTTATAGTCATTATCGGAACCCACCTCGGCACCGAGATCTTCCCCCGGGTGGATACCGGCCAGTTCCTGATCCGCCTGCGCGCACCGACCGGTACGCAGATTGACGGGACCGAGGCGGTCTCCCTCAAGGTACTCGATATAATCAAGAAAGAGGTCGGCCCCGATAATGTCGGGTTTTCGCTCGGGTTTATCGGCGTTCACAGCGCCAATTATGCCGTCAACCTGATCTACCTCTGGAACGAGGGGCCGCAGGAGGCCGTTCTGCAGGTGCAGCTGAAGAAGGGAACCCCGGTTGCGATCGAGGAGCTCAAGGAACGGCTCCGGGAAAAATTCGCCGAGCAGCTGCCCGACGTCAAGTTCTCCTTCGAGCCGGGAGATGTCGTCAGCCAGGTTATGAGCCTTGGTTCCAATACCCCGATCGAGGTCGCCGTGAGCGGGCTCGATCTATCCCAGGACCGTGCCTTCGCGGAAAAGGTTCGGGAAAAACTGACCGGGATCAAGGCATTGCGGGATGTGCAGTTCGGCCAATCGCTCGATTTTCCAACGGTCAATGTTACCGTGGACCGGGAGCGGGCCGGGATCATGGGCGTTCAGATGTCGAGGGTTTCGCATGCGCTTACCACGGCGACCTGGTCGAGCCGGTTCGTGACCCCGATTTACTGGTCGGATACGAATACCGGCGTGGCCTACCAGGTCCAGGTCCAGGTTCCGCAGGCAGCCATGCGCTCGACTCGAAGAGGTCCGGAATATACCGGTGGATTATCTCGACAACAAGCCGATCCTCGTTCGCGATATCGCTAAAGTTAAGGAAGGAACTATGGTCGCCGAGTACGACCGTTACAACTCGCGGCGCATGATTACGGTGACCGCGAACATTTCGGGCGCCGATCTCGGCAGCGTTGCGGCGCAGGTCGAGAAGGCACTCCGGGAGCTCGGCGAGCCGCCCCGCGGCGTCGAGGTGACCCTGCGGGGACAGGTGGTGCCGATGCGCCAGATGTTTGACGGACTGCAAACCGGCCTCCTGCTCGCCGTGGCGGCGATCTTCCTGCTTCTTGCCGCAAACTTCCAGTCGCTGAAACTATCGCTCATCGTCGTGTCCACGGTGCCCGCCGTCATTTCCGGTGTCGTTCTTGCGCTGTGGCTCACCGGGACGACGCTCAACATCCAGTCGTTCATGGGCGCGATCATGGCCATCGGAGTAGCCGTGGCCAATGCCATCCTGCTCGTCACCTTTGCAGAACGGCACCGCATGGAAGGGGCCACGGCCGAAGCTGCAGCCGTCGAGGGTGCGCAGAGCCGGCTTCGCCCGATCCTGATGACGAGTCTGGCCATGATCGCCGGCATGCTGCCGCTTTCGCTCGGGCTCGGCGAGAGCGGCAAGCAGACGGCGCCGCTGGGTCGCGCGGTGGTGGGGGGCCTGGCCGTGGCCACGCTTGCCACCCTCCTTATGCTGCCGTCGGTATTTGCCATCGTGCAGGGACGCGCGAGGCGGCAATCGCCGTCGGTAGATCCAAACGATTCGGCCAGCTATCATCACAAACCCTTAAATCCCGATGCGGAGAAGACCATTCCCTGAACCGAAGGCACCTATGAAGATCTCTCATTTCCAGAAGTTGTTTACAGGAGCGGTGCTGGTCGCCCTGCTCGGAGGGTGCCGGCATCCTCCTGCAAAGGTTGCGGCGCCCCCGGTCGATGTAATGATCGTTTTGCCCCGGCATGGGGAGATCGTCCGTACCATTACCTTGCCCGGTACCATCCTTGCCTACTTTGCAACCACCCTGTTCGCAAAAATCCCGGGTTACTTGAAAACCATCGCGGTCGATAAGGGCGATCCTGCAAGAAAAGGCCAGGTCCTGGCGCAGATCGAGGACCCGGAACTCCTGGGCAGCGCGCCCCGGTACGAGGCCGAGCTTGAGGTAGCCAATGTCAATTACCGGCGGCTGAGCGAGGCCATGAACAAGTCGCCGGACCTCGTCGTCCCGCTGACCGTTGACGAGGCGAAGGCGCAGGTAGACGTTGCCGCCGCCAACCTGAAAAGGATCAACGACCTGCTGGCCTACTCCGATGTCACGGCGCCGTTCACCGGCACCATCACCCACCGGTTCGTCGATCCCGGCGCCTTCATTCCCGCTGCGACCTCGGGCAGCGCCGCCTCCACCTCGGCAATAGTGACACTCATGGACTTCAGCCGCGTGCGTCTTGACGTTGCGGTACCCGAGCAGGATGCCCCGTTCGTATCCAAAACAACCGCGGTATCCGTATCGGCCGAGGAACTTCCCGGCCGCACCTTTACCGGTACCGTCACGCGGTTCGAGTATGCGCTGGATCCGTCGACCAGGACCATGATTACCGAGATTGAAATTCCGAATCCCCGCATGGAGCTCAGGCCCGGCATGTACATCAAGGTCAGGATTGGAATTGAAAGAAAGAAGGATGCGCTGCTGGTGCCCCTCGACGCCGTGATCAAGGAAAAAACCGGGGCGGTGGTATTTGCCGATGAGAATAATACGGCAAGGAAAATCCCGGTTACCCTCGGGATTACCGACAGCGCGCACGCCGAAATTCTCAGCGGCCTCGATTCAACCGTGCCGCTCATCCTTGTCGGCAGGCAACAGGTGGCGGATGGCCAGCCTGTCAACGGTTCGGAGGCCAGGTGAAACGCAGCGTTTCCGGATTCATGATGGCGGTTTTATTTGCTGCCGCTGCGGTGCTGGTAGCGCAATGCCCGGCTGCTGCACAGCAGGGTACTTATTCGATCGATTTGCCGGCCGCACTGCGTCTGGCCGGAGCGCAGAATCTCGATATCCAGATTTCGCGGCAGCTCCTGCGGGAAGCGCAGGCAAACCGGACCGAGGCTGCGGAACAGTTTTTTCCCTGGATCTCGCCGGGTATCGGCTACCATCGCCTCGACGGCCTTGCACAGTCTTCCTCGACCGGGGTCATCGATGAAGCCCACTATCAGTCCTATTTCCCCGGCGGCACCCTTGCCGCGGAGGTAGCAATCGGGGATGCGATTTATAACCTGCTTTCCGCGAAGCAGCTTGTCAAGGCCGCCGGACACGCTCTCGAGTCGCAGCAGCTCGATGCGAATCTGGCGGCGGCACAGGGGTACTTCGACCTGCTAGGCGCAAAAGAACTAGTCGGCGTTGCGACTGAGGCGGTACGGATCTCGCAGGATTATCAGGACCAGCTGCATGCAGCGGTGGGTACCGGCATCGCCTTCAAGGGGGATGAACTGCGCGTAAAGGTCCAGACCGAGCACTACCAGATCGATCTGCGGCAGGCCGTCGAACGCCGCCGGGTCCAGGCCGCCCGGCTCGTCGAGATCCTCCATCTCGACTCCACCGTCGATCTTGATGCCCGGGATGCCGATTTCGTTCCCTTGACGCTTACGGATACTGCGGTCTCACAGGATTCCATGGTGCGCCAGGCGCTCGCTTCGCGTCCCGAACCGAAGCAGTACCAGGCGCTCCTTGAGGCGGCACGGCAGGAGAAAAACGGGACCGTGTATGGCCCCTTAATCCCCTCGATCAGCCTTTCGGCCTATGCCGGAGGGTTCGGCGGCGGACCCGATACCGCATCCCAGGTCTTCGGCGGCAGTGCGGAAATTCTCGTCGGTCTCGGATGGAAAATCGGACCGGGAGGGTTATTTGACGTCGGGCGGATCCATGCCGCCGAAGCGAGGGTAGACAGGCAGAAATTAAGCGGCGAAAAACTGCTCGACCAGATCACCAGGGAAGTGGTTGAGAGCAGGGCCCGCCTGACCTCCCTCGCCGACCAGATTACCGCAATCAGGATCAACGTGGCAACCGCCGAGGAGACCCTGCGTCTAACCGAGGAACGAAAGCAGTTCGGCATGGGCCTTGTGCTCGAGGTAATCCAGGCTCAGCAGGATCTTGCACGGGCAAGGGCAGATTATGCAAATGTCGTGACCGATTACAACAAGGCACAGTATGCGCTGTTCAGGGCCATCGGCGGAACCTCCGCGCTCTCGCAGCAGTGAGAGCCGATTCTCACCTTAAATGAGGCAATCGGTTGCCCATGAGCTTGAAATTAAAACTTTCCCTCTTTATCGTCCTGCTTGTTTTTGTCGTTTCAGCGGCCATACTTGCCATTTCGGTTTATCAGACGAGGAAAAAGGGTAAGGAGGATGTCGCCAGGATCAAAACCAATGAAACAGCCCGGGTAAAAAACACCATCAAGGAGCATGTCGATTTCATGCACTCCCTTGTCATGGCGCAGTACCAGCGGTCATTTTCCCCGAACGAGGTGGCCTCACTGGTCGGAAAGATAAAGGATATAACCTACGATAACGGCCGGGGCTTTTTCTGGGTAGCGGCGATGAACGACTCCCCCCTGGTCCTGATCCATCCGCATCTTGACAGTCTCGACGAGGCCGGCAGGTTGAAGGTATTCCTTTTTGTCCGGAATATCAACCATCAGGTGGCGATCAGGGGAGATGGGTTCATCGAAACCTCTGCACCGGTGCTTACCGAAAAGACCGCCTCCGATTCCTCCACGTTTATCGAATGTTACGCACGCACCTTCGAACCGCTCGGCTGGGTCATAGCCTCCGGACGCTCCACCGATGACATTACTGCGGTAATCAGGAAGCGTTCGGAACAGACGAAAGCCGAAGTGGCGTCGATAACCGGGGTGCTCGTCATATTTGCATCGGTAATCCTGACGCTCAGCATCCTGGCGGTGGTTCTATTTACCGGTAAGGTAACGCAGCCGATAAACAGGCTCATGCTGCTCTCCGAAGAAATCACCTCCGGGCGAAAGGATTTTTCCGAACGAATCGTCATCGGTTCCCGGGATGAAATCGGGAGGCTTGCGGATTCCTTCAACCTGTTGCTCGGCTCCATCCAGGCGACGCTGTCCAAACTTGAAGAGAACGGCAGGAAGTACCGCGAACTCGTTGAAAATGCGAACAGCGCCATCATCCGCATCGAAAAAACGGGCGGTATTTTGTTTGTCAATGAATATGCGCAGAAACTCCTAGGATTTACTTCCGAGGAAATTAAAGGCGGCAACATAAACGACATCTTTTTTCCTCCCTCCCCCGGGAAGGGGGACCGGGCTGATTCACCCATACGCGATGTCCTGGATTTCCCCGAGGGGAATCTTTACTTCGAGGCGCCGATTGCGGCCAAAGGCGGGGAGCGGAAGTGGGTGGCCTGGACCAGGCGGCCGATTTACGATGCCCAGGGCGTCCTGAGGGAAATTCTCTGCGTGGGGAGCGATATTTCGGCGAGAAAAAAAGCCGAGGATCTCGCGGCCGTTCAGCAGCAAAAGCTCATTCAGGCGGAAAAAATGGCCACGCTCGGAACGCTCGTATCCGGGATCGCCCATGAAATCAATAATCCCAATAATTTTATCATTCTCAATGGGGAGAATTTTTCCGATATCCTGAAAGATATTGTCCCGGTGCTCGATGACCATTTTACCCGGAACCCGCAGTTCAAACTCGGAGGGCTCCCCTATCCCGAGATGCGCAACGAGCTCCCCGGCCTGCTGCATGGTATTAACGAAGGGGCGCGCCGGATAAAAAGAATTGTCCAGAACCTCAAGGATTTTGCGCGCCAGGAGCCCGGGGAGGTCGACCAGGAGATATCGATACGGGAAGTCATCGATGCGGCAACGGTCATTCTCGGCAGCCTCATAAAGACCACCACCAACCGGTTCGAGGTAATCGGCAAAGCCGATATCCCTGCCGTTAAGGGCAATTTCCAGAGGCTGGAGCAGGTGGTGATCAATCTGATAACCAACGCCTGTGAAGCGACTAAAAACAATGAACTTCCCATTACCGTTTCCATTGGTCAGGAAGGTCCTGAGAATCGGGTGACGGTTACCGTAGAAGACTGCGGGGTGGGGATACCCGCGGAAAATCTGACCTATATCATGAACCCGTTTTTCACCACAAAACGGGATAAGGGCGGCACCGGGCTCGGGCTTGCCATTTCGTACTCTATAATCAAGGACCACGGCGGCGACTTGCGGATTGAATCGGTCCCCGGTAAGGGGACAAAGGCGATCGTGGAGCTACCCGTTTTTGGAAAGGATACTGCATGAAACAGCCGCTCAGGACACCCATGCCGGTGCTCCTCGTAGATGACGAACCGGATTTTCTTCAGGGCGCCTCCGTGACGCTCCGCATGGCGGGGTTCGAGGTTCTTACCTGCCAGGACAACGGCCTGGTTCTTTCCATGCTGTCGCAGCAGAAGATCGGCATCGTTCTTCTCGATATTCTCATGCCCGGGAGCAAGGGAACCGAGCTTTTGCCCGAAATTATCAGGGCAACTCCCGAAATTCCGATCATTATGCTTACGGCGCTTAACAGCGTTGACACCGCAGTCGAGTGTATGCGTTTGGGTGCGTTCGACTACCTGGTAAAACCCGTCGAAAAAAACCGGCTGATTACCAGCGTGCGCCGGGCAATGGATCTGGTTGAGTTACGCTACGAAAACAGCCGGCTCAGGGAATCGCTGCTTGCCGATGGCCTCAAACACCCCGATTTATTTGAAGATTTTATTACGGGTGATGTGAAAATGGCAAAAATATTCCACTACATCGAGGCAATTGCACCGACCCCGATGCCGGTGCTTATCACCGGCGAAACCGGCGTCGGAAAGGAAATGGTTGCCCGGCTGATTCACCTGGCAAGCGGTCGCGCCGGGGAGTTCGTATCGGTTAATATCGCGGGTCTCGACGAGGCCATGGTAAGCGACACCCTTTTCGGTCATGAGAAGGGCGCCTTTACCGGAGCCGAAACACGCCGGGAAGGGCTGGTCGCCAAAGCAGGCGGCGGCACGCTGTTCCTCGACGAAATCGGCGATCTGGCACGGGAAATGCAAATTAAGCTCCTCAGGCTCCTGGAGGAAAGAACGTATTATCCGACCGGGTCGGACTCTCTCCGGCATTCAAAATGCCGTTTCGTGGTAGCGACAAACAGGGATATTGCCGGCATGCGAAAGGAAGGAAGTTTCAGGAACGATCTGTATTTCCGTCTGCAGAGTCACCAGATCGACATCCCTCCCCTGCGCGACCGGGCCGCCGACATACCGTTTCTCATCGATTATTTCTGCAGGCAGGCGGCCGATGAATTGAAGAAGCCGAATCCGATTGTATCCCCGGAAGTTTATGCCCTGTTGTCTGCCTATATGTTTCCCGGGAATGTGCGGGAACTGAAAAACATTCTCTATGATGCCGTCAGCATTGAAAAGTCAAACAGGCTTTCATCGGCCCTCATTGCCGATCATCTTGTGAAGGAAGGATTCACCCCCGGCTCGATGAAAGCCATGGATACCGGACTGTATACTTCGCAGGAAAACCTCTCAAAACTGCCCCGGCTTCCCACGATAAAGGATGCCGAAGCCATGCTGATGGAAGAGGCTCTTAAAAGGGCAAACGGCAACCAGACTGTTGCCGCCCGGCTTCTGGGCATGGAGCGGTCGGCCTTCAATAAAAGGATTACACGCGGCAGAAAATAATCATTTCGCCATCCCCCCGGTTCTCCCCCTTTCTCCCCCGGGCAACTATCCCTTCGCCGATAATTCTCCATATTCACGATTCCTCATCTACCGGGGAATAAATTCTTCAGCTGCGGTATTGAAGCTCCCCGAAGCGGCCTGCCACGCGCTCGCTGTGCCTGTTCAGGTTAATGCGATTCTAATCCATTTCTAATGATTACCTAACAATTTTGTTTGATTTTTCAGGATTGCCAAAAAAGCGGCCGGCAATCCGCCTCCTCCGTATCTGCCTGATAGTATTCAATCGTGTCAATGGAACGTGGTTATGCAGGAAAATGGAGCAACAAGCCTGGAATCTGCTCTTACTGCCGTAGCGCCGGCCAGGGCCTGGCCGGTAACGAAGCGGGCGGTACGGGCTGCCTCAGGCACCCGGTTCGAGCCGGTCTTCGGCCTTCTCTCCCGCGCAGCGGCGTTCCTGCTGGTTGCGGCGATGGTTTCTATTTTTATTTTGTTAACGTATGAAAGCCTTCCGGCCTTCCGGAAGTTCGGGCTGTCGTTTATCACCGGCAGTTCGTGGAACCCGGTCAGCGATACTTTCGGCGCGCTGCCCTCCATTGCCGGTACGCTCATCACCTCGCTTATTGCCATAGCGTTCGGCGCCCCGCTGGCGATCGGCGTCGCCCTGTTTCTCAACGAACTCTGCCCTTTCCGCCTGCGTCAGATCATCACCACCACCGTGGAGCTTCTCGCGGCCGTTCCGAGCATCATCTACGGCATGTGGGGATTGTTCGTTCTGGTACCGCTGATGGCGAAAAAAATTCAGCCTGCACTTATCGGCTGGCTGGGGCCGTTACCCTATGTCGGGAATCTCTTCCAGGGCCCCCCGTTCGGCATCGGGATACTGACCGCCGGCCTGATCCTGAGCATCATGATTCTGCCCTTCATCGCATCGGTCAGCCTGCAGGCGTTCGCCACCGTGCCGGTAGCTTTGCGGGAAGCGGCCTACGGGACCGGGGCTTCGGTCTGGGAGGTGTGCCGGCGGATAATTCTTCCCTATACCAGGAACGGCGTCATCGGGGCCATCATGCTCGGACTGGGACGCGCGCTCGGCGAAACCATGGCGGTAACGTTCGTCATCGGCAACGCCCATCATATCCGGGCATCGATCTTTGCACCGGGCACCACCATTTCGGCATCGCTTGCCAATGAGTTTACCGAGGCCTTCGGAAGCATGTACCAATCGTCCCTTCTTGCCCTGGGACTGATCCTCTTCGTCATCACGTTTATCGTTTTGATTATTACCCGCACGCTCCTTCACTCCATAAACCGGAAATTGCCGCTGTGAAACCCGACCCCGGAATCCTTTTAAAACGGCGCATCAAGAACCGGATCATGTCGGGATTGTTCCTGCTTGCGCTCATCATCTCGCTTGGCGTGCTTGCATCGATACTCTGGAAGCTGACGCTCGACGGGATAGGATATTTTACCCCTGCGGTCTTTTTAAAAAGTACCCCGGCGCCCGGAACCGCCGGCGGGCTGTTCAACGCAATTGTCGGCAGCCTCATGCTGGTCGCCTTCGCGATACTCTTCGCCGTACCCATCGGCGTACTCGCGGGAACCTATCTGGCGGAGTACGGTCGACACTCCCGGTTCGGCCAGGTCGTCCGGTTCTGCAACGATATTCTACTCAGCGCCCCGTCAATAATCATCGGTCTTTTCATCTATACCATCATGGTGATGCCCTCCGGGCATTTCTCGGGCTGGGCCGGGGCGCTGTCGCTCTGCATCATTGCGCTGCCGGTAATCGTCAGGACTACGGAGGACATGCTGCGACTGGTTCCGGACACCCTTCGTGAAGCGGCGATTGCCGTTGGGTGCCCCTATTGGAGAATGATTGTGAGCGTCGGCTGGAAGGCCGCCCTCCCGGGAATCCTGACCGGCATTCTGCTCGCACTTGCGCGGGTAAGCGGGGAAACCGCTCCCCTGCTCTTTACCTCCCTGAATAACCAGTTCTCCTCATTTTCCATGAATGGCCCCATTGCATCGCTGCCGGTGGTCATTTTCCAGTTTGCGATGAGCCCCTACCACGACTGGCAGCATCTCGCATGGGCGGGCGCGTTCCTCATAACCGTAACGGTACTTTCGCTCAGCATCCTGTCGCGGAGCATATTTACCGCCGGGAAGGGCACATGATAGACGGATCGAAAACTACACCCATAAAAGTTTCGCTGAAAAAGCTTAATTTCTTTTACGGCGACGTCCAGGCACTGAAGGAAATCAACATGGATTTCCCGGACCGGAGCGTGTCGGCTCTTATCGGACCCTCGGGGTGCGGCAAATCCACCCTCCTCCGGGTGCTTAACCGTATGTACGACCTCTACCCCGGCCAGCGCGCGGAAGGCGAGGTAATGGTCGATGGGGAGAACATCATCAGCCCGGGAGTCGTGGTTTCAACGCTGCGCGCAAGAATCGGGATGGTGTTCCAGCGGCCGACCCCCTTTCCCATGTCTATTTACGAAAATATCGCCTTTCCTGTCCGTTTATACCGGAAACTGCCCCGTCGTGAAATGGACGATCTCGTCGAAAAAACCCTTGGCAAAGCTGCGCTCTGGAACGAAGTAAAGGACAAGCTCCACCGGAGTGGCCTCAGCCTCTCGGGCGGTCAGCAGCAGCGCCTCTGCATCGCGCGAACCATTGCGATACAGCCGGAAATTGTGCTGCTCGACGAGCCGGCCTCGGCCCTCGACCCGATTTCGATGGGCCAGATCGATGAGCTGATCTATGAGCTGCGCAAGGATTTTTGCATCATCCTGGTAACGCATAATCTGCAGCAGGCTGCGCGCGTCAGCGATTATACCGGGTTTCTTTACCTTGGCAAACTGATCGAATTCGACTCGACCACCACCATCTTTTCTTCGCCGCACTCCAAGCAAACCGAAGATTACGTTACCGGTCGCTTCGGATGATACGTACTATTTAATAGATACCTTCGAGGAAAGGAATAGTTTCATGGAGCTGCAGGCGCGAAAAGAGATCGAAAACATCCGGAGAATGACCATTGCAATGGCCACGCTTGCAGAGGAAGCCGTGCGCACGGCGATTCGCGCCTTTCTCGCACGCGATATGAAAAAGGGTCAGGAGGTTGTGGGCAAGGACGGCGAAATTAACTCCCTTGAAATGGAAATCGACAGGGCGGTGTTCGAATGCCTTGCGCTCAAGGCGCCGGTAGCAACCGATCTCCGCCTGCTGTTCTCAATGCAGAAGATGAACAAGGACCTCGAGCGGATTGGAGATCACGCGGTCAATATTGCCCAGGCCGCCATCAATTGCAGCAGTTTCGGTAAACTCGCCTGCGGTCCGGATATAAAGGTAATGGCCTCAATTACCCAGTGCATGTTTTCAGATGCGGTGACCTGCTTTGTGCAGGCAGACACGCAACTGGCGCTCAAGGTCCTCGAGAACGACGATCAGGTCGACGAACTTAACCGGGCAATGACGCGGGAGGTTATCGACATGGCGAAAAACGATATCGCTTCAATAGAAGCGGCGCTGGAGCTCCTTCGCGTCAGCAAAAACCTCGAACGCATCGCCGACCTCTCCACCAATATCGCCGAAGACGTTATTTTCCAGGCCCGGGCCTGGGACATCAAGCATCACCACATGGAAAGCCCGGCGTAGCAGCGGGCGCACTCCTTTTTGTATTTCACTAAGAGCGAAATGATACACTCAAGGATTGTCTGCTGCTGACCTATCCCCTTATTTTGGTCGATTTATGGAATCGCCGATTCCATTTTCGGTCCATTTATGGAATTAGCGATTCCATTTATCGTATACTTCAGGCATGAAGACTATCCTCCGATTTTTTCGGCCGCCTTCGCAAAGTTTCTTTCTTCTTGGACCCCGCGGATCAGGCAAGTCGACCTGGGTAAGGCAGATGTTGCCCTCTGCCCTGCTCATTGATCTACTCGATCCGGAGACCTTCAGACTATATTCCGCCGCTCCGGAAAGGCTTCGGGCGCTTATTACCGGTAACCCCGCGGTTACCGATATCGTTCTCGATGAAATTCAGCGGGTTCCGGAGCTATTGCCCGTGGTGCATTTATTGAGCGAAAGCAATAAAGAATTGCGCTTCATCCTGACCGGGTCAAGCTCGCGAAAACTCAAGAAAACAGGCGCCGACCTTCTCGGAGGCAGGGCACTCCTGAAAACGATGCATCCCTTCATGGCCGGGGAATTGAATGAGGCTTTTTCGCTTTCCGATGCGCTCTCCCTCGGGCTCATCCCGGTCGTGCGGGGCGCTAATTTGCCCGCCCAGACCTTACAATCGTATGCGGCCCTTTATATTAACGAGGAGGTAAGAACCGAAGGGCTCGTGCGCGCCACCGGCAATTTTTCGCGGTTTTTAGAGACTATCGCTTTTTCCCACGCCGCGGTTATCAATATAGCCAACATCGCCCGCGAATGCGGCGTTGAGCGCAAGGTGGTGGAGTCGTACATCTGCATTCTTGAAGACCTCCTCGTTGCCTGGCGCCTGCCGGTTTTTACAAAAAGAGCCCGGCGGGCGGCCGTGACCCATCCCAAATTTTACCTCTTCGATGCCGGTCTCTTCCGTGCCCTCCGGCCCACAGGACCCATGGACAGCCTGCACGAAATCGAAGGTGCTGCTCTTGAAGGCCTCGTTGCAGGGCACCTCAGGGCGTGGATTGACTATGGGAATTCCGGCGCGCGTCTCTATTATTGGCGTACCGTCGGAGGAACCGAAGTCGATTTCGTGCTGTATGGGGGGGATACTTTTTATGCCATCGAGGTCAAAAACAGCAATAAGGTCCGGCCCGAGGATCTGCGGGCATTAAAAACCTTCGGCGGCGATTATCCGGAATGCGTTTGCCTGTTGCTCTATCGGGGTAAGGAGCGGCTGAAGATCGGGAATGTTTTGTGCATTCCATGCGAGGAGTTTTTAAGGGGGTTACGGCCGGGGGAGAATTTGATGGAGGAAAGAGAGTGATCAGAAAGATGGAGCGGTAAAAGATTATCAATGGCACTGATTGCAGATTTTCACGCTGCTTTTGATAGAATGTGTGTCGTCGTATCAACAAGCCGTCTTGCATCACCTTCATCATGCATTATTTTACCCGTTGCTACCGCCTTGGCGAATTCGATATTTCGATGCAACGCTTCCTCGATGCTTTTAAGGTTTCCGGCTATCAAGGCAATGGGAAACAGAAAGCCAACTCCCGAATTGAAATATGTTGGTAATTCCACATGATCATCATCTGACATAGACGGGATTATTTCCACAAGGCACACCTCAACCTCGGTGGCAAATTGTCGAATCCATAGAGCACCGGTCATATGGTCTTCAAGTTTCGTATGTGCGGCAACTAACGCTTTTACATCTTCTTCTGGAATCGTGGAAATGCCTCCTCTTTAAATCTCCCTCGATGGAAAAAGATGGAATAGTAATTAATTTACATGAATCGGGAAGAAGTAGTCAAGCCCAAACGCTCACCTCAGCCTCCTGGTTATCACAAGCTCTGCCTCCACGATCGCACCGTTATCTCCTCCCTCGCCTGACCATCTTTTCCGCCATACACGATAACGCCCTTGTTTGTATACCCGGAGTCGTACAAAATCGAAATACAATTATGAATTTGTACGGCTTACAATAAGCGGCTCAGAGGTCCGTAGAAGAAAAAATCCAAGCCGGCATCAAAGAATTCGTGAGACTCCAGGTTTTGCATAGTAGCCCGGGACTTTATTATCATTTTCTCCATCGCTATCGCTCTATCACTTTTTATACTCCCCTGCTTCAAGTATTTTGAACTATCCCGACACCTCCTCCGGAGACATAGTTGCCCCCGCTCGTCGCCGTCATTATTCCGACTTATAACCGTGCAACCCTGCTAGTGCGCGCAATCAGCTCGGTAATCGGCCAGACATTCCGGGACTTCGAACTGGTAGCGGTTGACGACGGGTCTACCGATGGAACCTGCGATCTGCCCATTTTCAAAGAAAATGATCCGCGCATTCGGTATATCAGGTTTCCGGAAAACCGCGGGGTATCTGCCGCACGCAATGCCGGGGTTCGCGCTACCGGCGCGCCGTGGCTTGCTTTTTTAGATTCGGATGACGAGTGGTTTCCGTCCAAGCTCGAAAAGCAAATGAAATGGATAGAACAAAATAAAGAATTCGTGATTTGTCAGACGCAGGAACTCTGGATCAGGCGAGGCGTCCGGGTTAATCCGCCGAAGAGCCACGAAAAAATGTGCGGCGATCTGTTCGCGGCGAGCCTCGACCACTGCATGATCACGCCCTCCTCGGTCATGCTGTCCCGGGAGCTTTTCGAACGCTCGGGCGGTTTCGACGAGTCGCTCCCTGCATGCGAAGACTATGATCTCTGGTTGAGGATTACCTGCAGCTACCCGGTCGGCCTTCTGGACGAGCTTTTACTCAGGCGGTACGGCGGGCATCCCGACCAGCTTTCAGCGATACTGCCCGCCCTCGACCGCTATCGGGTACAAAGCCTTCAGAAGCTTATAGAAAGCTGCGTTTTGTCGGACCATCAGAAAAACCTTGCAGTCGCTGCTCTTGTCAAGCGCACAGCGATACTCGCTGAAGGTAGCAGGAAAAGGGGAAATACGAATGAATATGAACGATATCGTGAAATCATCGGACGCTATGGCGGAATCGAATGTTCCGCAGGACCTGCGGCTTTCCTTTGAAGAACTGCCGACAGCATCGCTTAAACCGCCTGCCGAGTTGTCGAGCGACCGGGTGCCGCCGCTTATGCCCGGTGCCTGGCTTCACCTGCCGGTAGTCGTGTACCGCACCGGGAATAACTATTCCATAGTTGATGGATGCAAAAGAGTTCTGGCGCTGCAGGGCGCCGGAGTGCTGCAGGTACCCTGCAGCGTCATAGGTGCTCCCCTCGATGCCCGGCAGGCCGGGCTTTTAAGGATCCAATTCAACAGCGGGCGCGCGCTTCACCTCACCGAAAAGCTCCTCTTCGTTGCATGGCTGAAAAAAAACTGCGAGCGTGAAGCTTATCAAAACGAAACGGCCAGGTTAGGCCTTACCGCAGCCGAACTGCACGATTGCACGGAGCTGCTGTCCTGCAGCAACCAACTGATAGATGCCGTAATCGGCGGCGCGCTCGATATCTCCATTGCCCCGGAGATCGCCCACCTGAATTCCATCGACGCGCAGGTACTCATAGACCTTTTTTCAGCGATTCCCCTCTCCCGCCAGATGCAGCGGGAGCTTGCCGAGTGGCTCCCCGAAATCGCCTTCAATCGCGGTATTACCCTGCAAAGCCTTGTCGGGACGGAGCGCCTTGCAGCAATCGTACAAAATAAGCGGCTCAATGCGCCGCAGAAGGCGGCGCAGCTTCATGGCGCTGCCTATGAGATGCGGTTCCCTCTCTATGTGAGGACCCGGGATGCCTGGATCGCTCATAGCCGTAGCCTGAACCCCGATCCGTCCCACATATCATTTCACCCCAGTGCCTGGTTTGAAAAAAACCTTATTGAAATCCGCATAAAATCCGGCGATGGGGCTTCCCTGCAGGAACTCATGGCTAAACTTGCGGCTATCGAAGCAGAGTCATGGTGGAAACTCATCGATCCGGCAAGGATCGGACCGGAAGGATGAGGGTTTCCGGCGATATGATGTTACAGCCGGAATTTCTTATCCTCCTGCTGAATTGTTGAGCATTGCCTGGAGCGGGCAGGTTGGAAGCCGATATTCTATCTGAGATACAGACCTCCTTGGACAGATAAATAGCTAAGACAGTTGCTTTCCAGAATGGCGGATTTTTATATTGCAGTGTAGTCATATTACTTTCTTTATAGCTCAAAATGGGTTTTTGATTCAAAAAATGCCGATAAATATCTGCATGTAATGTATTCTGAACCGAAAACCTCCGGATTTAAATCTCCCGTACTTTCAGTAAAATTGATCACCCTTCATGGAGCATGATTTTTCATAGCGCATACCGGTACCTTTTTGCCATCGGCCTCACCATTCATTCAGGAGGATATTCTGATGTTTGCACAATCGTTAAAAAGCCGGCCCTCCATCATTATCCTTCTTGCAATTCTTGTCGGGAGCGCTTCTGCGAGGCATTTTAATCCCCTGGACAGCATAACCGGGGCGACCCTGACGGTATTCCTCGACACAGCAGCGGCACATCCTACCCTCAATGGCACACCGATACGAAACAATAATATCGTGCCCGATGAGATCGGCGTCTTCGATTCGGTGGGTAACTGCTGGGGTGTAGGCTATTGGCCGGCCGGCGCAGACTCAATCATCTCAGTTGCGGGGTATAACAATACCGGCGTAATTCATCTTGGCATGAAAGCCGGAGCGACGATGCATTTCAAGCTGTGGGACACCACGCTGGGTGAAATGCCGGCTGCTGTGACCTATTACCCCACGACCGCGCCGGTCCCCTTTCCGCCGGGCATGACCCCGTCCACAGAATCGACCTTCGTTGCCGGAAGTCCTATCGCCTATTCGGTGCCAATGAGCCTTACCGGCCTTCCGAGTCCCGGCGTGCCGGGACTCTCCTTTCCGACAAACGGTTCCACAAACCAGAATCCCGTTCTCACCCTGAACTGGACAACCTCAAGTTTTGCCTCCTCTTATGCAATACAGGTCTCAACGACATCGACCTTCTCGAACACCACTACAATGCAGTCGGGGTTAACGGGAGTATCGGCCTCGCTCGGCGGCCTGGCGAGCTACACCATTTACTACTGGAAAGTGAATGCAACAAACCCCGGCAGCACGGGTACGTGGTCGGGCACCTGGAGTTTTACCACTATCGAGCGCCTGTCGATTCCTATCATCAATGGATGGTTCATGTACTCCCTGAACCTGCAGCCGGCTGATTCATCGACTAACGGCGTATTCGGGAAGCTCAAAGGCTTCGTCATGGCCATGGACGGTAGCGGCAATCTATGCTGGCCCCGGGCCTCCCTTGACGAAATCGGCACAGTGCATACCGGCTCCGGCTACTGGATTCTCGATACCCTTTCGAACGACACTCTCAAGCTGACGGGTCCTGCCGACCCAATCGCTTCCAACCCGATTCCGCTGAAGGTCGGTATTTGGAACCTGGTTTCCTACCTGCCCCAGGAGAGCATGGCTGTTGGTACTGCGCTAAATTCGATATATTCGCAAATTGTATTGGCCGTTGATGGCAATGGCGATTTATACTGGCCCGCCGCCTCTCTCGATGAAATCGGCACGATGACCGTTGGCAACGGTTACTATATAGTTACCAATGCAACGACGTCGCTTACCTATCCGATCGCGGGGAGCAACCCGGCAAAAATAGCGGCTACCTTTGGAAAACCGCTTATTAACCCTCCTGCGCCGAAGCATTTTGCAAAGCACGCCAATACCGGTAACTTTACCGCATGCCTGGCAAAGCTGGCCGATGTCGGCAGCACGGCCGCAACGGGGAGTTGCGAAATCGGCGCCTTCGACTCAAAGGGCAACCTTGTTGGAGCCGGAACCGTTATCGATGGCCAATCCGCCTTTGCAATCTGGGGGAAAAACCCGGTAAGCACGGCGCTTTATGGCTGCGAAGCTTCAGAAAAGATTTCCTTCAAGTTATGGAACAGCTGTACGGAGATTCCGCTCAGAGTATCCGGCGGCACCGACCCGGTGTTTGCATCCAAAACGATTATCAAGGTTACCCTTGCCTTCCCCGGCCAGGAGATTCAATCTTCCTTCAGTGCGCCGCGAGCCTGCCCGAACCCGTTCCGGCATAGTGTGAGAATTGCATTTGATGTCCCGGCACTACCCGGGGCCACCGATCTGTTAGTAGCAATCGGCATCTATGATATAAGGGGGAATCTGGTGCAGCTTCTCGCCAGGGGACGGTATTCGGCGGGTAGCTATTCGGTGTCGTGGAATGGCAGATCATCCGGCAATAACGATCAAGGCTCGGGCATTTATTTTGCCAGAATGACGGCTAACGGCGTTGAAAAACAGGCAAAGCTCATCGAACTCAAATAGGCGCTACTGTCGGTGAAGGATCAATGATGTAACCAGGAGGTTTACGTGTTAAGACTATCGTTCAAATGCCGGCTATGGGCCATACTATTCCTCTCAACCCTGGCTGGGAACGCTTTTGCGCGGCATTTCATCCCACAGGACAGCAGCACCGGAATTATGCTGATTGTATTGCTCGATACTGCAGCACACCCTACCCTCAATGGAAGTCCGATAACTCATAGTAATAACGGTGTGCCCGATGAAATCGGCGTCTTTGATTCTCTTGGAAACTGCTGGGGAGTAGGCTATTGGCCGGCAGGACCGGACTCTGCATTTCCAGTGTGGGGATATAACAATATCGGTTTTACGGATCCTGGCATTACCAACCTGGCAACCATGCATTTCAGGGTATGGGATTCTACCCTGGGTGAAATGCCCGCTGCCGTTACCTACTATCCCACGACCGGGCCTGTCCCCTTTCCGCCGAATATCACCCCGTCAACCTGCTCCACATTTGTTGGAGTAAGTCCCCTTTCCTATTCCGTTCCCCTGCATATCACCGGCCTTTATGTCCCTGCTGTGCCCGCGCTCTCGTCACCGGCGAACGGGGCTGCGAACCAGGCCCTCACGCTCACCGTCAGTTGGTCACAATCGGCCAATGCTTCCTCCTATGCCGTGCGGGTCTCAACGGTATCTACCTTTGCATCCACCATCACAAGCCAGACCGGCATAACCGACACTGTGGGATTGAGCGGCCTTGCGAATACCAGGACCTACTACTGGGAGGCTCGGGCGATCAATGCAGCCAGTTCGAGCAGTTGGTCAAGCGTCTGGAGTTTCACAACCATCATAATAGCGCCTGCCTCTCCGGCGAGCGGTACTGCCAACGAGCCGACTACAATGACCATGAGCTGGGGAACAGTATGGGGGGCTGTCTCCTACGGTTTGCAGGTGTCGACGTCATCGACATTTGCCACGACGGTTTCAAGCCAATCTGGCTTGACGGGAGTATCGGCATTACAGGGCGGCCTTGCGAACAGCACGACGTACTACTGGGAAGTAAACGCAACAAATACCGCCGGCACGAGCCCCTGGTCCGGTATCTGGCAATTTACGACCATCATTGCCTCGCCTGCGCCGCCGTCCCTCGCCTCACCGACAAGCGGAGCCGTCAATCAACCGCTGTCGTTGGGGTTGTCCTGGGCGAGCGTTACGACTGCCTCCTCCTATGGCTTGCAGGTATCGACGACATCGAGCTTTGCAACGAAGACATCCAGTAAGACGGGGCTTACCGGCGTATCCTTCTCGCTGAGCGGGCTTGCGAACGGAACGACCTACTTCTGGGAAACAGATGCGGCGAATGTGGGAGGGACCAGCGCCTGGTCGGGCGTCTGGAATTTCACCACTATTCCATTACCACCAAATCAGCCGGCACTTTCTTCACCTTTAAATGGTTCGACGACTCCCTCCGTTTCTCCAACGCTGAGCTGGGGAACGGTGAGCGGAGCCGCATCATACGCTGTGCAGATTTCAACGGTTTCCAATTTTTCGACGACAGTATTCAGCGCTACCGGCGGGACAACTTCCATCCTTGTGGTAAATGGGCTTACGACCAGCACAACCTATTATTGGCAGGCTAATGCTACGAACGCGGGAGGAACCGGTACCTGGTCAGCCGTATGGAGCTTCGCGACCTTAGCCCCTGTTCCGCCGGCGACACCGGTCCTGACCTCGCCTGCCAACGGCGCGGTTAACGTTTCAACCAATCCGACGCTCAGCTGGAACACGCTTTCAACTGCAACCAACTATCTGGTTGAGGTCTCTACCGATGCGGCGTACGGGAGTTTCTTTCTTCAGGACTCTTCCATAACCGGCGGTTTACGGGCAGTCTCCGGCCTTGCCGGGACCACCCAGTATTACTGGCGCGTGCGGGCGGCGAATGCCTATGGGTCAAGTTCATGGGCGTCTGCTTATTTTCAAACCTCCATTGCCGCTCCCGGCTCGCCGGCCCTCAGTGCGCCGGGCAATGG